>JAKACW010000072.1 GCA_021821045.1 Pseudomonadota bacterium
AGGTAAAAAACCGCGCGCGCGCCGCGTCCGCGACGACGACACAACTATCGGCCATACGCTCTCTCCTCTATTGACCAATGATGCCGAACAAATACAAACCCAACCAGACCGTAACGGCACCCGACACCAGCAGCATACCAAGCACCATCGAAGCAAAAACTAACCGCATAACAACCTCTAAATATTTAACTTCCGGTAACGTGTAAGTTACTGCTGCAATTGGAGCAATAACAATAAAACGGCGGTTGCTGTTCCGCATCCAGCTTAATGGTTACGGCTTGCTCGCAAACCGGGCAAGTCACCGTAACATTCTGCGCCGCACTCTGCGCCCGATAGCGCGAAACAAACATGAACAGCCCCAAAATAATCAATCCCGGCACCAACACGAAGTGCGCAATGGGTATGAATACCGCCACGACGGCCAACAACAAGCATACGGCGAATGCTCCAAAGGCTCGTCCCAGCCGGTCACCGCCATTGAACGCGATGTAATTAAATTGTCCCTCCCGAACCGGCCTGTCTTGTGCCTTGACGTAAACTGCCGTGGACTCTGCTTGCGGCATCCCACCCTCATTGATTTTCGTGGTTTTTCTTTGGTTTGACTATAGCACGATGAGGTGTTTTTTGACCAACGGGGCGGCTTTGCGGTTCATGGCCCCGTCCAATACAATGAGCGCCATTCCAGGGAAGGGGATTGGGCGTGAAAAAGGCATTGAAAATAATTGGGATCACACTTGGCGCACTTGTGCTGCTGGTTATCGCGGCGGCAATCACTCTACCCTTCATCATCGACCCCAACGACTTTAAACCCCAAATTGAAGCTGAGGTAAAAAAGCAAACCGGGCGCGAGCTGAGCCTCAAGGGCGACCTGGGTCTATCGATCTTTCCCTGGATCGGGGTAACGCTCGGCCGTACCGAATTGGGCAACGCGCCGGGCTTCGGCGAAACAGCGTTTGCCGTATTCGACAACGCCGCAGTCAAGGTCAAACTCATGCCGCTGCTGAGCAAGCAGGTCGAAGTGCAAGAGATCACCCTCGAGGGCGTCGAAGCTCACCTGGTGCAACGGGCCGATGGCCGCACCAACTGGGACGACTTGGCCGGCAAGCCGGCCGATGCGCCGGTTACGCCCGGCGCCGGAATGTCCATCGACGTGGTGGTGCGCGCGCTGGTTCTGGACGACATCCAGGTCACCGTCGACAACCTACTGGGCGACCCCCGCAACCGCGTCGGCCGAGTCGAGCTGTCCAATAGCAAGGTCACTATGCGCGACGACAGCGGCGCGACGCGCCAACTGGATAATGTGAATCTCACCGTCAATGACGTCCTGTTGGCCGGCATCACCGCCGTGCCTGTCAGCCTCGCCTTTGACGTCGCCCTGTCGGAACCACCGCTGAAGGCCCACGTCGCCCTCGACACGAAACTCGGCTTTGACCAAGCGACGCAAGATGTGAAGTTGAGTGCGTTGACCATCGAAACGGATTACCAGCTCAATGCGCCGTTCGTACGCGGCAAGACCACGCTCAACGCCGATGTGGACTTCTCGAATTCCAAGCAGCGGCTGCTCGTGAGCGGCCTTAAAATCGTCAATGATGTCGAACTGCCGGATGAGAAGATCAAAGTGCCCAACACACTCACCGGCCAGGTTGATTTCGCCCTCGACTCGCAGCAGCTCAAAGTCGAGCCACTGGAACTGCAAGCCACGGCCTTTGTGCCCCAACTTCCGCCCGAGGGTGTGCCGCTCAATGTGACGACGAATGTGCAGGCCGACCTGAAGGCCCAGACCCTGACCATTCCCAACCTCACCATCGATGCCGCCGGCGCCGCGCTCCAGGCCAGCGTCGACGGCAAAAAAATTATCGACGATCCGCAATTCGCCGGAACGCTCAAACTCGCGGCGCTCAATATTCGCGAGTGGTTGCCCAAAGTGGGGCAACCCGTACCGGAAACTGCCGACAAAACCGTGTTGCGCCACATCGACCTCAATTCAAGTTTTCGCGCCTCCACCAAGGACGCCGGCGTCGATTCGCTTATCGTCAAACTCGACGACACCCAAGTGAAAGCCAGCGCCTCGCTGGCGAACTTCGCCGCGCCGGCCATCCGCTTCAAAGTCGCCGTCGATGCAATCAACGTCGACCGTTATCTGCCGCCCCCGCCGCCGGAAGGCAAAGAAGGCGCCGCGGCAACACCCGCCACGGCGGCGGCTGCCGGTGCGGGCGAACTGCCGCTGGAAACACTGCGCGGCTTGGACGTTAAAGGCAACGCGACCATCGGCAAACTGATTGCCGCCAAAGCCACGGTAACCGACGTCGACGTGAGCGTCGACGCCAAGGACGGGTTGATTGTTCTGCACCCGCTGAAAGCCAAGCTCTACGAGGGCAGCTACGCCGGCAACCTGAAGCTGGATGCCCGCGGCGACAACCTGCAAATCAGTATGGACGAGGCATTGACCGGCATATCCGCCGGCCCGCTGCTCAAGGACGTGATTGGCGAGGATCGCCTGAGCGGCAAGGGCAACCTCACCATGAAACTCACCGCCGCCGGCAGCACGCCGGAGTGGATCACCCGCACGTTGAGCGGCAATGTCGGGCTGTCTTTCAAAGACGGCGCGGTGAAGGGCATCAACGTCGGCCGCATGACGCGAGAAGTGCGGGCCAAGTTGCGCAATGAGAAAGTCGCCGCGACATCGGAAGTGGAAAAAACCGATTTCTCCGAACTGACCGCGACACTGCAAATCGACAAGGGTGTTGCACGCAATCGAGATCTGAGCGTCAAGTCGCCGTTGCTGCGCGTCGAGGGCAACGGCAGCGCGGACCTGCCGAACAGCCAACTCGATTATCTGATTACCGCCACCGTGGTGGGAACATCCAAGGGCCAGGAAGGGCGCGAACTGGAGGAGTTAAAAGGCCTGCCCATCCCCGTACGAATAACCGGGCCGTTCGCCAACTTGAAGTTCGATATCCAGTACGACGAGATCCTAAAGGCCCGCGCGAAAGCGGCGCTCGACAAGGAGAAGGCCAAGCAGAAGGAAAAGGTCGAAGAAAAGAAGCAGGAACTCAAGCAAGAGTTAAAGCAGGAAGAGAAGGAACTCAAAGAGAAAGCGGAAGAGAAGTTGAAGGAAAAATTTAAAGGCTTGCTCGGACGATGATCTGCTGGGTAGGCGCGATATCGCGGATAAATCCGCTCCTACAACATGCCGGCGGGATTATGTGGGAGCGGTTTCCTACCGCGATTCTTCGCCGGCTCAATCGCGGAATGATCCGCTCCCACAACTCAGCCCGGCCCCAATGTGGGAGCGGTTTCTTACCGCGATTCTTCGCCAGACTCACCGTCAGCGCCGATTATCATCGCGGAATGATCCGCTCCCACGTTCTGGCAGCGCGCATTGAATAACTTCGCCGAAAAGCTTTTGATTTGGTTCGACCGCCATGGCCGGCACGACCTGCCGTGGCAGCAAGAGCGCACGCCCTATCGCGTCTGGGTGTCGGAAATCATGCTGCAGCAAACACAAGTCGCGACGGTCATCCCGTACTTCAATCGATTCATGGCGCGCTTTCCCGATGTGCGCACACTTGCCGCCGCGGCGGAGGATGACGTATTCAGCCATTGGAGCGGCTTGGGCTACTACGCCCGCGCCCGCAACCTGCACCGCGCGGCTAAGATAATCGTCGAACAACACGACGGCGTCGTTCCAACGACCATCGAACAGATTTCGGCGCTGCCCGGCATCGGCCCTTCCACGGCAGGCGCAATCCTCGCCCAGGCCTGCAACCAGCGCCATCCCATTCTCGATGGCAACGTCAAACGCGTGTTGTCGCGCTACTACGGCTTCACCACGTGGCCCGGCGAAAAACACACCGAGACGCAACTGTGGAACCGCGCCGACGAGTTAACGCCAGACAAGCGCGTGGCCGACTACACCCAGGCCATAATGGATCTGGGCGCGACGCTGTGCACCCGGCGCAATCCGCGCTGCGGCGATTGCCCGGTCGAGAACGATTGCGCGGCGGCGGCGACTGGGCAGGTCCATGTCATTCCCGCGACCAAGCCCAAACGCGGACTGCCCACCAAGGACGCGACCTTCATGATGGTGCAGAACAGCAGCGGACAAGTTCTGTTAGTAAAGCGTCCGCCGACGGGCATATGGGGCGGGCTGTGGACCTTGCCCGAAGTCCCGCCCAATGAAAATCCGGCACAGTGGAGTCATCGTGTACTGGGCGTGGCCTTGAACGAATCCCGCACCCTGCCGCCGTTTCGCCATACCTTCAGTCATTTCCATCTCAATATTAAGCCAATCTACAGTATCAGCACGCAGCGCGGTCACGTCATGGATGACGGGGCATACAGTTGGTACAATCTGGCCGAAACGAGCAAGCTGGGTCTTCCAACCCCCGTGAAACGCTTGTTGCAGCAACTCGACAACAAGGAAACATCCTAAACAATGGCCCGCAAAGTAAACTGCGCAAAACTGCACAAGGAAGCCGACGGTCTGGATTTCCAGCCCTACCCCGGACCTTTGGGCAAGCGAATTTTCGACAACGTATCCAAAGAAGCCTGGCAGATGTGGCTGAAGCAGCAAACCATGCTGATCAATGAGTATCGCCTGTCGACGGTCGATCCCAAGGCGCGGTCGTTCTTGTCCGAGGAGATGGAAAAATTCTTTTTCGGCGAAGGCTCGAAAGCGCCGGAAGGGTTCGTTCCGCCGGCGAAATAAGAATCGCGGAATGATCCGCTCCCACAACATGATCGCAAATACTTTGTGGGAGCGGTTTCCTACCGCGATTCGTCGCCCGAATCGACCGCCATCGCCGATTCATATCGCGGAATGATCCGCTCCCACAACGCGATTGCAAATACTTTGTGGGAGCGGTTTCCTACCGCGATTCTTCGCCCGAATTGATCGCCCGCGCCAGTTCAGATCGCGGATGAATCGCCTCCTACAACCTATTTCGTCGCCACATCCTTAGCGCAGCGAAAGCCGACATCGACACTGACGGCGCCCGGCTCGGCGTGGGCGCGGCGCGCGGAACGAAAGAATGTACTCAGAGCATAGTGTCCGCTGCCGGCGCCGCCGCCGCGAATCACTTTATGCACCTTACCGTACATATCGCTTTGGTACGTCGCGCCGGGATACGGCTGATACCAGTCCTCGACCCACTCCGAGACGTTGCCCGCCATGTCCTGCACGCCGTACGGCGACGCATCGGTGGCCGTCGCGCCCACCGGCACCAGCGGCGTAGCCTGATCGGGCGCCTCGCCGGTGTTGGCCTTCTTATCGTCCCACTCCTGGCCCCACGGATATTCCCAACCGTAGGCGCCGCGCGCGGCTTTTTCCCACTCCCGCTCAGTCGGTAAGCGCTTGCCCGCCCAGCGGCAATAACTGGCGGCGTCGAACCAACTCACGCCGCTCACCGGCAGCGCGTCCCGGCTTGTTTGAATGGTCTCCAACCGTTCCATCAATTCGTCGCGGCCCAGGCGCCCAGGATCGTCTTCGATCTGAAAATAGTTGGTGGCAATGAACTGCAAGCGTTCCAAACTCGCATTGCGCAAAACGTCGGGGCGCACGTTGTAACCGTTTTGAATCCAATGAGCGGGATCGGGCGCGCCAGTGTCGATCAGGTACCGCTTGTATTCGATGCTGGAGACTTCCAGGCGATCGATATGAAACCCCGGCACGAATACCTTCTGCTGCGGATGCTCATCGACAAACAAAGGGGCGACGAATCCGTAACGTTGTTGAATGCCGCTATCGTCGGTTTTGTTGCTGCCTAGGATGAACTCGCCGGGCGGGATATGAACCATGCCGAGTTCGAGCAATACGTCTTGGTCATTTGCTTGCTGTTTATCGCAGCCGGAGAGAATTCCGAGGAGAAGAGCCGTAACCAGCAAGAAAATCGCGAAAGGAGTTCGCTCCCACGATATTGTCGCTCGAGTTCGCCTCACGGCACGGTCCGCTTTTCGTCGCCACTCGCCGCGTCCCGTGCGCAACGAAACCCGAAACTGGCGTTCTTCACTTTGGGGCTGAAAAAACTGCGGTTGAACACCGGCGCCGAGATGCCGCATTTGTAAAACGAGCAGTCCCACCATGAGCCGCCCTTGAGCGTGCGATATTTTTCGCCGTAGTTCTCCGATTCGCGGGTGTTGCCCGGATAAGCCTTGTACCAAGCGTCCGTCCATTCCCAGACATTGCCCGACATGTCGTGCACCCCGTAGGGGCTCGCGCCGTCGGGAAACGCGCCGACGGGCGTGGTATCGCCGTCGCGGCCCAGGCTGCTCCAGCGCACCGGCGTATTGGCGGCGTGAATGCGAAACTCATCGCCCCAGGGAAAGGTGCGGCCATCGGTGCCCCGCGCCGCCTTCTCCCACTCCTGATCCGTCGGCAGGCGTTTGCCCGCCCATTTACAGTAAGCCTCGGCGTCGAACCACGTCACGAAGGTCACCGGATGGTCGGCTTTACCCGGCGGATGCCGCCGCTCAACGAAATGATCCGGCGCACGTCGGCCGGCATCTTCGATGAACGCTTGGTATTGAAGATTGGTCACCTCGAAGGTGTCGATCCAGAACGCCGGCAGCGTAACCTGATGGGGCGGCCCCTCGTCCGGTAACCGCACGTCTGTACCCATGAGAAACGGGCCGGCTGGGATCAAGATCATTGCGTTGGGGTTCGACCCTAAACGGGATTCGCCCGGATACATGGGGTAAATCATGCCGGCCGTGGGATCGCCCGCCGGCGCCTTCGAACCCGCAGGTGATTGGGCGGTGGCATCACCGGCGAAGTCCGGATGCTTCAGCGCATCATGACAAACCGAACACGCATCCCCCGCTTGTTCCACTTGTTTGTGATCGACCTTCTCATGGCAAGCCAAGCAATCCGAATCGCCCGCCGCCGCGCCGCAAGCCAGCAGCCCGAGCAAAAAGAAAATGCCGATCCGCCGCGCCGCGGACCGTCGAAATTGTTTACTGAGATTAGTCACTTCCGTTTCAAATTAAGATCGGCAAAAGCGCCCGCCGTGGGATCGATTCGGCGAGTATTGTACATGGTTGAGGCCACCGCCGGGTCCGGAACAATGCCCGAATGGCCGTGATTTCTGCCCTTAAAATAAACAATTACCCTTGACGACTCACCCGCGGACAGGTTTAATAGCCAACCTTTGGCGACGCCGCGCGGCAAGCGCAATTTGCGCACCCCGTTGGCGCCCATCAGGCTTCAAACCCAACATCGCCCAGGTAGCTCAGTCGGTAGAGCAGGGGACTGAAAATCCCCGTGTCGGTGGTTCGATTCCGCCCCTGGGCACCATCTGCCCGTTATGAAATTTGATTATTTTGCTCCCCGTTCCCGCAAACGCCCCCGCGGAGCGATTCCGGTTGGGCGCCGCGGCTATCGGGCGGGATGGGTCGTTCCGCGCGCGCACCGATCCGACGCAGCCGATGACGATGAACCACGGCGTTGGCACGGGGCCGAGCCGATTTTTTTACCTGGAATCGCCAAAGCGGGTCTGCCGAGCTTCCGCACCGACATCGCCCGCTCGCGCCAGCTTTATCGCACCGTGCTCGCGGACGGCGACTGCAGCAGCCGGCTGCTGCGCGCACCGTTTCGAAATCGACTGCAGACGAAGTTCGAATTGCTCGGCACGGTCAACCACGAGAACGACCCGCAAGAAATCATCACCTTGGAATTCGACGGCCTGCGGCGCGGAAGGATCGACGCGGAAGACCTCTGGTGCAAGATTTCCTGGCTGTCATTCGAACCCGGCGATGCATCGCTGCGGTTTCGTTTCTCCTTTGGTCTGGTCCACTATGAAAACGTGGCGGCCGATTTGGCCCGTCAGCAGTACTCCGCCAAACTCACCGAAGCGCTGTTTCCCGAATCGGCCCTGATTACTCGCAATCGCCGCTTGTTGTCCCGGCTGCGACAAATCGTCGGCCGGCCGGATCTCGCCTTCGTCGAGCGCATTGTCTACTTCAATGCCCCGCGAGGCGGCGCCGAATTTCACCAAGACGTCGAGCGCGGCCATTTGGGCGTCGTCTACGCACAGGTAACGGGTCGCACTTTCTGGCTCGCGCTGGCGAAAGAACAATTGATTCGGGCACTGCGGGATTTCTCGTATACCCCGGATTGGGCCGAAGCCGTGACACGACTTCCGGCGAGCGGACAACAACTTACTAAAGTCGTGCGCAACGCGCGACGCTGCAACGCCCTCCTCGACGCTCACGACCGCAACGACGATCTGCTCGCCATCATCAACCGAACGCCGCAATGGAATCGTTACCTGATCGAACAAGGTCACGGCTATTTGCTTCAGCCGGGCGACGCTCTGCTACTGCCGCAGCACGATGTTGATCGTTGCGCGTGGCACTCGGTGTTTTGCCCCGACGAGCAGCCGGGCGAAGGACTGTCATTTGCGCTTCGGTCCATAGCGTAGATTGAAGACACCCTCTATTAGCAAGGAAATTGCCCGTTCACGCTTGCGATTTATTTTTACACTGACTAGTATTGAGCGCGATAAAACTAGCGCGTGGCAATCGCTGCAAATTCAAAAAAACGCGCTAAACTGCATCTGGGTCGCGACGACTGAAGAGGTGGACAGCATGGACGTCGATCCTATCGTGAACAACTGGTATCAATACGTCGACAGCGCGAATTCATTCGCGGTTATTGCGTTGGATGAACCGAATAACGTCGTCGAGATTCAACATGCGGACGGAGACGTGGAGGAGATCCCCTTGGAAGCCTGGTACGATTTAAACCTCGAGCCCATCGAAACACCGGAAGACTGGAACGGTCCGGACGGCCACCTTGACCGCGAGGATGCCGACTACGATGAAGACGACCTCGAAGACGAGGACTCCTACGACGAGGACGAGGATGAAGAGGACGACGAGTGGGAAGAGGACGAGGAAGATCTCGAAGACGAGGAAGAGTGGGAAGACGAAGATGTAGGTGAAGAAGAATGGGATGATCGCTAGTCGATCATTCGAACCCCCGGCGAATTAGGAACAACGATTTCCTTAGCGTACTCCCGTAAATTACCAGCGCGCCCATCCGCTACAGTGTCGGCAAAGCGCCGACGCGCTGGGGATTGCGTTCAATGGCCAACATCCTCATCCTGGATGATGACAAAGACATTCTAAATCTGCTCGGAACGATTCTGAGGCAGTCCGGCCATCAGGTCCATTGTTTGGAAGATGGGCGCCAAGCCGTCGCAATCCACAAAGAGTCGCCCATCGATCTCATTATCACCGATATCCTCATGCCGGAGTTTGATGGCATCGAAGTTATTCGCCAGTTCCGCCAACTGTCTCCCGAACTCAAGATCATCGCCATCTCCGGCGGCGGCTATACGGATCCGCAACAATTTCTGTCGATGGCGCAGCGCTTGGGCGCGGATGCGACGTTCAACAAGCCGTTCGACTGGAACATGCTGGTCGCCAAGGCCGACGCGCTTCTGGGAGCTTCGAAGTAACACTAAGAATCGCGGTAGGAAACCGCTCCCACACCCGGAATGCGCTTCAATTGGGAAGATGCCGTTTCCTGTGGGAGCGGATCATTCCGCGATTCTTCGTCAAACCCATCGCGGAATGATCCGCTCCCACCTACGCGTTGCTCGTATGCATGCCCAGCGCCATCGGATAGCGCATCAAACAATACTGCTGCATCACATACGGATCGGGAAAGCGTCTGAAGTAATCCGCTAACAACACCATCGGCACGGCGAATGGCAGCGCGCCCGTGCGATACGTCTCCACCACATCCACCAAAGCTTTCTTGTCCTCCCAGCCAAGCGCTTGCTTCAAATAACCGAGCAGGTGATACATCATGTTGGCCCGCGCGCCCCGCGACGGCGCCCGCGCGAGCACTTCCATCAGAGCGGCTATGTACATTTGCGACTGGTGCGCGAGATTGCTTTTGGTCAGACCGGCGACGATTCGTCCCAACTTGGCATAGTCGGAACGCGGCCGCGACATGATCATGAATTTGTGATCGCGGTGAAAGGTCATCAATTTCGCGACCGAAAGCCCCTCTTCCACCAATGCGACCCAGCGCCGGTAAGCGTAGACGCGCTCGATGAAAGCTTCGCGCAAACCCGCATCGTTGAGGCGGCCTTCGTCTTCCACCGGCAACAGGGGATCGGCGGCGCGCAGCGCGTTGGCGAAAAAGCCTGCGCCGTTGCGCTCCGCCATGCCACCTTCGCTGTAGACCTTGACCTTGAACGGTCCGCAGCTCGGCGAATCCTTTTTCAAAATCGCGCCGTAGACTCGCGGCAATTTCTCCAGCAAGCGCGCGGCGGTCTCCTCGGCCCTCGCAGTGTAGTCGGCGGCGGTGTTCTTTGATTCCGTGAGTTTGACGCGATCGCCCTCGCGCACCAAACGCAGCGCGGCGCGCGGCGAGCCCAAGCCCATGGCGAGTTCCGGACACACGGCGATGAATTCGAACGCGCTGCTCAAGCCCTCGCTGACAAACCGGTCGAGCTTGTGCCCGCCGTCGAAGCGCACGTTCTGACCAAGCAAGCAACCGCTGACGAGCACCGGAATCTTGTTTGCGTCGATCTGCGACAACTCTTTTGCCATTGCACAACTCCTAAAAAGGTGCGGCGCCGCTGTGGGAGCGGTTTCCTACCGCGATTCGTTGCCAACCCAATCGCGGAATGATCCGCTCCCACCCTAAAGCAGCGATTCAATCAGTTTGACGAACTGCGGATCCTGCGGCGACACCTGACTGGGCACACTCGCCGCGAGATTACCGTTGCGATCGAGCACGTACTTGTGAAAATTCCACTGCGGATACTCCTTGGCCAAATCACCGAGCACTTTGTACAGCGGGTCCGCGTTTTCCAAACGCACGTTCGATTTTTGGAACATCGGGAATTTCACGCCGTAGGTCATGCGACAAAAATCCTGGATTTGCTCTTCCGTGCCCGGCTCCTGCTCGCCGAAATCATTGGAGGGAAATCCCAACACCACAAAGCCCCTGTCGCCATACTTCTTATATAGCGCTTCCAGTCCGTCATATTGCGGCGTGAACCCGCACTTGCTGGCGGTATTCACCACGACAACCACCCGGCCCAAGTACTCTTGGCACAGATTTACTTGCCCCTCCTCAGCCAATCGCCCGACGGTGTGGTCCAAGGTTTTGGGGCAAGACGAGGCAGTCGCGGGCACACTTCCCACCGCCGCCATGAATAACAACAACATAGATAGAGATTTTGAGCGCGCCATAACGCCTCCAAATGCGGTCCTTGAATGTAGTGTACAAGTTTTGTATAGTTTGTAAAGAGGGTAACGGCGGCACATTGTACAGCTTTAAGGCGGAGGACCATGGAAAACCCAAGAGCGTTGTATCCCATTAGGGCCATTTCGGAGATGACCGGCGTACACCCGGTTACCCTGCGGGCGTGGGAGCGGCGTTATGGACTCATCCGCCCTCATCGCACCGCCAAGGGGCATCGCCTCTATTCGGAAGACGACATCCAACTGATCCACCGGGTCGTGGCGCTGCTGGAACAAGGCGTTCCGGTCAGCCAGGTCAGGCAGCACCTCGGTCAAAGCGAACCGGCGCAGGCCGAGTCGGCCACGCCAACGCCGAGCGACTACTGGCACAACGCCTTGCAAAAAATGCTTAACGCCATCATTCGCTTCGACCCGCAGCGACTGGACGCCACCTATAACGACGCCTTGGCACTTTACCCCGTGGATGTCGTCACCCACCACCTGCTGACGCCGCTTTTGAAGGTGCTCGGCGAGCGGTGGACCGAAGTGGACGCCGGCATCGCGGAAGAACACTTTTTCGGAACTTACATGCGCAACAAACTCGGCGCGCGTTTGCATCATTTGACCACGCGCGCCCAGTCCGGCCCGACATTGGTGGCCGCCTGCTTGCCGGGAGAACAGCACGAACTGGGCTTGCTGCTGTTTTCCATCGCGGCCATGGAACAGGGATTCGGCGTCGTGCTACTCGGCGCCAACATGCCTTTGGATCAAATTATTCTCGTCGCCGAACGCAGCGCCGCGGACGGTATCGTTTTGTCCGGATCGATCATCCAAGACGAAAAGACGTTTCACGCGCGGCTTGCCCAGCTGGTGGAAACCACCGGCGTACCGGTGTTTGTCGGCGGACATGTGGCGCTTAGCGCCCTCGACACAATTCGCCGCGCCGGCGCCCACGCCTTGGGCTTGCCCATTCCATCCGCGGTCGAGTTGATCCGCGACACCATCGAAGAAAACGTCGAAGCGTAACGCTGTGACCACGGCAATTGTTTGGTTTCGCAATGATCTGCGTCTGCACGACAATCCCAGCCTTCGCGCCGCGCTTAGCGAACACGACACGGTCGTCCCTGTTTACTTGTGGACGCCCGCGGAAGAACAGCCATGGGCGCCCGGCGCGGCGAGCCGTTGGTGGCTGCATCACAGCTTGGAGCAACTCGGCGCCGAACTCGAACGACGGGGCGGCAAGCTGCATATTCGACACGGCCAAAGCGCCGCGGCCTTGCTGGTGGACTTGTGTGCCGAAACGGGCGCTAGCGCGGTGTATGCCCAGCGCTGCTATGAACCGATGCTCGCGAAACAGGAACAATCCGCGGCCGCCAAACTGAACGGTGTTGGCGCTAGACTCCAACTAGCGGAAGGTCAGACCCTCCTGCCGCTGCGAGCATCCACCAAAGCCGATGGCTCGCCGTTTCGCGTGTTCACGCCGTTTTGGCGCAACTTCATGAAGGAGTACATCCCAAGCCCGCCGTTGCCCGCCCCAATACGGATCACCATGCCGCAGCGCGTTTCCACCAACTACATTGCCGATCTCGGTCTGTTGCCCCGCATTGCCTGGGATGGCGGTCTGCGCGAAACTTGGCAGCCCGGCGCAAGCAGCGCCCTGCGCGCGCTGGACCGCTTTGCCACCGAGCGTATCGAACGCTATGGCAAGGTGCGTGACCTTCCCGCTGTTGTCGGTACATCTCGATTATCGCCCCATCTGCGATTTGGAGAAATTTCACCGCGCCAAATCGCCTGGCGACTATGGCAAGGCTTGCAAGCAAAGGACATTTCCGCCGGCGCCCATGAAACATATTTTCGCCAACTGGTGTGGCGCGAGTTTGCTTTTTCGGTTTTGCATCACTTCCCCCAGACCACCGATCGACCTTTCAATTCCCGATTCAACGACTTCCCCTGGCCGATGGACCGCGACGACTGGTTCACATCGTGGCGCCGCGGCCGAACCGGCTTTCCGATCGTCGATGCCGGCATGCGCGAGTTGTGGCATACGGGCTGGATGCACAATCGGGTGCGCATGATCGTCGCGTCGTTTCTCACCAAGCACTGCGGCATCTCGTGGCTGGCGGGCGCGAGGTGGTTCTGGGACACGCTGGTCGACGCCGACCTGGCCAACAACAGCATGGGGTGGCAATGGAGCGCCGGCTGCGGCGTCGATGCCGCGCCCTACTTCCGCATCTTTAACCCGCTGCGCCAGGGGGAGAGATTCGATCCCAAGGGCGAGTACATTCGCCGCTGGGTGCCGGAATTGCGCGATGCACCGATCCAGGCGATTCATGATCCGCAGCGAGGGCGGAGCAAGGGTCTGTTTGACGCGACGTATCCCGAACCGATCCTCGATTTGGACGAAAGGCGACAGCACGCTTTGGCGGTTTACCGCGAAACCCGGCATCACCCCGCCCCGCGACACGTATAATCAGCGCATACCAACCAAGCGTGAGCGCCCATGGCCTGGCCGATCGTTACCATCGCCGTCAAACTATTGTGGCTCAAATTCCTCAAGGGCGCCGCGGTCGGCGTCGGCCGCTACATTCATCGCTTATTCACAAAGGACCACCAGGCGTCTGACGGTCGCAAGCTGGAAGGGCGCGAGCGCATCTCCCATGTACTACGGCGCGAGACCACTGCTAAAGACAACGTCGTATTCTTGTTGCTCATGCTCGGCAATTTCTTTTTCGGCTTGCAGGAGCTGTGCTTGCTGCTATGGAACGTAGTCGCCAAGCGCTTATTCACCGAGTTTCGCACCGGCATGCCGGCGGCGCTGGAAGATGCGGAGAATCTTGCGGCACGCATGCACAATTTGCCCTGGCGGCGCATTTTGCCGGAAATGACGCGCTGGCTGTTCATCGCCAGCCTGGTGTACTGGCCGCTGCCTCCTCCGCCTCGTCTACGGGCCGAACTGACACGCGATCCGCGGTGGATGGAGATTCGTTATGGCAAGCACACTTATTTGGTGCGGACGGATATTCGCGGCAAGCACGACCGGTACGGAATGGCCATTGAAGCAGGGGCGGGGGATATGACAGTTTCCGCGCCCGGCTGCGAGCCCATCGTTCTAGCGCTTCCAGTTGCCACCTAGAAATAGACTTGACGACCGGGAAATCAGCATCACAATGGAGACAGCACCGTCGATTACAAAATCAGCATTGCGTGAGACGGCTTGGTCCAACCATTGGATTTTCGCAGGCTCGTGCTGGCGCCAGATTGCAGAGAGTTAGAGTCGAATGGATCGAACCAGAAGCAGTAACGTTCCGAGCGGCGGCGCAGCGTGGAGGCGCTGCGGACTCGCCGTGGCAATCGCTGCGGTCGGTTGTGCCGCTCCCGCGGTGGTAGACGAACGGTCTCGCTCCTACCCACCACCGATCGGGACGGTGATTGAGCTGCACACGGATCTCACCGTGCCCCCCAACCGCGCGCGGGTGACCATTCAACGTGGAGCGGTGGCGCCAGGCGTTCATCCCTTCGAGACGTGGTGCCAACTGGAGGTGAACGATGTGTTTCCCACGGCCCAAACGGTGCGCGCAGACACCTTCACCGTTTACAAGGTAAATCGCGAGACCGCCCAAGTGGTCCTGGCCAGCCCGCCGGTGATGGTCGCGGGCGTCGACACGCACGACGGCGGCTCAAGCGACGTCACACAGATCTGGCACCTTTGGCTCAAGTCGCCGCAGCAGCCCAATGTACGCCGTCTCAGTTGCGGCGGCTGGTTCGACACGCCCTCGCGCGCTCTATATCCCTCGGTGGCCGAAATTCGCGCCGCATTGGGGGAAGTGGCGTCCTTACACTTGCCGACACCGCCCAGCGACAGATCGACGAACGAGTGAACACCGTGGACGGCGCGCGAGAAATCCCGCGCAACACTATGATTTCGGATGGATTCATTCCTCGCTGACGATTCAGTTACAATACCCGCGGTCAAGGACGCACAAAAACGAGATTCAGCAATGGCGGAAGAACGAAAGAGAATCACCGAAACGGTTGGCACCGGGGCGAAAAAAATCGTCACCCTATACCATCCCAAGACTTGGCAAGAGAAGGGCCTCATGTGGGTGATGGGATTGATGATCGTCACCTACTTTGTCATCGTGACGGTTTTGCTCTTTTGGTGGGATTACGAGCCGGACCAATTCGACGTCGTGCAGAACGCGCAAGAGTTGGCCTCCAGCAATGGCGAGCAAGTCGTTGTCGGCTATACGACCACGGCAACGCTCATCAAGGCCGCCGAAACCTTGCTCCAGAAATCGGGTGGGTATCTTAGCAACGACATCGCCCCGCCCGGCGTGCTGATGGATAACGTACCCGCCTGGGAGTTCGGCGTGTTGGTTCAAGTGCGCGACCTCGCCCGCTCATTGCGCAACGACATCAGCCGCTCGCAATCGCAGTCGGTAGAGGACATCGATCTTTCCCAAGCGGAACCCCAATTCAGTTTTCAAAACGATCGCTGGATCTTGCCGTCAAGCGAGGGCGAATATCAGAAGGGCATCGATAGCTTGTACAAATATCTGCACCGTTTGGCCGGCACAGAAAACCAAAACACTCAGTTTTACGCCCGCGCCGACAATTTGCGTGACTGGCTTGCAATCATTGAGAAGCGCCTGGGCAGTCTGTCGCAGCGATTGAGCGCCAGCGTCGGGCAAGTGCGCGTGAATACCGATCTCGCCGGCGATGCGTCCGCATCGCAATCAACGACTGCCGCCGCCGAAGTCGTCGTCAAAACGCCGTGGCTCGAGATCGACGACATTTTCTGGGAAGCGCGCGGCACAACTTGGGCGCTGATTCATTTTCTGGAAGCCATCGAACATGACTTCTCCGAAGTATTAAAGAAAAAGGCCGCACTGCCCTCTTTGCGGCAGATCATTCGCGAGTTGAATTCGACCCAATCCACCGTATGGAGCCCGATGGTCCTTAACGGCGGCGGATTCAGCATTGTCACCAATTACTCCTTGGTGATGGCCAACTATATCTCGCGCGCCAACGCGGCAGTGATTGATCTGCGCAGTTTGTTGCAGCAGGGATAAGCCTGTGCGCACTGAACCTGCCGTAATTGCCGAGCAGCGTTATTGTTGACAACCACGAACACGACTAATTACCATGTGCCACGAAACTCGCGGGGCACGGGGCACATCCAAGCGACGCGAGTAACGTCATGCGCTGTCGGCGCCACACGCGTCGCCACAGCAGGGAATTCGGGCGCCGTGTCGCTGCAAGGAAGCAGTACGACCTGGCAGCGCGAATCCGGTGAATCCACCAGAATGGCAATCGCCGATAGTTGAAGCGCGTTTAGCCGCATAACAAAAAGAACGCAACGCCGCGACCGTCACCGCACCCACATCAGCAGGCGAGGGGCGCGCGAAAGTTTGCGTTTGTATTTCAAGAGGGAATGACATGGAACGTCTACTCACCGCACTCGCGGTTTTCGTATTGTCAGGAGTTTTTAATTACAGCCACGCCCAACCGCGCCTGACCATGGCGTCCGTGGTCGCACAAAACCCAACGAGCTTCAATGTCAATGTGCGACTCGAAGGCGACGTGCGGAACGTCAGTGGCCTGCAATTCGAAATCAGACTTTCGGCCTTTTTGTTTTCGGCAGGCCCTCTGGTTTTCAACTCAGGCCGGCCGGGCGACGCGATTACCGGCCAAAAGGTCGAATTCGCTCAAACGTATCCGGGCGCCTTGCGGGTCACGGTCTGGCCCGACGCCGCTGGCACATCGCTTCGATCCGGCACCTTGGCCGTTCTCAATTTCGCGCTGACCCAACAATCCAGTCCGATCATATCGCCGCGGCTCGTCTGGGCCCAAGGTGCCGTTGACGCAGCAACCGCCATGGACGGCCGCGCAATCCTTGTGCATCCCAGTCTTGCTCAAGTGGACACGGACGGTGATGGCGTTGGCGATGGCGCCGAAGTGTCCCAGGGCACGCATCCATTGGTCAAAGACACCGCCCCGACGTTTGTGGCCGCCCCGCGCATGAGTCCCGCCGGCGGCACATTCGACGATTCCGTGCTGGTAACCATGACCACGGAAACCAATCTGGCCAAAATCTGGTATGCGAGAGGCGGGGTCGACCCGGTTCCCGGCACCAACTACAGCGTGCTGTATACCGGGCCGATCCGCTTGGTCAAGTCCGAAACCGTCAAAGCTATTGCCGTCTTTACCTCGCACACGGGCGACGTCGTAACAAGTACGGTGACACCTGCTGTGGATTTCCAAGTGAATGCATTGCCCACTGTTGCACCGCCGCGGATTTTCCCCGACTCCGCAAGCGTCCCCGTCGGTAACGTTACGATGGCAACAACAACGCCGGATGCGACTATTTACTACACGACTAACGGATCAACACCTTCGGCGGCGAACGGCATTCGGTATAGCGCGCCGCTTTCTTTCGCCTCACCCATTGTCGTGAAGGCGACAGCAACGAAAACGGGATATCGGGACAGCGGCGTCGTCACAGCGGTATTCAACGCCGCGCCGCAGGGAGGACCGAATGTAACCACGGCGCCCATCGCTTCGCCGAGCGTACTTACCGTCGCCGTGAACGACGTCGGTGCCGGCCAACTGACTGCCAGCGATGCGGACGGCAGCAGCTTGACGTACAGCATTATTAACACGCCCGCGCATGGTCTGGTCGACCTCAACTCGAGCACCGGTCAGTTCCACTACACCCCCGACACTGATTTCAGCGGCACTGACGGCTTTAGCTTTCGAGTCAGCGACGGCGCGTTGGACTCTAACATCGCGACTGTGGAGATCACGGTGACTGATAGCACCGTCCCCACCCTGCCGCGCTTGCGAGTAAGCAGCGATGGGCGCTACCTCGAGACCGAGAACGGCAAGCCGTTTTTTTGGTTGGCGGATACGGCGTGGCGAATGTTCAAACTTACCCGCGAGGAAATTGGAGCCTATTTTCGCGATCGCGCCGCCCGCGGCTTCAATGTCGTTCTTGGGCCGAACATCCTTCCGCTGGAGGCCATCGAAAAAGCAGACGGCATTGTTTGTTCGCGTTACCCATGTCTCATCCCCAACGCAGAAGGCAATGAGCCCCTCACGGGATACGATTTCTCGACTGAGCATCCCAAGCCCGGCGAATGGAATCAATCATACTTGGAATATCTCGACTACATCGTCGATACCGCTGCGTCCAATGGAATCTATATTGCCCTGTCCTTAGTCTGGGGCCCGGCACTTGACGAAATATTCGACAAGGGCGATCCAAATCTCGGCAACAGCGTCTCGCTAAGTCCGGCTTATCGAATTAGCAAAACCCTAGCGCAGCGCTACGCAGACCGAACCAATGTAATGTGGATCGTCGCGGGCGAGTTTCACAAAGTCTCTCGCCCGGCCGTAAAGTACCTCCCTCGCGAATACAGCGAAGAGATTGAGAACGCGTACGCAGCAGAACTGAATCTGATTCGTGAGTTGGCTCGGGGATTGGAGGATGGTCATGGCGGCAACAGCCTGATGACCTCGCATCCCAGAGGAGGTACCTCGACGTCGTTGTATTTTCACAATGAGTCTTGGCTCGATTTCAACATGGTACAAATGTATTCCCTTGGCCGAGAAGGCGACCGATTGCTCATCCCTTCCGACTGGGATCGCGTCCCGGCTAAACCGACAGTTGTTGGCGAACCAGGGTACGAACATCGGCAGCGCCAGACCAGTGATAGCAGCCCCCAAACCGGCGAGCCCATCGACGACTGGAAAACTCGCTACCAGGCGTACGTGTTCACTTTGCAGGGCGGCTTCGGTTTCAGCTACGGCAACTCTTTAGTCTGGCAATTCGCAACCGGATGGAATGGCGAACCCGTCATTACTCCGCCGGCGGACTACTTGAGCCCCGCGCCACTTCCGCACGGACTGGCAGCGACGGGCGGCGACGCCATGCGCCATCTGCGAGCCCTGATCGAGTCGCGGCCGATGACGATCCGCAGCCCCGACATCGAACTTGTTAGCGGGGATCGCGGAACGCTAAGCAACATGACTCGACTGGAAGCCGCGCGAGCGAGTGATGGCAGCTATGCATTCGTCTATTTCCCGCAGGCAACCATGGCGCGCAATATCGATCTCTCTCGACTATCGGGCACGACCATCAACGCGTGGTGGTTCAACCCGCGGGACGGACAAGTGTACTCAGCGGACGGCACAACGATCACGGGGCGTCCGTTCGCCTCCTACACGGCCGGGCAGGCTATAACCTTCGATCCTCCCGGAGACTTGGCAACGAATGATTGGGTGCTTGTTCTTGATGACGCAGGCAAGAACTTTTGCGTACCCGGCGCGGCGGTGGATTCGGCCAATGCAGCGGCAGTACCGGACGAGTCCGCCGCAATCGAATCGCTCTAAATGCCGTGACGAACTACATCTGTTCGATGGTCTCGATCCCTAATAAATCCAGCCCGCGGTGCAGTACACCTGCGGTCAATCGGCACAATAACAAGCGACTGCTGCGCGCCGGTTCATCGGCTTTCAGCACCGGGCAGGCTTCATAAAACTGCATGAATGCGCCGGCCAGATCGTAGAGGTAACTGCACAAGAGATTCGGATAGCAGTCGGCCCCCACCGTTTCGACCACTTCGCTGAACCGGGCTAGAAGCAAACCGAGATTGCGCTCGGCCGGTTCGATGATATCGATATGGCCGGTGAAGTGAGAATCGCCCAACTCGCCGCGGCGAAAGATGCTGGCGATGCGGGTGTAGGCATAGAGCAGATAGGGTGCCGTGTTGCCGTCGAGGGCCAGCATCGTATTCCAACTGAAGATGTAATCGTTGATGCGATTTTTGGACAAGTCGGCGTATTTCACCGCGCCCACGCCGACGCTGCGGGCGATGGCGCGGCGCTCCCCTTCGCTTAAGCCCGGATTCTTTTCGCTGACGACGGCGTAAGCGCGCTGTTCGGCCTCGTCGATCAAATCGACGAGTTTGACGGTGCCGCCGGCGCGGGTTTTGAACGGCTTGCCGTCCTCGCCCATCATGGTGCCGAAGGGATGGTGTTCGAGCGAACAACTGTCGGCAACGAAGCCGGCGCGGCGCGCCACGGCGAATACTTGCTTGAGATGCAGGCTCTGACGGGCATCGACGAAGTAGAGCACGCGATCCGCCGCGAGGTCTTTGGCGCGATAGCGAATCGCCGCGAGATCCGTCGTCGCATAGAGATAACCGCCGTCGGACTTCTGCACGATCACCGGCAGAGGCGAATCGTCCTTGCCCTTGAACTCGTCGAGAAACACGCACTGCGCGCCTTCCGATTCGCTGAGCAGTCCCTGCTTGCGCAGATCATCGATCACTCGCGGCAGATCCGAGTTGTACGCGCTCTCCGCTTTCACGTCGGTGCGGCGCAACGTCACGCCGAGTCGCTCGTAGACCCGCTCGCAGTGGCCCATGGAGGTGTCGATGAAATGCTTCCACAGCTCCAAGCAATGGGCGTCGCCCTGCTGCAGCTTGACCACGTAAGCACGCGCCGTATCGGCGAACGCCGGATCGCTGTCGAATAGTTGTTTGGCGCTGCGATAAAAGCCTTCCAAATCCTCCAGCGCCAACGTGAGCTGCGCCTCGCCGCTTGTTCGCAGCCGCTCGATGTACGCGATCAGCATGCCGAACTGGGTACCCCAGTCGCCCACATGATTCTGTCGCACCACCCGGTGACCCAAGAACTCCAACACCCGCACCACCGCATCGCCGATGATCGTGCTGCGCAAATGGCCGACGTGCATTTCCTTGGCTAAATTAGGCGAGGAGTAATCGACGACGATGTTCTGCGCGTGTTCCACCGGCGCCACACCGAGGCGGGCATCGCGCAGCGCCTCACTCAACTGCCGGCTGAGCCAGGTTTTCGACAACGTAATATTGATGAATCCGGGACCAGCGATTTCAACGCGCTCGGCGAGATCCTGAAGATCCACCGCTTGCACCACCTTCTCCGCCAACGCCCGCGGCGGCATACGCAAGGCCTTGGCCGCCGCCATCGCGCCATTGGCCTGATAATCGCCGAACTCAGGACGGCCGGATTGCTGTACTTGGGGATTGGTTTCGGGCGGGGCACCCGCCTGTTGAAACGCGGCACGAAAACGCTGATCGAGCAGAGTGCGAATATTCATCGGAAAATACGGGCCAAGGAGTAATGGATACGGCGCGCATTGTAACATCCGGATTAATCGGGGGTCAGACCCCCGACTAATCCGGTTAATTAGAGGCCTGACCCCCCGGGAACTCTGACGCACCCCTCGGTCAACCTCCGGTAATTGGCACCAGAGGTTCAATTCAATCTTGTTTCGTGCTACCGATACACTATGGCACGTACCTGTCAGCGA
>JAKACW010000134.1 GCA_021821045.1 Pseudomonadota bacterium
CTCCGGCGCCGTCATGTGCAGCATGGGCGAGACTGCCGTGCTGGTAACCGCCGTGGCTCGCAAAGAGGCCGAAGCAGGACGAGACTTTTTTCCGCTGACGGTCAACTACCAAGAACGAACCTATGCCGCGGGCAAGATTCCGGGCGGCTTCTTCAAGCGGGAGGGGCGTCCCAGCGAAAAAGAAACCCTCACGTCCCGCCTGATCGATCGACCCCTGCGCCCCCTTTTCCCCGACGAATTCACCAACGAAATTCAAATCATCGCCACGGTGGTTTCCCTTGACAACGATATCGATCCCGATATCCCAGCCATGATCGGCGCGTCGGCGGCCATTGCGTTGTCCGGGGTACCCTGCAACAGCCCGCTGGGCGCTGCGCGCGTAGGCTACAAGGATGGCCAATTCTTGTTGAACCCCGGCATCGGTGCGCTGGCGGAGTCGGAGCTGGATCTGGTTGTTGCCGGCACGGAAAGCGCCGTGTTGATGGTGGAATCGGAAGCACGCGAGTTGCCCGAGGACGTGATGCTCGGCGCAGTGATGTTCGGCCACAAGCACCTTCAAGCCGTCATTAAGGCCATCAAGGAGTTGACAGCCGAGGTGGGCGTTACGCCTTGGGACTGGAAAGCGCCGGCGAAGGACAATGAACTCTCCGAAACGATCCGCGCGGCATTGGGCGGGAAGTTGCAGGAAGCCTACGCCATCAGCGAAAAGCAGCAGCGCTATGCGCGATTGGACGAAATTCGCAAGAGCGTTATTGCCAGCATTATCGGCGACAGCCCGGAGCCCAAGTGGTCGGAAGCGCAGTTGAAGGACGCGATCGGTGCCGAAGAGTCGAAGCTGGTACGTACCCGCATCTTGGAAGGCAAGCCGCGTATCGACGGTCGAGACACGCGCACTGTTCGTCCCATCAGCATTCGTACCGGCGTGTTGCCGCGCGCTCATGGTTCGGCGCTGTTCACGCGCGGTGAAACCCAGGCCCTGGTGGTCACGACCCTGGGAACGGATCGCGATGCGCAGTTGATTGACGCTATCGAAGGGGAACGCAAGGATCCCTTTATGCTGCACTACAATTTTCCCCCGTTCTCGGTCGGTGAGACTGGCTTCGTTGGCAGCCCCAAGCGGCGCGAAATCGGTCACGGCCGCCTGGCCAAGCGCGCCGTCAATCCGATGATGCCCGACATGACGACCTATCCGTACGTGGTGCGCGTGGTGTCGGAAATTCTCGAATCCAACGGTTCGAGTTCCATGGCCACGGTCTGTGGTTCCAGCTTGGCGCTGATGGATGCCGGTGTGCCGATTCGGGCGCCGGTGGCCGGGATCGCCATGGGCTTGATCAAAGAGGGCGATCGCTTCGCGGTGTTGTCGGACATTCTCGGTGACGAAGATCATCTGGGCGACATGGATTTCAAAGTCGCCGGCACCGACAAGGGCGTTACCGCACTGCAGATGGACATCAAGATCTACGGCATCACCAAGGAAATCATGGCCACTGCGCTGGAGCAGGCCCGTGAAGGGCGTCTGCATATCCTAGGCAAGATGAACACGGTGCTGGAAAAGCCGCGGGAAGAAATCTCAGCCTATGCGCCGCGGATCATTACGTTCTACATCAACCCGGACAAAATCCGCGATGTCATCGGTAAGGGTGGTGTGACGATTCGCGCCATTACGGAAGAGACGGGCACCAGCATCGACATCAGCGACGATGGCTTGATCAAAATCGCATCCGTCGATCAAACGGCGGGGGCGGAAGCGCGCCGACGGGTCGAGGAAATCACCGCCGACGTGGAAGTGGGTAAGATCTACGAAGGCAAAGTCGTCAAACTGATGGACTTCGGTGCTTTTGTAACCATTCTTCCCGGCCGCGACGGCTTGGTACACATTTCCCAGATTTCCAACGAGCGCGTCGAAAATGTGAGCGACAAGCTGAAGGAAGGGGACATGGTGAAGGTCAAAGTGCTCGAAGTGGACAAGCAAGGCCGCATTCGATTGAGCATGAAGGCTATCGGGAACGATTAATCTCGCGCCCTTTAACCGACGAAGCCCGGGTTGGCGGGGGTGCCGACCCGGGCTTCGTCATTTCTGGGGGCAGAGCGAACTAGCCTTTGGCTGCTTCGTATAGGCAGGACAGCAGAACAACGGCCAACACGGCTCCAGCTACAAGTGCTCCAGTCAACGTCATAATTTCCTCCTTTGGCAGTAAAGACTTAGTGTTTCAGTGAACTAAAGACCTGATGCATTGTGTGCGATCTATTCTAGCGCTGCGCCGAGCAATGTCAATACCGTTCGTGCGGGAATTATTGACTGTTTTAGTCATAAATTTCTTCGCGGCGAGGTCCGGCGCCTGCGGGCGATTGAGTTACACTGCGGCTCCAACGTCCGGCCCTCGAACCTTCGTGCCCAGATAAAACGTGACCTCCACAGAATCGCAGCAAGACGACTCTTCGCGCTTCATCGGCCGTAGTCCGCCTGATGTGCTGGCGGAGCTGAGCGTCGATGCCACAGTGGGTCTGTCGACCAGCGAAGTCGCGGCGAGGAGCCAACGGTACGGCCCGAATGAGCTCAGCGAGCGGCAGGCCATACGGCCGTTCAAGTTGCTGCTGGCCCAATTTACCGACTTGTTGATTGTCGTTCTAATTGGGGCGGCGATTACCGCGGCGGCGCTTGGCCAAGTGGTCGAAGCGATCGCCATCATTGTCATCCTGGTCTTAAACGCCATTATCGGATTCGTGCAGGAATACCGCGCGGAAAAAGCCGTCGCCGCTTTGCGTCGACTCGCCGCGCCGCGGGCCCATGTGCTGCGCGACGGGGCATGGGCCGTGATTGACGCCAATCGCTTGGTTCCCGGCGATATCGTGCGCGTCGAAGCCGGCGATGCGGTCCCGGCGGACCTGCGATTGTTGCAGAGCCATGATCTGCGGGTTGATGAATCCTTGCTGACCGGCGAGTCCGCGACGATCCACAAAGACGCCGGGGCGGTGCTGGCGCCATCGACGCCCATGGCGGAACAAGTCAATCTGGCTTTCAAGTCGTCCCTCGTCGCCCATGGGCGCGCCGACGCGGTGGTCATCGCTACCGGCATGAACACAGCGGTGGGACACATCGCCAGCCTGCTGAGCGCGGCGCAACGGGAAAAGACGCCGCTGCAGAAGCGGCTCACCCGATTCAGCCGCAACCTGGCCATGGTCGTGCTGGTGATTTGCGCCATCGTTTTCGCCACGGGATTGGCTCGCGGCGAACCCGCTCTGGAAATGTTGCTCATCGCGGTAAGCCTCGCGGTGGCGGCGGTGCCCGAAGCGCTGCCCGCCGTTGTGACTGTCGCGTTGGCCATGGGCGCGAAGCGGATGGTGAAACACAATGCGCTGATTCGCCGCTTGCCCGCCGTCGAAACCCTGGGTTCCGTGACATACGTGTGCTCCGACAAGACCGGCACGTTGACCGAGAATCGCATGCGCGCCGAGTCGTTCTATTCATCGGACGCCGGATGGGGTGAGTTGCCGGCGCCGCGTGAGAACCGGGACCAGTCGCTATTCGGCGCGGCCGTCATATTGAACAACGATGCCGTCCGCGCGGAGCAAGACCGGTTACAGGGCGATCCGACGGAGATCGCGCTATTCGAAGCCGCGGAGAGCGCCGGGTGGTTGCGCGCCGAGGCTGACACGCGCTGGCCCCGCCAAGCGGAATTGCCGTTTGACGCGACACGCAAGCGCATGTCGACATTTCACCGCACCGCGGATGGTTCCGTGCTCATGTTCGTGAAGGGCGCCCCGGAGGCGGTGCTGCCGGCGTGCTCCCTAAACGCTGACGATGATGGTCTCGCTCGAATTGCCGAAGAGCGGGCGGCGCAAGGCAATCGCGTTCTCGCATTTGGTTATCGCCGATTTGAAAGCATGCCGGACGCGGTCGGTATCGAGCTCGAAACGAACCTTACGTTTCTGGGATTTGCGGCATTGATCGATCCGCCGCGCGAGCATGCGGCCCAGGCTGTGAAAGATTGCCTCAGCGCCGGCATCGTCCCGGTTATGATCACCGGCGACCATCCGGCGACGGCGGGAGCAATCGCAAAGACGCTTGGCATCATCGCCGACGGAGGGCGGGTGATGGCCGGGGCCGAGTTGGCGGAGTTGGACGAGGAAAGGCTCAAGGCGGTGGCCAAGGACGTGCGCGTTTACGCCCGCGTCTCGCCCGAACAGAAGATCAAGATTGTGCGCGCGCTCCAATTGCAGGGTGAGTTCGTGGCCATGACGGGCGATGGCGTAAACGATGCGCCGGCGCTCAAGCAAGCGGATATCGGCGTGGCGATGGGCATGCGCGGAACGGAAGTGGCCCGCGAGGCCGCGTCCATGGTGCTGCTCGACGACCATTTCGCGACCATTGTGCATGCGGTGCGGGAAGGGCGACGCATTTACGACAACGTGCGAAAGTTCGTTAAGTACACACTC
>JAKACW010000073.1 GCA_021821045.1 Pseudomonadota bacterium
TCGATTCCCAATGCTTTAAGCTTCATCGCGGACCCTCCTTACTCTGTTTCAGATGAAATTCACATTCTCATCTTGGCCCAATTTTAGAGGCCGTTTAAGAGAAGGACGGGTCCATTTCATTTCCTACGGGAACCCAGTTTGCGCCGGTGGGAGCGGTTTCCTACCGCGACTTTTCCTGGGGCTCGATCGCGGAATCATCCGCTCCCACAAAACCGCACCGACGTGGGAGCGGTTTCCTACCGCGATTCTTCGCCGAGTCAATCGCGGAATGATCCGCTCCCACAAAACACGAACAACACGCCGTGGGAGCGGTTTCCTACCGCGATTCTTCGTGCGGCTCATTCGCGGATGAATCCGCTACGCCGACGCGTTGCCGATGCGCAAGGGCACAAACTTCACCGCCTCCAGGTCCTCGACGTCGAACTGGTTGCCGCGACGTGTCACACGCTGCAGTCGTTGGGCATGAAATCCCCCGACGGGAATCACGAGGCGGCCGCCGTCGGCCAGTTGTTGCAGCAGCTCCTTGGGAATCTCCCGCGGCGCGGCGGTCACCATGATCCCCTCGAACGGCGCGTAGTCCGGCCAACCCCAATGGCCGTCGGTATGCTTGAGCCGGATATTGCGAATACCAATCAACATGAAACGGGAGCGCGCCAAACGCATGAGCGCCTCGACCCGTTCTACACTGTATACCTGCTCAACCAGCGAGGCCAGTATGGCGGTTTGGTAACCCGACCCCGTTCCCACCTCCAACACCCGGCGCAACGGACCGCCCTCGAACAACGCTTCGGTCATGCGCGCCACAATGTAGGGTTGGGAAATGGTTTGACCGTGGCCGATGGGCAGCGCCGTGTCGTCGTAGGCTCTACTCGACAAGGCCTCGTCGACGAATAAATGGCGAGGCACCGCACGCATCGCCTCCAATACGGCGGGGGACTTCACTCCGTCCTGCTGCAGGCGGCGCAGCATCCGGTCGCGGGTGCGCGGCGAGGTCATCCCTGACCCGACAAATCGTTTGCTCATCCCTTAATGTTCTCTAACCATGCCGCAATATTATTCACCAAACCGTGGCGCGTGAGATCCACTTGAATGGGCGTCACCGAAACCTTGAGCTGGCGTATGGCAAAAAAATCAGTGCCCTCGCCCGCATCCTGCTCCGGTCCCGCCGGCCCCACCCAGTATATGGGATGGCCGCGCGGATCGCGCGCTTTTACCACGGGTTCCGCTTTGTGACGGTTGCCCAGGCGGGTGGCCGCAAAACCGGTCAATTGCTCATAGGGCACGTCAGGCACATTGACGTTCAAGATGGTGTCAGCCGGCAGCGGATGGTGGCTAAGCTGGCTCAGCAGCCGCAGCACGACGCGCGCCGCGGTCTCGTAATGGGTGGGGTCGGGCCCAACTAAGGACACGGCCATCGCGGGCAAGCCCATGAAGCGACCTTCGATCGCCGCCGCGACGGTGCCTGAATAGAGCACGTCGTCGCCCAAATTGGCCCCGGCGTTTATCCCGGCGACCACCATGTCCGGATCTTGCTCCAGCAAACCGGTAATGGCGAGATGGACGCAATCGGTGGGCGTTCCGCTGACGTAGTAAATGCCGGATTCGGTCTGAAAAACCCGCAAGGGCCGATCCAAGGTAAGGGAATTGCTGGCGCCGCTGCGATTGCGCTCCGGCGCGACCACGGTGACGTCGGCGATGGTGCGCAACGCGTTCGACAGCACGTGCAGTCCGCGCGCTTGATAACCATCGTCGTTAGCAACCAATATGCGCATGCCGTCCGGTACGCGTAGGATCTTCCGAAGGCCGTTATAGTAGCATGGCCGGCGCGGCCGTTAATACCTCCGGCGCGCGCCGCTTCGGCGGATATCAGACCGGCAGCTGCTGATCGGCGTCCGCGGACTGAGCGCTTTGGTTGACCCGCAACCACTCCAGCAGCGCGGCCTCGTCGACCGGACGCGAGATATAGAACCCCTGCAGCACATCGCACCCGAGGCCTTCCAGCAGACGCATGGTGCGCTGATTCTCGACGCCTTCGGCCACGACGCTAAGATTGAGTTTGTGCGCCAGGTTGATTGTGGCATCGACGATCGTGACGTCGCTGCTGTCATCGCCCATTCCGAGCACGAACGACTTGTCGATCTTGATCTCGCGCACCGGCAACTGCTTGAGATACGCCAACGATGAGTAGCCTGTGCCGAAATCGTCGATGGACAGACTGATTCCCATCTCGTTTAGCGCGCCCAGCACTCTGAGCGCCCGCTCCGGATCGGCCATGATGTCGCTCTCGGTAATCTCAAGTTCGAGATAGCGCGCCGGCACGTTCCAACGGCGCAGATGGGTGGAAATCATATCGGCCAGCTTCGGATCCATGAGGTTGCGCACGCTGAGGTTTATCGCCATGGTCGGCGTAAGCCCTTCCTTGCGCAGATTCGACCAGCAACGCAG
Source organism: Pseudomonadota bacterium (assembly GCA_021821045.1). Lineage (GTDB taxonomy): Bacteria > Pseudomonadota > Gammaproteobacteria > JAADHS01 > JAADHS01 > JAKACW01. The sequence goes on from JAKACW010000073.1 coordinate 2,446, forward strand.
CGCGTTGTCGAGCACCCAACGGGTCATGGGCCGGATCAATCCCGTTTCCTCGGCCAACGGCACGAACTCCATGGGCGCCATGCCGCCGTGATGGGGGTGACGCCAGCGCACCAACGCCTCGATACCCAAGGCGCGCCCGCCATTAACGGACACCTTCGGCTGGAACTGCAGAAACAACTCATCGTTGTCGATGGCGTGGCGCAACTCTCCCACCAAGCTCAAACGCCGCAGACTGTGCGGGTCTATGTCCGCCGAATACACGGCGAAGCCCAATCTTTGGCGTTTGGAGTAGTACATCGCGACATCGGCGCGCTGCATGAGCGTCGCCGCATTGCGACCGTGGTTGGGAAACAGCGCAATCCCGACGCTGGTGCTGATTTGAATGTCCAGGTCGGTCAACGACACGGGGTTTTCCAGCGTCTTAGTGATTTCTTGCGCGTGTTTGATGGCCTGCTGGTCATTGGCGGCCGGCATCATGATGGCGAACTCGTCGCCGCCTAATCGGGCGATCGTATCCGTCCTGCGCAGGGCGCCGCGCAGCCGAAACGCAACCTGCTGCAGCAATTGGTCCCCGATGTTGTGGCCCAGCGTATCGTTTACTTCCTTAAATCTGTCCAAGTCCATGATCAAGACCGCGACCGGCTCGGAGTCGCGACCCGACGTCGCCAGTTCGGCATCCAACCGCTCGACGAACAGCGAGCGATTGGGCAAATCCGTCAAGGTGTCGTGGTGCGACAGATGCTCGAGCGCCGCCGCCTGAGCCCGCGTCGCCGTCACATCGCGCAGATTGCCGATGATTGAAACGATCTGGTTCTGCCCGTCTCTTACCGGCGCGAAAATCACCTCCATCCAGTGCTCGTCACCCTTCATGTCATGGGCCAGCACCGTGCTCTCCAACACATTGCCCGCGCGCGCGGCATGGAGCCCCTTGATCACCCAGTCCCTGCTGACGGGAGGAAAAAGCTCGATCAACGCCCTGTCCAGGACGTGTTCGGCACGCTCCAATGCAAATAGTTTAAGCCCGGCCGGGCTCAAGTGCTTGAGTTCGAAATCGAGGTTGACCATGAGCACGCAATCGGGCGAGTTCTCCACCAAACTGCGAAACCGCTGCTCGCTCGACTGCAACTCGCCGATGCGATTCTTGATGGTTTGAACCATGGTATTGAATCCGCTGGTCAAGCGTCGCACTTCGGAGGGACCGCCCAGTTCGAGCGCCCGCCCATAGTTGCCCTTCGCCACTTCTTCGGTGCTTTTCACCAGCTCGGCCAGGCGCCGCGTCAATCCATAGCCGATTGCAAAAGCCACGATCATGCTCAACGCAACCGCCGTCGCCGCAAGCGCCAAGCTGCGTTGCGATTCACGGGCGATGACGGCGTTCATCTCCGCAAGCGAGAACCCCATCAGCACTTTGCCGCGGGACTTGCCGCCCAAGGTGATATCAGCCGCGACGTCGTATACGTCATCGGTCACCGCATCCACACTCATGTCGGTTCGCGGCAGTTCGCGCAGCAGCCGTCCCACGGTCGTGACGTGGCGCCCTTCATCGTCCAGAACAATCAAGTAGTCCAGTTCGTGCTGCTTGGCGACGCGCTGCGAATACTGCTCCAAACTGGCATAGTCGACCGCGATGAGAAAGCGACCCGACGTGTCGGCGAAGAGTCGGGAAAGATTCTCCGCGCCGCTCTGCAGAAGCTTGCTTTGCGTGTCGCGCAAGGCGGAGAGGTTGCTCCACACCAAAAGACTTAGCATGACCACTTCAATGACCGCGACGCTTAAAATGAAGCGGGCGCGCAATGAACTGCAAAATGATGGCAGCTTGATCATAATTTGGCGAATTTCGAAAAGCGTTCCATCTCGGCGTAGTCGCCGGGTTTGGTTTCGGTAAATCCTGCCCATCCGAGCCGCTTGAGCACCATCGCTCCGTCCGGCGTACCGGCCATCTCGAGCAGAATGTCGCGCAATCGCGCGACCAGTTCATCGGGAACCCACGACGCGGCGCTTATCGGCATTTGTGGCACGGTGTCCGTTTCGGCGATCACCCGCAGCTTCGACTTCAGCTCGGGGTGGAGGCGTTGATTGAAGAACGGCGAGGGCAGCACGGCGGCATGGGTGCGTTTGCGCAACAGGGCCTGAAGACTGGCGTCGTGGCTCGGGGTTGTCACGATTTCCAGATCCTTGTCCGGATCGAGGCCAAGCTCAGCGAGCTTGGCGCGCGCGAGAACAGTAATGACCGCCAGCGGTTCGGAGGACGCCAAACGCTTGCCCAGGAGCTGTTGCGGGGACGTTAGATCGCTATCGAGCAGTGCAACGATCGTCGCCCGCAACTCCCCGCCCTTTACTTGCGCCACCGCGCGGTAGCCCGCCCGCTCCTTGGCCAGATAGTACAAATGAGGTGCCGTGAACAAGAAGTCATAGCGACGGGAATCGTGAGTCCGGCGCACAAACTCGGGAAAGTCCGGGGCGGTTTCCAGCTTGACTGGAACTCGCAGCTTCGCCGACACATACTCGACAAGAGGTTCAAAGGTAATGACTAGTTTCTCGGGTGTGTAGGCCGGTAGAAATCCGAATATGAAGGGCTCGTCAACTTGAGTGGTGGCATCGGCGGCGCGAACCCCGCCGCTGGATCCGCAAAGCAACGCAACGCACAACACCGCGAACACGACGCTGCCGCGACGCGGTTCATTGCGGTGCCATTTGTTCGGCGACGGCCCGATCTGTGACATGTCGCGGTAACTCTCGCTTCGTTGCTGGTTCAACCCCATGAGACATTGTTCTTGAATTTTCGCAACGCTCGACCTAAGTCTCGGATGCATCGGTCTTTTAACGACCCAGGCGGGACGTTTCTTTATTTAGAAGACCCTTAGCACCGCCGACCCCACGCGGGCCGAAGTGACAGGTCTATACGCAACGCGATCATGCCGTGGAATTCACTAGCCTTTGATTAATTGAGCTATTTCCACCCTTGGCAAGACGTTGGCAGACGGCATCATGGCCGGCGGCAGCCCCTATTGCCGGCAAAATCCCCTTGAACTGCGCCGGATACACAGAAACTCGTTTAGACACAGTCCACGTTATCGTGTCCATCAGCACTAACGAGGGTATGCCTATCTAAAAGTCCGGTTTGTCGGCAATAGCTGTGCAAATTAACATTGAACTACCAACAGCACCCCACCCTCGGAGAGCCTGCATGCCCCTCAAGAAAGTCACGGCGGTCATCCGCGATTCACGTGTTCCAAGCGCGTTCGATTCACTCAAAACGGCGGGGGTCCGTGGCGCGTCGGTCTTTCGCGTTAAGGGGTTTGGCGAGTACACCAACAATTACGCGCCCGATGGGCTCGAGTCGTACAGCCGTATCGAGGTGATCATTGACGAACAACGGGCGCAAACCGTGGCGGAACTCATCATGGAAGCCGCGCACACGGGCACGACCGGAGATGGCATCGTCGCCATCACGGCCGTCGAACATCTGTTCCGCATTCGGGACAAGTGCGAAGTCATTGCAGGAGGCCACGCCAAGAGCTAGGCGGCGACGCCGTCGCGGCAGGCTCGATGTCAGACTGCGGGCTAGCGTTCGCAACGCCCAAGCGCGCCTAAACCGCCCGCGATCAAATAGGCCGTCATCCCATATTGAATGAGTACAAACGCCGCAGCGGCGCTTAAATGGCCGTCCTGGCAGTACAACACCAGGGGGTTATTGCGGTCGAAATCCCGCGCAACGGAACGCAACTGCGCAAACGGAACATTTAGACTGTTGGGGAGCCCGTCGTTGGCATGACACTCAGGATCGCGCACGTCCACCAGGACCGCACCGCGCTGGGTCAAGCGGTGCGCTTCCCGCAGCGAGATCGGGTCGAGCAGCGGATTGACCACCAGTCGCGTAAACGCCCCCTTCGCCAGGCGCAACAGCGCGCTGTCCTCGCGCGCAACGACGCTGGCATTACGCCGACAGCGGCTGATCAGCGCGTCCTCGCCGAATGCCGATCCGTCGCCCAGCTCGGCAACAATTCGCTCTTCCCCGGAGCCATCGTCCCGACGGGTCACGCTGAACGTGCCCTGTTTGACGATGAAATAATCCGTCGCCGCATCGCCCTGGCGGACAACCGCCTGGCCGGTCGGGACTTCCAATTCCGAGCTTTCTTCGATCAACCGCTGCATATTTGCCGTCGGAATTCGCAACAAATGCGGCGTCCGGGCCAAAACGCGCAACCACAGCGCGGAGTCGCGCACGGCAATTTCCTCAACCTCGTACCCACTCATATCCAACATCAATCGACCCTCTATCCCTGCTTGCGAAGCCGGCAAAGACAGCACTTTGCAGGGCTCTCGCGCGACACATCCAAACAGCGTTCTCTGCTCATCACTCAACGGGCGCTGGGCCCGTGCCGAGCCCGCCCGCAGCATGCTGCGCGTTCCCGACGACGAGGACAACGCAACCTGACCGCTCAACAAATACATCACCCGCCGTTGCTCGGCGCCTTCACGAAAAATCACTTCTCCGGGAGCGAACGAAAGAACCCGCGCGCCGCGCAACAGCGCCGTGCGCTCCTCATCGGGAAGCTCGTGCACCGGCACGAAACGTTGCAGCAGTTCTATTCCGACTTGCATCGCGCGTTTGCGCCTCCGCTGGTGACCGATCTGGTTCATCCGGGTGACCTGGCGCGTCACTCGCGTTCAATGGGAAATGCGGGTGCGCGCCACGAACCCAATGGCACCGCTAGACTAGCGTCCTTTGGCGGGTAGTTTTCGCCAAGCCAGTCACAATCATGGAGCCCGTTTTTGCTTTAGCGGAAAAACTGCAACAACGATCACGGTTCGACACGGCGCGTCACCCAATGAAAAGGCGGCACGCGGTCACTTGATGGGAGCTACTTCGCTAAACTGGGGAGTCCGATTCTTCTCCGACACCGGCGCCACCCCCACGATGTCATTGCGTTCGAAGAATACCTTGAGCGTGCCGACCTTCACCGCCACTTTGTCGCCGACGAGCAATTGGGGATACTCTTCGACGTAAAAGCCGATGTAGCGGTCCTTGTAGTCGACGGTGATTATTCCCAGCCGTTGGACCCGCTCGCGATGTTTGTTTCGCATCACCACAAACTGCGCAACCAACGCCGACGCCTGATACTCGTCCTGCCGTCCCGTCTGCGTCGGCTCGGGGTCGCGAATCATGATGAACATCGGAATCAGAATGGAACCGTAGATTCCAATGGTGATGAGCCAGTCTTTGAGTCGGTCCGAAAGCTTCACTCGACTAAGCCGCCTTCTGACCGCCGCTTGGGAGGTGTACGGTCACCTGGGAGAACGGGATCACCCAGCCGTGGGCATTGCAGGCATCGACCGCGACGGATTGCAGCAAGCGGCGAATACGCCGGTAGTGAGGCGCGGCTTCGCCGGAAAACAGGGCATAGATCATGAAATCCAGGGAGGACGCCGCCGCCTCATCGAACTCGACGAAGAATTCCTTTAAATAGGCGCCTACCTCGTGCTCCTTCAAGCGCCCCCCAATAAATGACTCCAGAGTCGAGCGAATTTCCGTCGTCACTGTCGACTGGTAGTCGTAATCGATGCCGAACTTGACCACCACGGCGAATCCTTCGTGACTGAGATTCTGCGGACACTTGCCCAGATAGGTTTCGGTGGGATAGGAGCGCACCGCGCCGGCCACCCGCAACTGCACCACCTCGGGCGTCTGCATGACCACTTTGCCGAAGGTATCGTCATCGAGCAACACAAAGTCCTCCTCGCGCGAGGGAAACCACGGCTCGTCCTCATCATGGCGGCGCGAAATCAACGTCTCCAGCTCACTCACCGGCAGCCTGAGCCGCCCGCCGCGCAGCGCCGGATTGACCAGCGTGGAATACACGTTCAACGAAGCCACCTTCCACGGCAATCCGTTATACACCACCCGTTCCCCCTCCCGCACCGGGCCGATGTTCAACAGCATTTTCGCCTCTTTCATATAGCCCGGCAGGGTTCGCTGCAACGTCAACGCAACACCGACCAGGACGATCAGCAGTAAGCCCAGCAGAATCCAATCGCCCCGGGCATACAAAACCGCCATGGCCGCGAACAGCGACAACACCACCGCCACCGTCATGAATGTCAAGTTGACGGCGCGGGAGAACGTCGACCTTCGTCGACCGCGCCGCGCCGCGAGTGCGACGTAACCACGGCTGACCATGCGCAGCAACCCGTAAGTCGCGCCTGCGGCGAGCAACGCCAGCACCAGGTTCACGAAGCGGCCGCTCAGCAACTCCTGCAACGCCGCCTTGGCTTTCTGTTCGCCAGGCTGGGACGGCGTCAGCAGTTCGCGCAGTTCGTAGTTGACCAGCTCCAACCGCGTTTGCAGATCGTCGCGCCGCTTGCGCCAGCGTTCCTCCAGCGCCGAAAACGCCGCCACCAACTCCTCCGAGGGTGCCTGACCCTTCAGCGCGGCGACGTTGGCGTAGGCGGCCTCGGCTGCCGCAAGGCGCTGCTCGTAAAAGGACAGTTCCGAACGCAGCCGCTCCATCTTGCGCGGGCGCTCGGTCAAACGGCGCAATTCGACCACAATGGGCTCGAACACGGATTCGAGTTCATCGCGCCAATCGAATTTCTCACTGGCCTTCGGCGCGAACAGTTGCACATCGACACCGCCGGTGGCCCACATCTCCCAGGCCATCTGCAGCGATTCGATCTCCCGGGATAGTCGCTCGATATCGGCGCCCAACTGCTCGCGCTCGGTGTCATCCTGCGCCGACTGCAGCCGCTTGCGGGCATCGGTCAACTCCTGCCGCGCCTCGTTGATGGTGCGCACCAGACTTTCGAAGTGGCGCCAACTGTCTATTCGTTTTTCACTTTGCGCTGGGGAAGCGGGCTCGACCGGCTGTGCGAAACTGGACCCGCACAGCCAAGCGGCCACAAGAAAGCATGCCCACACCATGGAATTCCGTTTCATAAGTCGTTCGCCAGATCTCTAAGCATTGAACCGAGGCGATATTGTGCAGGGTTTCCGCCGGCGCGCAAACCGGCGCACCAAATACGCTCAAATATCTCCAAAAAACAATCGATTAACCGTTGGCATTTTGTCACCCTCGCAGCGTCACTCCGTCACCGCGATCGACGCCCCACGGCGCCATAATCATGACCGAACAACACGCGGAGACCGCCATGGACGACTTCATGTACTACAACGAAATAGACAGCGGGTATTTGCGCGAGGCACCGCAGACCGAAGCTCTGAAAACCGACAATGAACCACCACTGGTCGTTGATCCCGCATCCACGGCCTTCATCGACGGCAGCATGGTGGAGGCGTTGCTGCGGCAAACGCGCTAACATTCGCGAGCATGCTCGCTCGCGGACTGGCACCACAATGATCGAACTCGACGGCGCCCAAGGCGAAGGCGGCGGCCAGATCTTGCGCACAGCGCTGGCGCTATCCTGTTGCCTCGGCATGCCGTTTCACATCACGCGCATTCGAGCCAACCGGGCCAAACCGGGCTTGCGACGCCAGCACCTTACCGCCGTGCGCGCGGCGGCAGCTATTTCCGGCGCCGCGGTTAGCGGGGCCGAGGTCGGTTCAGCGTCACTGGTATTCGAACCCCGGCGGGTCACTCCCGGAAGCTACACTTTCGCAGTGGGCACCGCCGGCAGCGCCACGCTGGTGCTGCAAACGGTGTTGCCGCCGCTGGCGCTCGCCAACGGGCCGTCGCACGTGATTCTCGAAGGCGGCACCCACAATCCCCACGCGCCGCCGTTCGAATTCATCGATCGCGCCTTCTTGCCCTTGTTCAATCGAATGGGCCCGGGTGTGCGCGCCGATTTGCAGCGTTATGGCTTTGTGCCGGCCGGCGGTGGGCGGATCGATGTGCACATCACCCCGGCCCCGTCCCTGTCGCCGCTCACCGTTACCACACGCGGCGAACTGCGCAACGCCGAAGCCCTGGCAATCGTCGCCAATTTGCCGGAGAGCATCGCCGAGCGTGAACTGGCCGTACTGCGCAAAGGGCTAAACTGGCCGGACGATGCCTATCGCATTGGCACTGTGGCAAGCGATGGACCGGGCAACATCGTTCTGCTCACCATCGATAGCGCACAGATCACCGAGGTGATATGCGCCTTCGGTCAAAAAGGCATTCGAGCCGAGCAAGTCGCGAAATCGGCGCTACACCCGGCGCGCGAGTATCTGCACAGCGAAGCCGCCGTGGGCGTCCATCTGGCCGATCAATTGCTGCTGCCGCTGGCCCTTGCCGGTCACGGTGTATTCACCACGCTGGAACCGACCCGGCATTTTTACACCAATCGCGAGGTTATTCGCGCATTCTTGGACCGGAACGTCGGCGTGCGCAAGATTGGCGAAAATTTGGTCGAAGTCGCGGTTAACCCGACAGCGCCGACGCCGCGTTTATAATGCCGACTCGATTGCGAATACGAAAGGAAAGTCCGCCATGCGACTGCACTCCGCTTCCCTGACACCCATCGCCGCCATTCTGGCGTCCGCCCTGATTTGCACTCCAGCCGTCGCCGGCGATAGCGAAAAGCGCGCTACCCTCGCCGATCAAACCGAAGTGGCGGTCACGATCTACAATTCCGATCTCGCCCTGGTGCGGGATCAACGCCGGTTGACCTTGGACAAAGGCTTCAACGCACTCGCCTTTCGTGAAATCAGCGCCCGCATCCGCCCGGAAACGGCGCTGCTGCGCTCGCTGAGTCACCCCAAGGATTTTTCGCTCATCGAACAAAACTTTGACTTCGACTTGCTCACGCCGCAAAAGCTGCTGGAAAAATTTGTCGGCAAGGAAATCGGCGTCGTCCGCACCCATCCCACGACCGGCGCCGAAATGACCGAAACAGCAAAAGTGCTCAGCGTGAATCAAGGCGTCGTGCTGCAGTACCCGGACCGGATCGAGATGCAGTCACCCGGCCGGCTCGTATTCAACGAAGTGCCGGCTAATCTGCGTGATAAACCGACCCTGGTGTTGCAGCTCAACAGCGGCACCGCGGAGCAGCAGACCCTGGAGTTGAGCTATCTGACCGGCGGCTTGAATTGGAAAGCGGATTACGTCGCCGAGTTGAACAAGAACGACGACCGGCTCGATCTCACCGGCTGGGTCACCCTTAGCAACCAGAGCGGCGCGACTTATAAAAACGCCAAGCTGCAACTGGTCGCCGGCGACGTCAATCGGGTGCAAGAGTTCGAACTGTTGCGCAAGCAAGATCTCGTCGGCCGCGGCGCCATGGCCATGGAAGCCGCGCCAAGCATGCAAGAGGAGGCGCTGTTCGAGTATCACCTCTATTCCCTGTCGCGCCCGACCACGATCGCGGAGAATCAGACCAAGCAGGTTTCGCTGCTCAACGCCGGCGGCGTGCCCACGCGCAAGGAGTTCCGCCTGCAGGGCGCGGATTACTACTATCGCTCCGCGTTCGGGGAGATCGGCCAAAAACTCAAAGTGGGGGTGTTCGTTGAACTGAAAAACGACGAACAATCCAACCTCGGCATGCCGCTGCCCAAAGGCGTCGTTCGGGTTTACAAGAAAGACGAGTCGGGTAACGCTCAGTTCGTCGGCGAAGACCAAATCGACCACACGCCCAAAAACGAGACCATCGAATTAAAACTCGGCGAGGCGTTCGACGTCACCGCCGACAAGAAGCAAGCCGATTTCAAGAAGCAACCCGCCGTGGGCCGCTACAGCTACGCCGCTGATCTGAGCTTCGAGATCAAACTGAAAAACGCCAAGACCGGGCCGGTGAACGTTGTCGTCTTGGAACCCATTCCCGGCGATTGGCAAATGATCAACGAGAGCCACCCCCACGAAAAGGCAGCCGCTAACACCGCGCGTTGGAAGATCGATGTCCCGGCGGAAGGCAGCGCAACCCTGCAGTACACCGTGCGCGTGCGCTACTGATTGCTCTGCTTGAGCCAAAACACCATGGGTTTGTCGGTGGCCTCCGCTTCGCCCACGTCGCGCCACTTGTACGTCGTGCGCAGCTCCGGATGTTGGGTGTAGCCCCGATTGCGCCAAAACTGCGCCAGATCCTGGTATCCGCCGGGGCGCATGGGATGATCCTCCGGGCGCTCGACCGCGCAAAAAGCCATGATGGCGAAATCGCCGACTTTTCGCGCATGGGCTTCCCGCTCCTCGAAAAACCGCACGCCGAGACCGCGACCGCGGTACTGTGACAGCAACACGGACTCGCCGAGGTAGAACACATCATCGGGGTCGTACCCGGCCGCAACGAACGGTCGTTTGAATTCTTCCGTCTCGTGTTTGAGAGGAACCGCCGTCGACGCGCCGACGCAGCGCTCGCCGTCCAAAGCCACCACGATCACGCTGTCGGGCGACTCGACGTAGGTGCGCAAATACTTTTCCTCGTAGGATAGATCACCGTCGTAGAGATAAGGGAAGTCGCGGAATACTGTAATGCGCAGCCGTGCAAGCTCCGGAATGTAGCGCTGCGCTTCGTCTCCGGTGGTGGGTCTTAATCTAATGTGATCAGTCACATCGTGCTCTCTTTTTATGTGGATTCTTATGACAAGGCGCGGATTCGTGCTGGGATGAGTTTGCGCTTTCCAACACTGACGAATCCAATTACATTATTCATGTCACGACTGCTGTTGTAAACGAGAACAAAAAGATAAGGATCCCCCAATGAAGTGGATCACTCGGTTCGCGCCGTTTCTCCGACGCTGCGCGATGGGATGGGTATTTTCTCTTAGCATTGCTGCGGCGTCCGAAGCTCCCCGTGAGTTGGTCTTTCTCACGTGGTCCGACTACATCGATCCGGCCGTGGTTGCCGCATTCGAAACCCATCGCGGCGTCAGAGTGAAACAAGTCTATTTCGAGTCCGACGACGACCGGGATGAAATTCTGGCTGAAAACGGCCCGCGCGGCTATGACGTGATCCTCGCCGACGGCATCTCGGTCAGCAACTACGCGCGCCAAGGTTGGCTGGCTCGCATCCGCGACGGGGACGTTCCCAACCGGCGGCACATCGAGCCGCGCTGGCGCGATGCATTCCCATTGACGGCCGAGCACGGCGTGCCCTACTTTTGGGGCACGATCGGAATTGCCTACCGGCGCGATCTCGTTCCCACCCCGTTCTCCTCTTGGCGGCAACTCTTCGAACCGGACGAGGCGCTGCGCGGCAAGATCGTCATGATCAAGCACGCCCGCGACGTCATTGGCATGGCGCTCAAAAGTCTCGGTCACTCGCAGAACAGCGCCGATCCCACCGCCATAGCCGCGGCGGGTGAATTGATTCGCAAGCAGCAGCCCTTTGTCAAAGCCTACTCGTATGTCGCGATCACCCAGGAATCCGCGCTGGTGTCGGGCGAAATCTGGGCGGCGATGGTATTCAACGGTGACGCGATCATGCTGCGGGAGCATAACCCGAACATTGCCTTCGTCGTCCCGGAAGAAGGCAGCAATCTCGGCGTGGACTACCTCACAGTCAGCGCCACGACAGAAGCGCCCGACCTCGCCTATGCCTTCATCGATTTTGTCACCGAGCCGCAAAACGCGGCGAAAATCGCCGAGTTCGTCCACTACGCCACGCCGAACACGGCCGCCCGTGCTCATCTGAGCGCGGAGTATTTCGCCGACCCGATTATTTTTCCCGATGCCGCCACCCTCGAGCGCTGCGAGTTCTTCACCGACTTGCCCGCTGCCGCATCGCGCCAACGCAACGCGGTGTTTCAGTCCGTCACGCAGCGCGTGCAAAAGCCGTGAACCTGCAAACCAAGATTCTCGGCTTCCTGATCCCGCTCGTGGTGGTTCCCTTGGTGGTCGTCGGTTGGATCGCCTATCAGCAATTGCGCAGCACCAACTTCGAGAAGACCGTGAGCCAAGTGGAAACGATCCTCGACCAACTGGCGTTCTCGTTACGCAGCGAACTCGAGGGCGCCAAGGCCAACACCCATTTACTGGGCAATGCGACCGTTCTCAAACGGTATCTGCTCACCACCGATGAAAACAATCGTTACGCCCTGCTGCAGCCCGCGCTGTTGAGGCTGCTGCACTCGTACTTGGACGCCCATCCGAGCTACCACGACATTGCGGTCATTTATCCCAACGGTGAGGAGGATACACGGGTAACCCGCGGCGTATTCCCTTTGCAGCCCGTCGACACGCCCACGCCGCGCGCCGCTCGCGACATCCTCGCCTTGCCCACTGAACGAGGTGCCGACGCATTCCTGAGTTTCGAAAACAATGGCGAGGCCACTCTTTCCGTGGTGCACAAAGTCTTCATACGGGATCCGTCACTGGACCCGATCGCCTCGCCGGCGGAGTTTCGCGGCTATTTGGTGCTCGCCATCGCACTGGACTTTCTCAAAGCGCAACTCGAATTTTCCAGTGTCGACACCCAAGGTTTTGTCGTTCTGACGGATCCTGACGGCGCCGTCATACTGGCCGATGAGACGCCGCCGATGGATATCCGGATGCCCGAGCGGCTTGAGCGCGCCGTGTTCGAGAGCGAAAATCGCTTTCGGCTCGTCACCATTGCGGGTGAACCGCATTATGCGATGTCCCGCAGTCTCGCTGCGGGCCTACACGCCGTGGCATTGGTGTCCGAAGCGCAGATTTCCGCGGTCACCTCCCGCCTGGCACTGGCGGTGTTCCTAGTGACCCTGGTTGCCGTTGCTTTCACCGCCGCGGTCATCATTGTTACAACCCGCTACCTGTTCATCAAACCGATACAGCAGCTTACCGACGCCTCCCAGGAAATCGGCCGGGGCAATTTGGCCGCTCCCGTCGCCGTGAGCGGAACGGGCGAGTTCGCAAAATTGGCCGAGTCGTTTCGTCAAATGGCGCTCAGCCTGCACGCCTCCAACGAGCAAATTCGCTTCGTCGCTTACCACGACGCCTTGACCGGCCTGCCCAATCGACGCATGTTCAAAGAACATCTGAGCCATGCCATCGCTCGCGCCAGGCGCGGCCGGGAAAAAATCGCCCTATTGTTCCTCGACCTCGACAACTTCAAGTACGTCAACGATACCCTCGGCCATCATGCCGGCGACCGCTTGTTGTCCGATTTCGCCAAGCGGGTGGACTATTGCGTCCGAGGCGGAGACTACTTGGCCCATTTGCATCCCGACGAACGCTTCGGCATGGTGGCGCGACTCGGCGGCGACGAGTTCGTTATTCTGCTGACCCGTATCGAGAAGATTTCCGACGTTCAGAAAGTCGCTGAGCGCGTAGTGAGCACGCTGAGCGAGCCATTCTCCGTTGAATTTACCGAGTTCTACATCACCGCCAGCTTGGGCATCACGGTGTTCCCGGATGATGCCGAAGATACCGACGCGCTGATCAAGAACGCCGACATCGCCATGTACCACGCCAAGGAACAGGGCCGGAACAACTATCAGTTCTTTTCCGAGGCGATGAACCAAGCGGCTTACGAACGCGCCAGCGTGGAGCGCGCGCTGCGCCAAGCCTTGGAGTTGGGCGAGCTTGAGCTTTACTACCAGCCGCAGGTGGATATCCGCAGTGGGGCCATTATCGGGCTGGAAGCGTTGCTGCGCTGGAACAGCAGCGAATACGGCTCCGTTCCACCCGGCCGTTTTGTGCCGCTGGCCGAGGAAACCGGTTTGGTGCGTTTGATTGGTCGCTGGGTGGTACAGGAAGTCATGCGTCAACTCGCGCAGTGGCGGCAGGACGGTTTCGATGTGCGGGTGTCGGTCAACATCTCGAGCTTGCAGGTCAACGTCGAGGATCTTAGCCCGTTTCTCGGCCATTCCCCCGGCGTCGCCGCCATGGACATCGAATTGACCGAGACGAGCCTGCTACGCGGCACCGATCACGCGGTGGCACTGCTGCGCCAAATTCGTGACCAAGGCACATCGATCTCCCTGGACGACTTCGGCGTCGGCTACTCATCGCTCAGCCAATTGCGCAAGCTGCCCATCGATCGACTAAAGATCGACCGCAGCTTTATCCATGACCTTTCCGAGCAAGGCGACAACGCCGCCATCGTCGCAGCCATTCTCGCCATGGCACGCACGCTGAACTTGCAGGTCATCGCCGAAGGCGTGGAAACCGACGCCCAGTTGGGTTTTCTCAAGCACCACGGCTGCAACGTGGTTCAAGGATTCATTTATTCCAAGCCCGTGCCCGCCGCGGACATCCCGGCCCTGCTTTCCCGTCGTTTCCTGGAGCCTCTGCGCGCGGCATAGCCGACCATGGCGTACCTGGTAGGAGCGCGCATGCTCGCGATTTCCGGTTGATGACCGCTCGGGCACGCGGAGCCCACCCAATCATCGCCCAACGCGATGGGCCAAACTTGTTCAGACGTTCTTTGAGTCGCTTGACTTGGACTTGGCTTCGGAATGAAGCCGCTGACGAGAAAGTTGGTAGCGGGGACCATTTCTCGCCCATGTATACAGGTCGATCTTCGGGAAGCGGCTTAGGGTTTACTGAACTGCTTCAGCGACTTTTTCTTTTCGTCGTCCTTGGTCGACTCATAGGCTTGCGCCCATTGTTCAAGGGCTTCAGCGGGAATCATTCGGAGCCGTTGCCAAACGCCGGTCGGCAGTTGATCCATTAGGTTGCTGGCCTGGCGTTTCGTGACGCCGAGCCGATCTTCAATGGCCCTTCGAATCGCCACGTCACCGAGCACAGTATCAGCCGGGACTTGATCCGCCGGAATCGAACCATCAGCCCCGGCATTCTCGAAAATCGCGTCCACCTGATCGCGGCCAATACTCTGCGCGCTATTTACAAAAAACTTGTCGCCAGCGAATCCGAACGGCGGTTTTTTTCCGTTATTTCCCACCCTCTGCGCCTCCGTTTTCCTCGGTAAATAATCTTCCCATGACTAATGGAAAGAATACAGCGCGAGGCACTCATGGGCAACAGGACGTTTGTGACGTTGGGCGCGGCGGCGCGACTGGTCGGCCGGTCAAGGGTTCGCTTGAAACAGTGGGAAGCGGCGGGACTGATCAAGCCGCGGCGAAACAAAGCGGGCGTGCGGATTTTCTCGCGCAAGGACCTGGAACGGCTCCGAGAGATTGCGGAAACACGCCGGCCCGGCCGCCCAAGCAACTCAGCGAAGGCATGAGGGAATTGATTCACCTCTTGGCCCGACGTGCGGTTGATGAGTATCTGGAGGAAATCGGCGCATGAGTCGGTTGCCGCCGTTCGCCCGATTCGTTCCCTCGGAATGTCGCGAAGTCAAAATTTACGCGGGACCGAACCCGTGGGAATTTTCTGGCCATTGCCGCGCTATGCCCGGCCGGCTGATCCTGCCGCCGGACGCCAAGCCCGAGGATTTCCTTTGGCCGGTTAACGGGCGTGAGTGTTACGTGTTCGGTCTCGACGACGACGAGCAACGCATCACGCGGTTGATTGCTGTTCTCGGTCGCGCTGGCGCAACGGTGGTTCGTGTGTCGTGGGGGGAGACTCCCCGCGGCGAGCCGTTGCGATTCTCAGTTTTCCGACTCGAGGGCGCGCGCCGTGCTGCCTGACGCGACCCTTGAGGAAATCGCGGCCATCGTCGGCTTGCCGGTCGACGCGCCCCCCAAGAAGCCAATCGCGACCCTTGCCGGCGTAACCCAAGGCGACCCGGACGCCGCGCTTTTCCGGTATGCCTGTCGGCTCCGGGGTCGAGGATTGGAGCGTGCCGAGGTGGAAGCGCTCGTGCTCCAATCCGCCGCATGCGTGCCGCCGTTCCCGGTTGCCGCCGCGCTGCGGAAGGTTGATGCCGCGTTTCAGTATTTGAGCGCTCACCCGCTGAACGACCTGGGCAACGCCCGGCGATTCGTGGACTTCGAGCGGGCGAACGTGCGTTATGTGCCCGAGTTCAAGGCGTGGCTGACGCTCGACGCGAAGAATTTTTGGCGCCGCGACACTGACGGCGAGATTGTGCGACGCGCCAAGGACGTAATTGACACGATCAAGGGGGAAGCGAAAAACGCGGCCGATCAACAAAAGGGCGAGCTAGCCCAGGAGTTGCTCAAGCACGCCAGTCGATCTGGCGGCGCGCAGCGAATCGCGGCAATGATCGAACTGGCGCGGACTGAGCCGGGAATTCCGCTGACATCAAGTGCGTTAGACCAAGACCCAATGCTTTTCGGCGTTGCCAATGGCGTTCTTGACCTGCGCACCGGTAAGTTACGGCCAGCCCGGGCCGAGGACTATATTACCCAACGCTCACCCGTCGTTTTCGATCCTGCGGCAACCTGTCCGACGTGGGAAATGTTTCTACAACGGGTCATGGGTGACGATCCGGAGCTTTTTTCTTACATCAAGCGCGCCGTGGGCTATTCGTTGACTGGCGACACGCGCGAGCACGTCTTCTTCTTCGCCCATGGGTCAGGTGCCAATGGGAAATCGACGTTCACCGACATTGTGCAACGGTTTGTGGGCGATTACGGCCGACAAATCCAAAGCGAAACGCTAATGGTTCAGAAGGGCAAGAGCGCGAGCAATGACATTGCCCGCTTGTTCGGCGCTCGTGCCGTCATCGCATCGGAGACGGAGGAAGGCGCTCGACTCGCGGAAGTTATGATCAAACAAGCCACGGGCGGCGACACGCTCACAGCCCGATACTTGTACTGCGAGTTTTTCGAGTTCCGCCCGCAATTCAAGCTGTGGATTGTAGGCAACCACAAGCCCGCAATCCGCGGGACCGACTTAGGCATCTGGCGGCGCGTTCATTTGATTCCGTTCACCGTCACGATACCGCCTGAGCAGCGCGATAAGGCGCTTTCCGAGAAGCTGCGCACGGAACTGCCGGGGATTCTCAATTGGGCGCTGGAAGGCTGCTTGGAGTGGCAACGCGACGGACTGAACCCGCCGGCAACCGTCACCGCGGCAACGGACGAATACCGCCGAGAGATGGACGTGATCGGGGCATGGATCGACGAGCGTTGCGAGGTGAATCGAGCGGCCAGAACGTCGGTGCGTGACCTGTACCGCGACTATCGGGCATGGGCCGAAGACAACGGCGAACATGTATTCACGGGCAACGCATTCGGCCGGAAGTTGGGCGAACGGTTTCGCAAGGAAAAGATCGGCGTTCATGTTTGGGTATTCGGCTTGGCGGTGCGTCCGGCATTGCGGCTGACCGCAGTGGGAGGGGGAAAACAAGATGATTAAGACGATTTACACCCATTTCCGAAAAGTCGCCACGCGCGTGTGTATGGGAAAGTTTCTGGATTTGCTCGAAATCGTCTTATTCGTCTTGCTTAGGGTTGACGCTCGTTCCCTCACGCCCTTGCCCTATAAGGCACCATTGGCAATGTGGTTAATATATAGCCATGCGATAACTCTTTTCGCGTCAGTGGCTTACAAAACCCGTGCGAAATCCGGACCCCGATTTCGCCTTGCAGGTAGCCACGCGATATGAGCGGAAAAGTAGGCATGCGGTCAGACAAACCCAGCGAGTTACCCGACAAGTACTCGCCGTCGATGCTCGCGACCATGGATAACCGCACCAAGACTGCGCAGATATTCAAGGCACGGGTCAACGCACTGGCGATCGACTTAGGCGGCTGGTCGTCACTCTCTTACGCTCAACGCTCATTGTGCGAGCGCGCCGTTCACTTGGAAGCGTTGATGGTGGCGTCCGAGGAAGCCTTGGCGCGCGGTGAAGCCGTCGACCCTACGCTTTACCTTGCGCGCCTGAATGCGTTGAGTGGCTTGTTCAACCGGCTTGGGATGAAACGCGTAACAAAGCAAAAGACATTGGCCGACGTGATCCGCCAAAACAAAGGCGGTGCCGAGTGAACATTCTAGAAGCCTGCGACAGCCCCGACTTGTTCCGCCCCTGGTTCAAAGACCCCACGACATGGACCGCCTGGCGTGCCGTTCTGTGCGCGATCCACGGTCTACCCATGACCGAGCAAGAGCTTGATCTGTATCGCCGCTGTACGGGCCGCTCAAGCGTTCCCGCGCATGTTGATGAAGCGTGGCTTGTCGTTGGTAGACGCGGCGGCAAGTCGTTCAACGTCGCGTTGCTGGGCGTCTATGCCGCGTGCTTCGGCGACTACTCGCGATACTTGACGCCCGGTGAGCGCGGCCTTGTCGTCATTCTCGCGGCCACCAAGTCGCAAGCGCGTGTGATCTTCAGATATTGCAAGGCGCTGATCGAGAACGTGCCCGTCCTTGCCCGCATGGTCGTGGCGTCAACCGGCGAAAGCATTGACCTTGAGAACGGTATCAGCATTGAGGTTCACCATGCGTCGTTCCGCTCGATCCGCGGCCGTACCGTCGTCGCCGCATTGCTTGACGAGGTAGCGTTCTGGCGCTCCGACGAATCGCTAAATCCTGACGTTGAAATCATCAACGCCCTACGCCCCGCCATGGCGACGATCCCCACGGCGTTGATGCTGGGCATCTCATCGCCCTACGCCCAACGTGGCGTGCTGTGGGACACGTACCGCGGGAGCTATGGCCAAGACGGGCCGATTCTCGTTTGGCAGGCGGACACGCGCACGATGAATCCCAGCGTGCCCCAAAGCTACATCGACAAGGAATACGAGCGCGACCCCGTAAGCGCGGCGGCTGAATACGGCGCCCAATTCCGCTCTGACGTGTCCGGCTTTCTTCTGAGCGACTGGATCGACAGCGCCATCGAGCCCAACGTGTTCGAGATTGAACCGCTTCATCAACACCGCTATTTCGCGTTCACCGATCCCTCAGGCGGCGGCAAAGATTCGTTCACCCTGGCGATTGGCCACAATGAAAAAGGCGTTGCCCATCTCGATCTTGTGCGTGCTCGCAAGCCGCCCTTCTCGCCTGATGGTGTGGTCGCGGAGTTCGCCCTTCTGTTGCAGCGCTATGGCATTACCCAAGTGACGGGCGACCGATACGCG
>JAKACW010000074.1 GCA_021821045.1 Pseudomonadota bacterium
GCCGCCGAAAATCACCGCCGCTCAAGCCGCCACAGATTCGCTGGTGTAGTGCAGACCTTGGGGGACGCGTCTATGGCAATCAACGGGTTAGGTGCTTCGCTAGCCTCGAATCCGCTAAGTCGGGCTAACCAAATCCATCGGGGGTCAGGCCTCCGATTAACGACTTCGTCGGGGGTCAGGCCTCTGATTAACTGGCTGAATCGGGGTCTGACCCCCTACTGTTCTGCCCGATGGGATAGAGAACGCTCGATCGCCGCGACGCGTCTAGCGAATGCGGCATCCGAGTTGATCCGCAATTCGGCTTGCCGTTTCGCTAAGTGCACTGTGCTTTCATGGCGACCGAGTCTTTCACCAATGTCACGCATGCTGCCGGCGTTGAACTTTGATGCGAGGAAGGTGATGGTCTCGCGGGCGTCACGCGCCGCGGAGCCTCTGCTAATTGCCCGGAGCGTCTCTGAATCTACTCCGAAAACCTTGCACGTGCTCTCTACAATTTGGGCCAGATCGGCCGTTGTTGAGAGTGGAATAGCCGAGGACTGGCATCGCTTTGGCGGTAATTCTTCAATCTCCGTTCCGACGATTTTGTCATCGCCGCCAACATAGGATGGTACGAAAAGGTTCGCACCGCGCTGGTCGACGAAGCCCTGATATTTTCTCCTCGCCACAGACTCGCGTTCGCTGAACATCGACAAAACAAAGCCAGTAGTGAGCCAGGAAATGCTGATTTTCCCGCAGTATGCGCCATGACTGCTCCACCGGTAGCTGCCGGCTGTCTGTGCTAGGTTCGCCCGCACGGGATTGAGATGAATGTAGCGCACCAGTTCCATCAGGTATGAGTCGGCATCGACATGGAACGATTTGAAGCGTCCTTGAAAAAGATGTCCGGTGCGGTTCCGCGTGCGATTGATGTGCTGCGTATATCGAAAAGCGAAGTTCTGTACGACTTTTGATAACGGGATCGTCCCTGCTTCAATTAGAAGATGAATATGGTTGCTCATCAAGCAATAGGCGTGAACTCGATGGTCGAAGCGCGCTGTTCCTTCGCCGATTAGGTCGAAGAGATGAAATCGATCATTGCTCGTGAAGAATATCCGCTGCTTGTCATTACCACGCACAATGACGTGATAGAAAGCGCCAGGGATGTTGAGTCGAGGTTTGCGTGCCATGGTGGATAGACTACCGGCATCGGCGGGATTCGGCTGTCGGGAAATTGCGCGGCGTTTTGTCAGGCGAGGCTGACAATCGGGGGTCAGACCCCGAATTAATCCGTTAGTAAGAGGCCTGACCCCCAGCGGAATCGGTTAGTTGGGGGTCTGACCCCGGGGGGATTTGGGGCCGAGGTAGTCGTTTACGCGGTTTTCGAGGGTGGAGACGCCGGCGTTGATGTCTTTTTCGTCGGCTTGGGCTTTGTTGATGTCCTCGAAGCCGGCGGGTGGGGCGCTGCCGTTGAGCAGGTAGGGCGTGATCAGCACCACCGTTTCCGTGTTGGTGAAGATGTTCTGCGTGCTCTTGAACAATCCGCCCACGATGGGGATCGCGCTCAGCAACGGCACGCCGGACTTGGTCTGGGTTTCCTGTGTCTTGATCAAACCGCCGATGAACACCGACTGGCCGTCATTGGCCACGACTTGGGTTGTCACTTCGGTTGTCGTTTGACTGGGGATGCCCTCGGCGATGTTGCCGTTGCTCACTTCGGGATGGATCTTCATGATGATCCGGTTCTGCCAGTCCACTGTCGGCGTGACTTTCAAAATGACGCCCGATTCGAGAAATTCCACGCTTTCCGATGTGACGTTGTTGATTGTGGTGGTGACCTTGTAGCCGATGCGATCGCCGATGATGACGCTCGACTCTTGATTCTCGATGGCCAACAGCTTCGGCGTCGCCAGCGTTCGCACCCGGCCGCGAGTGTTCAGCGCATTGAGATAGGCGTCCAAGTTGGTCGAGGCCACCTCGGCGAAGAAGCCGGGGCTCGTGGTGCTGGCGAAACCCTGTATGCCGAATCCGCCTTCGGTGAAAATCGCGTTCCAGTTGACGCCGAACGTCTCGCTGTCATCCAGCGTGATTTCCAACAATTTGGCTTCGATGAGAATTTGCCGCGGCTGATCGTCGATGATGTGCAGTATGTTTTCCACCACCGCCAGATACTCCGGCAGGTCCTCGACGATAATGGAGTTGCGCTCCTGGACGACGGTGATCTTGCCGAACCGCGACAGATACTTGGACAAGATCTCCTTGAGCTGGCTCGGATTGTTGTAGTGAATGCGAAACGCCTTGATCTGGGTCGCGCCGCCGGGGCTGCTCAGTCCCACATCCTTGCGGTCGAGAACGACATAAGCGCCGTCGCGCACTTCCACGCCATAACCGGCCAAGTCAGCGATGTTGCGAATCGCGAAGTCCAGGGTCACGTTGTACAGATTCACGGTGACTTGGCCCGCCACGCCGCTGGCCAGCAGAATGTTGATGCGCTGCTGCTTGGACAGCATTTCGAATACTTCGCCGATGTCCGTGTTGCGCACCGTGAGCGAGATGGTCTCCTGCCGCGGCGGCGCCGGCGTATCGGCGTGAACTGCGCCGCTCAATCCGATCACCAGCAGCGTAAGCCATGCGTATCGTATGAGTCTCATCATGGCTAACGCACCACCCGCAGTGTAAATTTGCGGCCGGACTTTTCGACCACAATCGATTCCCGGTCGACGTTCACCAGGCTGTAGCCGTCGAGTGATTCTCCGATGGCGATGATGTTGCCGTCCAAATTGGCGACCGACGCCGCGCCCGCAACGACCGTGGCGCGCAGCTTGAACTTGGGCGCGGCCACCTGCGGCACCCGCTGCACCCCAGTCGCATTGACCGCCGCCGCCCGCTCGATGTCGGGGCGCACGAAGGGATTGCGCAATGCATCGGCATGCGTCGCGTTCCATGCACCGCCGACCGTCGCCGCTAACACCAACACCGCCAATGATTGCCCGCGAGCCTTAGCCATTGGCGCCTCCCGATTTGTACACCGAGAGGGTCAGCCGAGTGGCGACTTCCCGCGAACTCGCACCGCTTTCCATCACGAACTGACGCACCACTGCCGTCCTCAACTCTTGCGCAACGGCGGCCACCCAGCCGTGGAACGCGTCGTAGGGTCCAGAGGCCGCGACTTCGTAGCTGATCTCCTGCACTTGCCCGAGGTCCTGCGTGGGCAGAGGCGTTACCGCGGACAGCTTGATGCGGTGCCGCATTGCCAGGCTGTCCAACGTTTGGATCAATTGGGACGCCGAGGTCGCATCGCCCGCGCCGCGGGAAGCGGCTGCGCGCAGTTCCTTCATCTGCTGTTCCAGGTTGATGCGCTCGTTGTCGATTGCGCCGGTGTCGACGACCATGGGGAGGAGCAGTTCATGCTTGTTGGTCAGATCCGTGTAGGCTTTAAATGGCGCCTTGATCCCATAGAGCACGCCGGCGATGGCCGTGATCGCCACGATCGACCCCAGCGCCAGCGCAAGCACGCGCGGTTGCAGCCCTTGAGCGGTTTGCACCAGGCTCATGGCGCGGCCTCCGTCAGCGGAATCTGTGCCGTCAGTTCGAAGTCGATGATGTCGACGCCGTGTTCGCTGCGCACGCGGCTCTTGTTCAACTCGACACGCGCGACGACGCCCGAACTCTCCAAACTTGCGATGAACGCGGACACCGCGCCGTGACTGATGCCGTGCCCGATGAACTTCACCGTGCCGCCCAGGCGCCAATGCACCTTCTTGTGCGTTAGCGAGGCAAGCGCAAGTCCGTGCGGCGGTGTCGAGCCGTCGCTGGCCTTGTCGCGTGTGCGCAGAATCTCGATTCGATCGAGCCAGAGTTTGTCGTTGAGCGCGCTGTCCAAGGCCCGCAACACGGCGACCGGATCGGGCCCTGTGGTCAGTGCGTCGGCAAATGTGGTCTCCGAGCGCAGATTGTTGACCTGGGTTTTCAACTGATCCACTGCTTTGCGGGCTGCCACGGCGCTCTGAATCTGCTGTTCCGTTTGGGTGATGGTTTGCTGTAGGCGAGTGCTGGCCAACGCCAGACCAACCCGCGCGACCACCGTGATGCCGACGACCACCGCCAACGCCAAGCCCGTCGCGCGCAGCCAGCGCTGGGTGCGCAGGGCGGCGCGGTATTCGCCGGGAACGAGATCAAACTCCAACATGGGTAATGATCCCCCGCAACGCGTGACCGGCGGCCATCACGAAGCCGCTGAAGTGTTCCCGCGGGTTGTCGCCGAAACTCTGCCCGCCCGCGACGAAGCCGGAAAACGGGTCGAGTTTTGCCACCGGAATCGACAGCAGCGAACCGAGAAAACGCCCGGCGCCCGGCCAGTCGGCCATGCAGCCCAGCAAGTACACATACGCCACGGCACCGCCGCGGGTTTCCGACGCGGTGTAGATCAGTGCTTTGTTGATGTCCTCCACCAGCGACAGAAATTCCGGCTTGAGAATCTCGGTGACGGTCTCGGAGACGTTGTGTTCCGTGGTGGCATCGTCGATCTGTGCGCCGCGACGAAAGCCAAATCGCGACAGCAGTTGGGCGGCCGACTCCGCCGGCAGGTCCAGCGTTTCACTCAGCGTTTGCAGTAAGCGCTTGCGCCCGAAGTCCAACTCGCGGTCAAGCAACAGACGCCGGCCCCACAGCACCGTGAGATAGGATTTGTACTGGCCGACGTTGAGCAGAAGAATGTTCTCGAAGGTCTGGCCCGAGCGAAGATAAGACGCCAAGCGCCGAATCGCCACCGGACCGATCTCCAGCGCTTCCACTTCGAAACCGCTGAGGCGAAACAGTTCGAGCAGATCGATGATGTCGGTGCGTTTCGCGGCGGCCACCAGCGCGGAGCGATCCGTCGCCTCAAGATGGGCGCGGCGAATGGGAAAGTAGTCGATGACCCAATCATTGATGTTGCCCGCCAGGCGATCCTTCATGTGCTCGACGACGGCCAGGTCGTCGGACTGCCCGCTCTTGATGCGGTAGTTCACCATGGCGAGTTTGATCTTTTCCGGCGGCAGGCCGGTGACCACCGTGCGACCGTGCAAAGTGCTGTGCCGTTTGGCGATGTCGTGAAGAAACGTTTTGAAGTGCGCCGGCGATTGCGTGACATTGTCGCGACTCATGCCGGGATAGTCGGCGGCACCCGCGCAGCGCACTTTCAATCCGTCGCCCGCTTGTTCGAGTTGTAGAAACGAGAGTTGCTCATAGCCCAAGCGAATGCCAATCGGCCCGACGCGCCGTTGCGACGCCAAGCCACGCAGCCCGCGGGAGAACAACCCGGACAATCCTTGTTTCTGGTCCACCTACAACTCTCGGCAGTGTTGAGTAACTTATTGTTTTTCGGATTTTATTGGCCGATCTTTAGCGGGCGAGGCGGAGCGCTGACAGGGTAATCAAGCTAAGCCGCTGAAAGGGCAGACATTCGGTTGAAGACCTTATTGGTAACGTAGAAAAAGATAGGGTCGCAAATCGACCGCCCCTTGTTCGCGCGACGCCAGAGCAATCTGCTTGGTCGTGCCGTTGCTGAGCATCAGGCCGCTGTTGGTCCAGGTGCCGTTGATCCACCCTTGAGCCAATGCGGTGATGTCCAGCGCGACCCAACCGGTATAGCCGTCGGCGACGCTCACCGTGGTTTCCGCCGCCGCTGCTTTGTCGCCACCGGCGGCGGTCCAGGCGTTGACGCCGTCGTAAGTTGCCCAGGTCGCGCCATCGGCCGGCGCCGTGCCCGTGAGCGATCCTTCGCTCCAGCCGGTGGTGACGCGGTGGACGGTCAATTCGGCCGGCGCGCCGCCCGATCCGCTGACGCCGTTGACGTAGACATGCAGCGTCGCGCCAAGCAAGTTTGTTCCGCCGCCGATTGCGCTGGTGTCGACAAGTTGCAGCGAGCGTTGCTGATCGCTGTCGCCAACGCTGAGCGCCGTGGCGCCGCCATAATTGAACGTCGCGTTGACGCCGTCGAGCTGCGTGTCGGCGCTCACCAGAATCTGCTGCGGCCGCACAGCTAAACCGCTGCCGCACTCGAAGCGGTAATCGATGACGAGCCGCGGCCGGTTCGCCGCCGTCGTGCTATCGGATGACGCGAAGTCCAGGCGATTGACGAATCCATTACCCTTGAGCACCATCCCGTGATTGGCAACGTTGCGGCTCACCCAGCCCGCCGCCAACCCGGTGATGTCCCACGTCTGCCAGCCCGTCGCGCTGCCGATCGCGGCTTGTGCGGTGGGCGTCGAATCATGATTGGTTGCCCACGACCACGCGGTGACGCCGTCGGCGGTGGCGTAGGTTGCGCCATCGCCGCTGGCCGCCCCGTCGCCCGTGCCCTCGCTCCACGCGGTCAATGCCCGATGCACGGCGACTTGCGCCTGGGCATCCGTGGACGCATTGGCGTCGACATACAGCTCGAGTTGCGCCTTGTCGATGCGGGTGCCCGGCGGCAAGAAGGACACATCGAAGCGCAGCAGCCCCAGGGTGTTGCCCGTGACTTGATCGATGCGCAATGTCGAACCGGCGCCGTGGTTGGAGGTGGTGTTGTTGGCGTCGACGTAACCATCCACACCGGCGTTGCCCGGCTGGGTCGCTACGGCGGCCACCGGTTGATGCACGGCGATGTCGGTGAACGTCGCGCTGCGGGTTTCGCCGCTGCCCAGGGCGGCGGCAACCGTGACGTCCACCGGTGATCCCGCCGTCGGCGTGACCGTCACGCTGTAGTTGTGGGCTGAGAATCCGGTCGCGGGCAGCGCGGTATAACCGGTGCAGTTGGCGGTCTCGAGGGACCAGCGCATGTGATTGAGCGCCGCTTCGGTCGTGAGATGCATCTGGGTTTGGTGCAAGCGGGACTCCACGGCGTCGTGGGTGAGGGCGCTTTCCCGCGTCAGCAGCGCGGCAATCACCGCCAACAAGGTGGCCGCCACCAGCACGGGAATCAACACGTAACCTGCGTTGCGGCGCGTCATCGTCCGCCTCCCACTCTGGCTCGCGCGGTGAGGGTGACAACGCTGCCGTCAGCTTGCTGCACGCTGATACTGATCTCGACTTGTCGCGCCCGGTCGCCGGCGTTGAAGGGCAGGGCGGTAACGGCGAGGGTGGTGACTTGGGTGGCAATGGTGCGTTCCGCGTAGTCATTGCCGCTGGCCGGGTTGAGATTGGGAAGCCGCTCGATGAGGTTGGTGCCGCTGAGATAGAACACCACCGGATCCCACCAATCGTCATCGGCGATGCCGTCTTCGTCGTCGTCCGCCGAAGCGCTTTCGTCGGTGAAGCTATCGCCGTCGTCGTCAACGCCGGCCACGCCGGACTGGCCGTCGTTGTTGGCGTCCGCCGGTGGATCTTCGTCGATCAAGCCATCGCCGTCGTTGTCGATGCCGTCGAGGGGGTCTTCGTCGATCAGGCCGTCTTCGTCGTCATCCGCCGGATCGCCTTCGTCGGTGAGCGCGTCGCCGTCGTCGTCGATGCCCACAATGCCCGCCGCGCCGTCGTTGGTCGCGTCGGCCGGCGGATCTTCATTGGTGAGTCCGTCTTGGTCCTTATCGGCATCGGCAAAGCCGTCGCCATTGGCATCGACGTACGGGCCGATCACCAGCGCGAGGACGTTGCGCGGCGTCGCGTTTTGGGGAACGAGCAGGCGCTCAGCGTCGCGCACCGCATCGATCATGCGCGCCAGAGCGAAACTGGCGTTCTGCTGGGCATCGGTTTGATTCTTCTGGACGCGCCACACATCCAACCCCTGGGTGACCACATAGCCCAACCCCATCAGCAGGGCGGCGCCGATGGCCACGCTCAGCATGAGTTCGATGAGGGTGAAGCCCCGCTCGATCCGTCGACGATGCAGGGTCATTGGGTCACCAGCGTTTCGAGGACCAGTGCGCTGTTCTGTTCAAGCACGGCGCGCACCATGAGCAAACCGCTGTCGACGCCGGTGAAGGGGTCGTCGTCCGCATCGGCGTTGTCGCCGTCGTAGGCGGCGAGATACACAAGCACCCGTGGCGCGGCGCCCGCGGCGTCGGAGTAGCCGGTGGAGGTGTTGATGCTGCCGGCGGCAACGGCCGCGCTGTTCAAATCAGAGAAGGGTTGGGCGGCGACGGATTCCAATTTGCTGCTCAATGCCCAGTAGTAAGCCTCATCGATCAGCGCGCCATCGGCGTGGCGCACCGAAAGCTGCAGCGCGTCGAGGGCGGCGGGCAGCGTCATGGCAATAAACAACGCCGCGATGAGCAGTTCCATAAGGGAGAAGCCGCGACATTTCCCTATCGCGTGTCGCATGGTTACTGCACCGAGACGCGACCGCTGCGGTTTTCCACCACCACCGCCGCATTGCCGTTGCTCGCTGTGAGATTGATCGCGCCTGTCGCGAGCCAGGAAAGATCCGTGGGCGAGGCGGGGACGCCGTCTTTGTTGAACGCGACAGCGTAATAGTCCGACGTGACGACTTGAACGCCCTGGGTGTGGGGTGTCGCCGCGAAGTCCACATCGTAAAGTTGTTGCGTTTGGGGATGATAGACCGTGAATTCTTCTGTCGGCGGCGTGGCGAGCTTGAACACCCGCAACCGCGGCGGCGCTTGGTCGACGCGCACGCCATGAGCCACACCGCTGCGCATCGCTTCGTTGCGGGCAAAGCGCAGGCCGTCCGCGATTTCGCGGGCGGCGGTTTCAAGTTTTAGATTGTTCGTTCCGGAGAGAGAAGGCAAAGCCGCCGCGCTGAGTATGGCGATCAGCGCGACGACGATGAGCAGTTCGTAGAGGGTGAAGCCTGTGTCGCGGGTGTTCATTCACGGCAGCCATCTCACTCGCCGGCGTAACTACCAGTTTTCGTATCCCGTTGTGTCGACGATTACTTTCCCAATTTCGGAATCATACTGCCAGCCCTTCGCGTTTGTTACAGACATTGTGACACTGCCAGCAGTTAGCACTGTCACTTCGTTTTTCGCGGTGGGGGCAAGCGGATTCTCGGGAATTCCGGCTGGCAGGTATGGGCCAAATTTGTGTGTTGCGTCCTTTACATCGCAAGTTGCACCATTGGCAGCGGTAAAATAAATCAGTTGTTGCCGAAAATCGGCCTCCGAACCCCCTCCGCCACCGATGATCGCGGCCGCGCCGGCGCAGGTGCCGCCTTTTGACGAATCCGTTTTTCCCGGCGGCACGTTGCCGTGGTCGCGCTGGTACATGGCAATGGCTGAGCGCAAGGCGGAAAGGTTACTACGCACCGCCGACTCCTGCGCTTCTTTTGTATTCCCGCTAAACTGCGGCGCAATCACCGCCGCCAACACCGCCAATATCGCCACCACGATCAACAGCTCGATCAAGCTGAAACCATGAACCAAATTCTCTCTTTTATTCGTGACAGTAATCACAGACCTGCCCCTTTTTAAGGTGTTGCTGAACATTGTGCACTTTGTATCGGAACTGACTTATCAATGCTTTAGTCCGATTTTCTCGAAAGTGTGAAAGTGGTCACGGTCTAGCGCACGGCCCCGGACAGTTTGAAGATGGGCAGGATGAGGGCGCTGACCACGAAACCCACCACCAGCCCCATGGTCAGGAGCATCACCGGCTCGGCGACTTTGGAGAGAATTTTCACTTTTTTCGCCACGTTAGCTTCCATATCGTCGGCCAAGCGGCCCATGACCAGGGCCAGGTTGCCGCTGGCCTCGCCGGTTTCGATCATCTGGCGGGCTACGGGCGGAATCAGATCCGGCCGGTTAAAGCCGGCGGCGATGCCCTGGCCGTGTTTTACCGACTCTTCGACGCGGCTGAGAAATTGGCGAAACGAGCGGTTGGGTATGGACTCGCGGCAACTGGCCAGGGCGTCGACGATGTTGACGCCGTTGCCCAGGGAGAGACTGAGCACCCGCAGGCTGCGGGTTAAGTACAACGTCCGGTAAACTTCATTCACACCGGGCACCTTGAGTTTGAGTGTGTCCAGCCAGGCGCCCCCCGCGTCGGTCTTGGCCCAGCGAATCGCGGCAACGACCGACCCCACCACGCCGACAATGATCAGCGGCCAGTAGCCGGTTATGAAATCCGAGATGCTCATCAAGATCTTGGTACTGAACGGCAGCTTGTCGCCCAGATTGGCGAACATGGTGGCGAAGCGGGGAAACACCCAGGTCAGCACGAAGATCACCACCGCAATGGCGAAGACGAACAAGAACGCCGGATACACAAACGCCATCACCAGCGTGCTGTTGAGTTCTTCGCGCCGCCGGTCCATGTCCAAGAGCTGAGCGAGCACGCGGTCGATGAAACCGCCTTGTTCGCCGGCGGCGATCAGTTGCACATAGGTGGACGGAAACACATCCGGGTGTTTGCTCAGCGCCTGGGAAAAGCTCTGCCCCGTGGACACGGCGTCGATCAATTCATCGATGATGCCGTTCATCGTTGCGTTGTCGGACTGCTTCTTCAATGCTTCCAAGCTGGGCGCCAAGGCGGTTCCCGTTTCCAACAGCAGCGCCAACTGATCGGTGAACAGCATGCGGCTCTTGGCCGACACGCCCTTGGCGCCGAAGGTGACGCTCAACGGTTGGGTGAGAATATTGCCGACGGACTTGTCGTCATTTTTGTTCGGGCCGCCGGGGGCGTTGGGTAACGAAATAGCCATGGCGCGCGCTAGGCGTTGATGACCCGCGACACTTCTTCGATGGTGGTTTGCTGGGCGCGAACCCGCAGCAAACCGTCATCGAACAGCGTCTCCGTGCCGCGTTTTTTGATGTAGTCCACCAATTGATCGCGGGAGGGATTGGCGATCATCAGTTTTTGCAGATCGGGATCGGTCTCGATGACTTCGTGAATGCCCAGTCGTCCGCGATAGCCCGAGTCGTAGCAACTGGGGCAGCCGCGCCCCTTGGCCAGTTTCAGCCCCTCATCCGCCGGCCAGCCGTAAGTCGCGCACAACTCCGGCGGCGCCACATACAGCGTGCGGCAGTCGGGACAGATATGGCGCACCAGACGTTGCGCGATGACGCCGATCAGCGCCGAAGACAACAGATAGGGTTCGATACCCATATCCATTAAACGGGTCAGCGTGCCGATGCTGTCGTTGGTGTGCAGGGTCGATAGTACCAGGTGTCCCGTCAAAGCCGCTTGCACGGCGATCTCGGCGGTTTCCCGCTCGCGAATTTCCCCCACCATCACGACATCCGGGTCTTGGCGCAGCACGTGCTTCAGAATTTTGGGGAAGGTCAGCCCGATGCTGTCTTTCACTTGGTTCTGATTGACGATATCAACCTGATACTCCACCGGGTCTTCGATGGTGACAATGTTCTTCTCGATGCTGTTGAGGTGATTGATCGCCGCGTAGAGCGACGTGGTTTTACCGCTGCCCGTCGGGCCGGTCACCAAAATCAAACCGAAGCTGCGTTTCAACAGGCGCTTGAAGGTCGCCAGATTGTTTGGGCTGAATCCCAATCGATCGATGTCCAAAATGGTGTTGTTGCGGTCGAGCACGCGCAACACGATCTTCTCGCCGTAAATGCCCGGCAGCGACGAGAAGCGCAAATCGACGGTGCGCCCTTGGGTGAACACTTGAATGCGTCCGTCCTGCGGCAAGCGCCGCTCGGCGATGTCCAGGTTGGCCATGACCTTCAGTCGCGACACCAGCGCCGGATGCATTTCCGAACGGGTGCTCATCACCTCGTACAACACGCCGTCGATGCGAAACCGAATGCGGCACTTGCTGCGCGAGGGTTCCAAGTGAATATCGCTGGCGCCGTCGCGCACCGCTCGCTGAATCATGGTGTTGATGAAATTGATGACCGGGCTGCCCTCGGCCATTTGGTCGATGGCGGTGTAGTCGTCGATACCGGGAGTTTCCACCAGCTCCAAGTCGGCAACGGCATCGTCGATGTAATCCAGCAGCAGGCCGTCGGTGTGATAAGCCTCGTTGGCGGTCTTGGTGATGTCTTCCGCCGCGGCGAGAATGGGGCGCACCCGGCATTGGGTGAGTTCTTCGATTTCATCCAGCGCCGGCATGGATTGGGGATTGGCGGTGGCGACGGTCAGCACGTTGCGTATCCGAAACAACGGCAGCACCACCAAGCGCGCGGCCACGTCCTTGGGGATGGCGTGGGAGATGTCCGGGTCGGCGATGCCGGGGCGCAGAGTGACTAAAGGCACCTCAAGCTGAATGCTCAGGGCCTTCAATAAATCCCGCGCCTGCACCCACTGCTTATCCACCAGGATCTGCCCCATGCGCTTGCCGGTGGCTTCCTGCAGTTTCATGGATGCGTCGATCTGCTCGGGCGTGGCCGCTTCCAGTTCCACCAGAATATCGCCCAGTTTGCGCGAAGCGCCCACCCGGTCGGTAGGTGGAATGAACATGGCGGAGTCGCCCTTGCCCGAGGTGCTGACGATGTGGATGGTCTCCGACAGCCCGGTGATTTGCAGAATGTCCTGCACCACGGAATTGACGTTGGCCACCTGCAAAAAGCCGCCCAGGCGAATGAGCTTTTCCTGGGTTTCCAGCAATAGTTCCAACGCCCGGCTGTTGATGAGCCGCACGTTCACCAAGTCCAGTGCCAGATTGATGTCCCGCAGAGCCAGGCGTTCCTGCAGCGCAATGCTGAGGGGCGCAATGGCTTCGTCGCTCACCAGCGCTTCCGGCGGCGCGATGTAGGTCAGCGTGCCGATGCGCGAGACGGTGATATCCAGCATGACGCGCGATCCGCCTATTCGCCGCCCGGGGCGGGGGCGCTTTCAGGTTTGAGTTCGCTGAGGGATTTCAGCAGTTGTTTGATGCTGACGGGTTTTTCAACGAAGTTGCCCCGGGGCATTTTGAGCACCCACTCGCGGTGTTCCCGCTCCGCCCGCGACGTCAGGACGAACACGGGAATCGGCAAGCCGGGATACTCGACGAGCAACTGCTTGCACAACTGCTCGCCGGTCATCTTCGGCATCATGATGTCCGTTATCAGCACGTCGGGCATCTTTTGGCGAAACTGTTCCAAGGCGTCCTGTCCGTTCTGGGCGACGCGCACGCTGTAGCCGGCTTTCTCCAGCGACATCTGAAGAATGCGGCGGGCGTGAACTTCGTCGTCGGCGATGAGTATTTCCATTACTTCCCTACCGTCTGTTTCATGAGGGTGGCGTTTTTGACCAGGGTTAACGTGAACTCGGTGCCTTGGCCGAGGATGCTGGTTGCGGTCAACGTGCCGTGGTGCAGGTCGACGATTTGCTTGGACAACGCCAGTCCCAGGCCGTGGCCGCCTCGTTCGCGCACTTCGTCGCTGTCGGCGCGATAGAACTTGTCGAAGACTTTCGCGAGGTCATTCGGTGCGATGCCGATGCCGGTATCCTTCACTCGGACGATGAACTGGTCGTCGGTCTCCTCGGCGGAAAGGGTGACACTGCCGCCGGGACGGTTGTACTTGATGGCGTTGGTCAGCAGATTGCTGACCGCCACCCGCATCAGATCCTTGTCGATGTAGACGGCGCTGAGTTCCTTGGGCAATTGCAGCGACAGGGTGAGACTGGAATCGTGTCCCGCCCGGCTCACCGCGTTGAAGGTGTCATCCAGAAATTCCACCAGCTTGACCCGGGTGCGTTCCAGGGAAATGCTGCCCATTTCGATCTTGGTAATGCTGAGCAGATTGTTTATCAACGTCGACAAACGCTCCACTTCGTCATGGATGACGTTCACCGCTTCGATGCGGGTGGATTCGTCGACGCCGTTCTCGTCCATGAGCGATTCGCTGTACATGGCCAGAATGTTCAGCGGCGACTTCAACTCATGGGATACATGGGCGACGAAATCGCTGCGGGCGCGGCGCGCCAGCACTTCCGTCGTCACGTCGCGAAACACCACCAGCGTGCCAATGAGCTTGTCCGATTCGCTGCCGGCGAACAATGGATGGGCGGACATTTGCACTGTGCGGTCCGGCGCGTGAGTCGGCGTGAACTGACGCTGCTCGACGCGCAGCACTTGGGCGAGGTTCTCCTGATAGTGATTGAGCAGGGCGAGAATTTCCGGCGTCGGACACCACTCGTGCAACTTGTGATTGATGATTTTCTGCGGCTCCAAGCCAAGCTGGCTGGAGACCTTGATGTTGGCGTAAGTCGCAACGCCGGTGGAGTCCAAGACGACGATTGCGTCCGGATGCGCGCCGAGCACGGCTTCCAGGCGATTCTTCTTGTACGCCAGCAGTTTGTTTTCGGTGAGCAGGTCGAGCTTGGCATCCGCGCCTTGATGCGACGGGTTCGCCAGTCGCGATAGCACGCCGTTGAGGCGCTGCAAAATGGGCGCGGAGAGATCGCCGGCGGAAATCGGCGCCGCGCCGCGATTGGCGCGCGTCAAAATGGCTTCGACTTGCTCGATTACCCGCACCACGGTCTTGTTGCGTTGGCGCGACCAATACCACGCTTGCAGCGCCAGCAGCACGACCAGCACGCCGACCACGGCCCACATGGCCGAGGCCGAGTTAACACCCGTTTGCGCGAACGCGGTCGGCGCCGCGCCGCACAGCGCGAGCGCGAAGCCGGCTCTATATAGAGAAAACACTTTCTTATCCGTCAGCATGACGCGTCCATCGAGGCAGGGTTTGCCCCGTTCTTGAAGCTTATCGACGCTGCGCCCTTCCGCATTAACCGTTGCGTCGGCCCAAAGGCGACTCGTTTCAAAGAGTTAGTTGGGTAGTGCGAGAGACGGGGAGAGGTATCTGTCGGTTTCAATTACACGTCCTTGGCGCGGACTTATCGGCATAGGTGTCGACCCGAATCTCCATCGGGAACTTGCGAAGTGACGTCAGGCAGCCGTGCGAGAGACATGAAAATCTATTAAAAACAGAGAGATAAAATCTCATGGATGGCTTGTGAGGCGCCACGTCGCAGCCCATACAGTTCCGAAACAATTCTGTCGACCAAGCTGACACTCATTACCGGAAAATCAAGAACGAAATACGCAGAATAGCGGTAACTGCATGGTTTAACTCACAAAAACGACCATGGCACGGTCTCTGCAATTGTCCTGCAGCGACGCGATTCAGCGCGTACCGAAATAGACCTAAACGAAATGGAGAACTACATGAAAATCAAGAACGCAACGATGGCAGTGTGCCTTTCGCTGTGTGCGACGTCCGCCCTGGCCGATGTCGCCGTCTTCGCGACCCACAATATTGTCAGCGCCGTCGAAGACGCCGCAGGGACCCAAGTCACAATCGACGTAACGGTACGCAATGACGGTGAAGCCCTGAGCGGCCTCAACCTGATGACGATGGATCCTTTCTTCGCCGTAGATCGTGCGCCGGCGATTGAAGTTGGCACGCTGGCTGAAGGTGAGACCCGAGTGATTCGGTGGACCACCAACTCCCCCTACGCGCCCGAATTCTTCAACGACCCGTTTGTTTTGGCATTCCAAGGCATTGCGTCGGCAACTGCGGGTGAACAGGCCTTTCCGGTCGTAAGCAACGGGGGGGCACAATAATGAGTACGAATAAGCTGACTCGCGCAATTCGTTTGGCACTTATCGGCGGGATTGTGGGTACCTCTGGCGTCGCCGCCGCCGACGGTCCGACCCAGCTTGCGGGCGCACCGCTCTCGGGGGCGCCCAACGGCGCTAGCCTGTTAAGCTCGATTTCCGCCGACGGCCGTTATGTGGTTTATCAGTCTACCTCTTCCAATCTTGTTTCCGGTGATACTAACGGTGTCTACGACATTTTCGTATTCAATCGTGAAACCGGAGCGGTTGAGCGTGTGAGCGTCACTTCGACCTCTGCGCAAGCGAATGGGCAAAGTGTAACCCCCAGCATTTCCGCCGACGGCCGCTACGTGGTATTTGCCTCCCAGGCCAATAACTTGGTTCCGGGCGACACCAACGGTAAGTGGGACGTCTTCATGCGCGATCGCATCGCCGGCACGACCGTGCGGGTCAGCGTCGACGATCAGGGCAACCAGGTGGGCTCTGATAACCATGGTGGGGTGATCAGCGCTGACGGGCGTTACATCGCTTTTCGCAGTTTTCATGGATTCGACCCAATCGACACGAACCACACTAACGACCTTTATGTCAAAGACACGCTGCTTGGAACTGTAAAATACATCAGCAAAGCCGCTAACGGCACCAGCTTCCACGGCGGTATTAACAACTTCACCATGAGCGGTGACGGCACGGTGTTCGCGTGGGAAGCATCCGGGTACTACTTCGTTAACTTCCCTGTTGGCACGACGTTCAATCAGCGGGCGGTATACGTCCATGATACGAAAACCGGCATTACCAAGCTTGCAAACCGCGGTCTCAACGGCGCGAAGCCCGATGGCGACAGCTACACGCCATCATTGAACTATGACGGTACCAAATTGGTATTCACGTCCGCGGCACGAAACTTGGTTTCTGGCGATGCGAACAACCGTATCGATGTTTTTATGTTTGACGTTGCCACCGAGACGATTGCCCTGGTTTCCAAGACTGAAGCTGGCCAACAGCCCAACGAGCATTCTGCGACTCAGATGTCGACGGCTGTCAGCGCAGACGGGCGCTACGTTGCATTTTCCTCTAGTGGCAAGAACTTTGACAACGGCGCCGCCACCACTGTTTACAGTGATGTCTATGTCCGCGATATGGTCGCTGCGACAACTCACTTGGTCAGCAAGCCGAACGCGGGCGGCTATTCAAACTACGTCAGCTTCGACGGATCGGTCAGCGCAGACGGTCGCTTTGTCGCATACCGCTCGTTTGCATCCAATTTGACCGCTGATCCGGTTCCAGGAACGAGTAGTCAAGTGTTTGTGACCGATCGTGTGACCAACGAGCCGCCCTTCGCCTTCGCCGGCTACGACCAATTGGTTGAAGCCACGGCCATCAACACGCCGGTGACCCTCGACGCTTCCGGTTCGTCCGATCCGGACGAAGACGCGCTGACCTACACCTGGAGCGGCGGTTTCGGCCTCGCCACGGGTGTCGGCCCGGTGGTCGCCCTCGGCCTGGGCACCCACGATATCAACCTGTCGGTGGATGACGGCAAGGGCGGCTTCGCCAGCGACCAAGTTCAGATCATCGTGCAGGACACGACGCCACCCTCGTTGACCTTGCCGGCGGACATCGAAGTCGTCGCTCAAGGCCTGGAAACCACGGTAACGTTGGGCGCAGCATCGGTCGACGACATCTTTGGGCCGGTGGAGCTGACCAATAATGCGCCGGCGGTGTTCCCGATCGGTGAAACCATCGTGACCTACACGGCCACGGATGCTAACGGCAACGTCAGCACGGCGGAACAAAAAGTAGTCGTGAAGTACAACTTCACCGGCTTTGAAGGTCCGGTGACGGACGGCGGCGTCTACAAGAAAGGCCGCACGATCCCGGTCAAGTTCAAGCTGTACTACGCTGACGGCACGCTGGCTCTGAGTGCGACGGCTCGCCTCTACGCCCAACGCATCGAGAACGATGTGGCGGTAGGTGACCCGATCGACCTGCAAGCCACCAACGGCGCGGACTCCGGCAACATCTTCCGCATCGTCGGCGACAGCTACATGTTCAACATGGACACCAGCTTCGCCAGCACGGGAACCTACCAGATCCTGGTTGATCTGGGTGACGGCACCGCGCTGAAGGCGATGGAAATCGGCTTCAAATAAAAACAGCAGTAACGCCAAAACTCACCGCCACTCTTCGGAGTGGCGGTTTTTTTGTGGGGTCGGAAATCAGTTGTGGGAGCGGTGGCTTGGTGTGGGAGCGGTTTCCTACCGCGATTCTTCGCCTGGAGTCATCGGCGGCGGCGATTCAAATCGCGGAACGATCCGCTCCCACGGGGGGAATCGCGGAATGATCCGCTCCTACAACACCGAGGCTATTGGGCGGTGGGTTCGGCTTCGCGGTTGAAGGATACGTTTTCGCGGCTCTGAATGGTGTTCTTCAAGCGTACGGTGAACGTGGTGCCTTTGCCTTGTTCGCTGGCCACGCTCACCGAGCCTTCCATCATTTCGCAGAAGCGTTTGCTGATGACTAGGCCCAATCCTGTACCGCCGTAGTCGCGGGAGATCTTGGCGTCTGCTTGGGTATAGTCCTGGAACAGCTTGGCGGCTTGCTCTTTGGTCATGCCGATGCCGGTGTCGGCGACCTCGAAGATCACATCGTCGCCGTCCGGCTTGGCCCGCAGGGTGATGGTGCCATCCTGGGTGAACTTGGTCGCGTTGCTCAATAGATTGAACAACACCTGCTTGATCTTGGTGCGGTCCGAATGCATGGGCCGCATGTCGGCTTGGCAGTCGACAACGATTTGGTTGTTGTGTTTCTGCAGCAGGGGCGCGATGGCCCGCTGTACTTCCATCACCAATTCGCCGACGTCGAACTGCTCGCAATACAGCTCCATCTTGCCCGTTTCCACCTTGGCCATGTCGAGCACGTTGTTGATGATGCTCAGCAGGTGGTGGCCGGCTTTGATCATGATGTCCAGTTGGCCCAGGTATTTGGTGTTGCCGTCGTCTTGGATTTCCTCGAACAGCAGGTCGCCGAAACCGATGATGGCGTTCAGCGGCGTGCGCAGCTCGTGGGTCATGCTGGAGAAGAACTTGGTCTTGGCGCGATTGAGGGCCTCGGCTTCCAGTTTCTGCTGCAGCGCCTTCTTGGCTTCCTCTTCGCTCTTGATCTGGTCCGTCACGTCCTTGGCCGTGGAAACGAAATGGCGGATTTCGCCGTCGGGGTCGCGCAAGGGCGTGATGGTTTGCTGGGTGTAGAATAGCTCGCCGGTCTTCTTCTTGTTGATGAACACGTAGCGAAAGTCGTGGCCGTCGAGGATCGATTGCCATAAGTCCCGATAGAAGGTTTCGCCGTGCTTGCCGGATTTGATCAGGCTGGGTTTCTTACCCACGGCATCGTCCCGGTTGTAACCGGTGGTAGCCTCGAAGGCCGGGTTGACGTATTCGATGACTCCGGCGCGGTCGGTGATCATGACCATATCGGGCGTCTGCTCGACGACGGTGGACAGCTTGCGGGTGTGGGCCGTCAGCATACAGATATTGACGATGCTCGAGGCCTGGTGAGCCATGGTTTCCACCAGCTTTTTGTCGCTGGTGGCGAAGTCCTCTTTATCCAACGCGCAGGCCACGGCCAGCAAACCCATGATCTCGTCGCCGATGAAGATGGGCGCGATGATGAACTTCATATTGAGAGCGCCCAGGTGGGGCAGGGCGGCGCGCTCGTGATCCAAGTTGATGACTAAAGAGCCGCGGGTTTTGCTGACGATGGTCAGCGCGTCCTGGTTGACGCCGGCCACGAAGGCATCCTTGGAGATGTGATCGCTCCAGGCGCGGGAAAAGTAGGCTTCGCCCTTTTCCTTGAGCAGGACAATGGCTGCCGCGTCGATGTTGAGGTGGTCGGTGCAGATGTCCACCAGTTTTTGGAACAACGAGTCGTTGCTGCGCAGCTCCTGGATGCTGCTCGCCAGGCGATAGATGAAATTCAGTTCTTCATAGCGCTGGGACAGCTCGGCGGTGGTGGTGTCGGAGTCGGTCAGTAGTTGGTATTCGTCGGCCAAACACTGGGCGAGGGCGGGCAGGCGTGCCAGCAGATCCCGTGTTGTCGCCGGGTCCATTGTCTCGCCGCCGCCGGCCAACAGGTAACCGAAGGTGTATTGCTCGTGGTTTTGCAGCGGCTGGACCATCACTTCCAAGCCGATGCTCAGCTTGGTCGCGACAGGGGTGGCGGTCTGCGAACGGGCTTGGCTTTGAATGGCCAGCGCAATGGCCGCCGCGTCGGCCGCGCGCAGAGCGCCCGACGAACTCCAAATATGTCCGCCATGGGAATCGCACACATGCAGCACCCGCGTGCCGTTGTCGTCGGCATCGATGAGGCGGGCGTACTTGTGAAAGTCGATTCGTTTTAGCCGTGCAATCGTCATCTGTGTCCAAGGGTCGAGTTTGCTATAATCGACGCCGCTCTGTCGGGCAAATAGTTCTGTGGGGGCAAGAGGTTAGCGCGAACCGGTCACGGTCCTGACGGCGCATGAGCGTGTGCTGACCCCAGACAGCCCGACAACGGCAAATTAATTGACGGCGCGGCGGCGAAAAACTAGAGCATGCGGGACGAATACACACAGTCGTACAGCGGGAAATGCAGCCAATGCTGAGCACAGTGGCGGCGGTTGCAGTCGGCGGCGCGACAGGTGCGCTGGCCCGCTACGGCGCCAGCACCTTGTTCGTGATGTGGTTTGGCCGCGGCTTTCCGGTGGGAACCTTGGTCGTGAACGTCGTCGGCTCGTTTCTCATCGGGTTGGCTTACGTGTTTCTGGTGGAGCGCAGCCTGTTGAGCGCGGAGTGGCGGCTCGGCCTGATTACCGGCGTGTTGGGCGGCTTCACGACGTTTTCCGCGTTCTCCCTGGAGACGGTCGGTTTGTTGCAGGACAACGCTTACCTGCGCGCCGTCCTGTATGTTTTGTTGAGCGTGTGCCTGTGCATCGGCGCGACCATCCTTGCGATCTGGTTGGCGCGCAAAATCTGACAACTGTTTCTTGAAAGTAGGCGGGAGCCATGCTGGATCCACAACTCGTAAGACAACACCTGGACCATGTCGCGGCCCAACTGGCCCGGCGCGGCTTTGCGCTGGACACCGCGCGGCTGGGGGAATTGGAAGCGCAACGCAAGCAACTGCAAACCGAAACGCAGCAGTTGCAGAACGAACGCAACACGCGTTCCAAGGCCATCGGCCAAGCCAAGGCGCGGGGCGAGGACATCGAACCGCTCAAGGCGGCGGTGGGTGAACTCGGCGATCGGCTGAAAGCGGTCGACGATCAACTGGAGCGCGTGCAGCAGGCCTTGCAGGAAATTCTGCTCAGCGTGCCCAACATTCCCCATGAGTCAGTGCCCGACGGCCGGGACGAGACGGCGAACAAAGAAGTGCGACGCTGGGGCGAGCCGCGCAAGTTCGATTTCCCCGTCAAGGATCACACCGACCTGGGCGAAGCACTGGGCCAGATGGATTTCGAGACCGCGGCGAAAATCAGCGGTTCGCGCTTCGCGGTGATGAACGGCGGGTTGGCGCGCCTGCACCGGGCCTTGATTCAATTCATGTTGGATCTGCACACCGGCGAACACGGTTACACGGAAACCTACGTGCCCTATCTGGTCAACGCCGACAGCCTGCGCGGCACGGGGCAACTGCCGAAGTTCGAGGCGGATCTGTTCAAAGTCGTGCACGACCCGGATTTTTATCTGATTCCCACGGCGGAAGTGCCGGTGACCAATATCGTGCGCGATGTGATCATCGACGCCGATTATCTGCCGCGCAAGTTTGCGTGCCATACGCCGTGTTTTCGCAGCGA
>JAKACW010000013.1 GCA_021821045.1 Pseudomonadota bacterium
TGGAACGGGCGAGATGCGCGCCTTTCGTGGTAACGTCGCGAACTTGATCACTATCAATTCAGCGGAGTAATTTCTTTGTGCTGAGTAAAGCGCGGGTCGGATTCGATTTTCAGCAACGTGTTTTCCTACAGGCTCGTTAGTCGCACTTGAAATGGTCCCGATGCAGATCAAGCGTTTCCGATTAAACCGCGCGTCGTTATCGGATGCGCGCTGGCTGCAGGGCGCGCTCAATGAAAACAGCCGCGACTTTGGCACGCGCTTCGAGATGACCGCGGACGGCCGGCTCGTATTGTCGCTGCCATAGCTGGACGCGGAACCTTTGCATCAGCTCGGACGCGGAAACCGCCTGACATAAAAGCGCTTGCTCGCGAAGTCGACCTGTTTGATTTTTCCTTCCGCGACCAAGCGGTTGACGACGCTCCACTCAGCCTGAGCTTTCTGCAGCAATGCCGAGACAGCCTGCTCGGGCATGGGATGGACCGCGGTGATGCTGAGCAGGTCTTGTCTTACGTCGCCGGTGAATGCAAAGGCATCACCTTCGTAGCCGATGAGGTACTCGACGTTCTCAACCTTGGACTTGACGATCTGGTATGCCCGGTGAACCGTCTCTTCATCAGGCGCGCGCGTGGCGGGCTCCGCCGGCGGCCGCGTCGGGATGGCAACGTAGGCGCGCGCTGGCTTGACGCGCCCGAGAAACTCCGCGACCGCGGTAACGGAGTCGGCGCCATCATTGATATTCGCGACAAGCATCGTTTCGGTGGCGAGTTCCCCCTGGTGGAGGCTTGCGAACTGCTCGATGCCGCGCAGGATGTCGTTCAAACGGAGGTCGGGGTGAGGCCCGTTGATTTGCCGCCACCGGTGTTCATCGACGGTATCGACCTTGAGCGATACCCAATCGGCCTTGCCCAGAGCGACCCGAACATCGTCACGCCACACCAGCGATGCATTGGAAATCACCGCGATCTTGATTCCCAGCGGTCGCAACAGGTCGATGGTTTCTGCCAGCCCAGCATCCAATGTCGGCTCGCCGTCCGGCACGAAAGTCAGATAGTTGATGGGCTCGCCTGTGCGTTGGGCGGCTTCGATGTGGCGCATCACCGCCCGTCGTATGGTCTCGGGATCATAGAATATGCGTGGTTCGATCTCGCGGTGCTCAGTGGGGCCGACTTGGCAATAGACGCATGAGTAGGAGCAATACTTCGGCGGGATGTTGTTGATGCCCAAGCTGCGGCCAAGCCGGCGCGAGGGAACCGGGCCGAACGTGATGGGGGTGTCGTCTGCATTTGTTGGGGTGGTCATAGCGCTTTGGATATGATAACCCCATCAGCGCAAGGCGACCCTATGACAGGCCGGCGAATTCTGCCTCCAACGTACTTTTTGGCGGCCATCGTGTTGATGGCGGCGCTGCATTGGAGCGCGCCCGTTGTGAGCGTTATCGCCACGCCGTGGAATCTTGTTGGGATCCTTCCCTTGGCATTGGGGGTGGTCCTTAATTTGATGGCTGACCGCGCCTTCGCCAAACATCAAACAACCGTTAAGCCGTTTGAACAGCCCAGGGTCCTCGTCACAAGTGGGGTGTTTCGCTTCAGCAGGCATCCCATGTATCTGGGCATGGTGTT
The DNA here is from genome assembly GCA_021821045.1 of Pseudomonadota bacterium. Lineage (GTDB taxonomy): Bacteria > Pseudomonadota > Gammaproteobacteria > JAADHS01 > JAADHS01 > JAKACW01. Next base: position 1,620 of record JAKACW010000013.1, read on the forward strand.
GATGCTGATCGGGATCGCGCTGCTGATGGGTTCGCTGTCGCCGTTCTTGATCGTCGGTGTGTTTGCGTTGCTGGTGGATCGGTTGTTCATCACTGCGGAGGGGGCCATGTTATCCGCCACGTTCGGCGAAGACTGGGCGAACTATAAACGCTCAGTCAGGCGCTGGCTTTAGGTATTGCCGCCATGACCACCGTCGAAATCGGAATTGTTCTTCTTCTGTCATTGCTGTCCTTCGCGACCACGTTTATGGGGGTGGGCTTGGCGCTCATACTGCGGGATAGCGGAAAGTTCATTGCGACGGGCATCGGCTTCTCGGCCGGCATCATGCTTCTCATCTCGCTGTTCGATCTTCTGCCTGAGGCGAACGCCATCGTCGGTTTGTTCGACGTTAGCACCAGCGCGGCGCTGGGAGTCATCGTAATATGGACGGCCAATGTGGCGACTCCGCACACCCATCTGGTGGGTGAAGCGGGCGCCATCGATCCGCGTTTGGTTCGATCGGTGTACCTGATCGTTCTCGGATTGGTTCTGCATGACTTGCCGGAAGGTTTCGCGATGGCCAACGCTTACGTCGCCTCGCCGTCGCTGGGCGTCCTGGTTGCCATCGCGATCACGCTTCACAACTTGCCGGAGGAATTCGCCATGGCGGTCGCCGCCGTGACGCTACGAAGCACGCGGTTCTTGTTCGGCGCGGCCTTTCTGTCCGCGCTCGCGGAGCCCGTAGGGGCCGTACTCGGTTTGGCCGCGGTCCATGTTCAGCCGGCTTTCAATGCGTATTTTCTCGCCTTTGCGGCCGGCGCCATGTCATTCGTGGCGGTTCACGAATTGGTGCCGATGGTGAGGCGCGTCGGCCATGAATGCGCTGCCATATCCGGCAACGCCAACCACCGCCCGGTGAGCACCGGGCCGATGGATTGCCCGACGTCCAACACGCCCATCGGCATTGCGGTTGAACAACACGCTTTTGCTGTCGGAACGGATGATGCCGTTGGCGGTGCAGGTTGGAGCGTTGCATTTAGGATCGAGGCAGAACATCGTGGTGAGACCCAGCGGACCGGTCTGGTGGGTGTTGAGCGACCAGCCGAAGCCGAGGTCTTAGAAGCGGCGGCGAGTCGTAAGTGCGGGTGACGCGAATGGGAATGCCGGAGGCGGGGATCTCCAGATCCACCACGGTGAAGCTGAAGTTGCCGACTCTCGCAAGCTGCGAGAAGATTTGCGAAATGTTTGCTTTTTGTCCGGATTCTTCGTCCGTGATAAAATTGGACCGCAATTCAATGAGAGGCGAATGGCATGGCTGCAGATGTCAAAGAATTAGAAGAGCAAGCGCTAAAACTTCCGGAAAAAGACCGCGCGACCCTTGCGGAGCAGCTAATACGCAGCCTGGATTCGAACATCGATCCCGACGTCGAAGAAGCCTGGCTCGAAGAAGCAGAGCGTCGCTACAAGGCGTATCTAAACGGCGATGTCGAAGCGATTGACGCAGAGGACGTTTTTCGAAAAGCGCGTTCAGAGATTAAATGACAAGTGTCGCTTTTCTCCCTCGAGCAGCGGAAGAGATGAACGAAGCCGCTCGGTTTTATGAAGAGCGCGCCGCTGGCCTTGGAGCCGATTTTCTAGACGAAATAGAGCGAGTCGTTCAGTCGATTGCGGAGCGACCAGATATGGGGCGACAGCTCGGAAATGACACGCTCCGAAGAATTACTCGCCGATTCCCCTTCGGTGTTCTATACAAGCGCGAATCGGCCGCTCGGATCGTTATTGTGGCAGTTTGCCATTTGAGACGCCGGCCAAACTACTGGCGCGACCGCCTTTAAGCGGGTACACCCTTCTCGTCGATAACCCTTGCATCTTCGGAGGGTTGTCGAATGGTTTCTTGCTTCGCTTTCTTTTTCGTGCTGCTGGTAGCCGGTTGCGGGTTGTTGCTGTGGCGAGCCAGGCGCCGCTCTCCGTTTTCGCTCCGTCGCAGGCGGAAGGACGAGGTTCGCGTTTCGTGCGAGTGATGGTCGAAATCGCTGTCTGTAAAGTGGCGGATTTTTCAAAAAATGAGGGGGGAAGATGGGGAGAAAGGCGTTCCGGACGGGCGGACGGGGCAACTGAGCGCTTTGGGGATGATAACCCCATCACTGGGAGCCGTCGTGCTCTGCACTGAAGTCGCCTGCTCTAGCCGCTGCGAAACACCAACCCCAACAGCACCGCCGCCACGACCAAAATCGCCGCCAGCAGCGTAAATGCGCTGCCGTATCCGGCGAGCCCGACCACAGCGCCCGTCAGCACCGGGCCAATCGATTGGCCCACGTCCATCACCGTGCGCAACACGCCCATCGATGAGCCAAACTTGCCGTCTTTGGTCAGGTCGGCGACCAGCGCGGCGGTGGACGACGTTACGGTCGCAAAGCCGATGCCGAAGATCAGGCTCAGCACGCTGATGCTGATGAAACCGCTGGCCAACGGCAACAACACGATGCTGGCCGCGCCGATCAATAAGCCGGGGAGGATGACGCGCTTGCGCCCGATGCGATCGGAAATCTTGCCCATGAACGGTTTGGCAAGCACGATGCTGACCAATTGCACGCCGAGAATGACGCCGATTGCCCAGGCCGGAATGCCGAGCAATGCGGCGTACAGCGCGAGAAACGCTTCGATGGCGCCGAAGACCAAATACTGCGCTGCTTCGACCAGACTCACCACCATGATGCCGCGATCCTGCAGCACCGTCTTAAGGCTGGCCCAAAAGTGCGGCATCTCCAGTTTGGTTTGGGCTTTTGGCGCAATGTCGCGCAGCAGCGAGCCGGTAATCAGCGCCAGCACCCCACTGATGGCGCAGGCGACGTACACCGCGTTGAAGCTCGCCATCGAAATCAATGCCCCACCCAAAAAAGGCGCGATCGAACGGCCGACGATGGTGATGGACGAATAGGTGGACAACTTGGCCGCCCGGTCCGCGGTATAGCGTTCCGCAATGGCGGCGGTGGCGACAGTGCCGAAGATTGCCGTGGCGAACCCGTGATAGAAACGCACCGCCATCAGTTCCCAGGCATTGCTCACCCATAAATAAAGAAACGGGGCGGTGGCGAACACCACCAAGGAGGCCAGCAGCACCCGTCGCTTGCCGAGAAAATCCGATAGCGCGCCGGCGGGAAAGCTGATGAGTATGCCGGGGATGGTTGAGGCCATCACGATCCAGCCGATTTCCGACGGCGTGGCATCAAGCGACTGGGCGAAGAGCGGGAGAACGGGGGTTTTCGACAGGGTGGAACTGAGAATCGCAAGTCCGCCCGTTAGGGCAATCAGCGTGAAAAAAGTCTTCTGTGATGTATTCAAGCGCTAAGAGATCCTACTCTTTGTCCAAATGCTCGGCCTCCAGCCACATGACGTTGATGATACCAAATGCCACGGCGAGCAGCACACCCAATATCCAAGTGAAGTACCACATGATGATTTCTCCTTGCCGCACTAATAGGCCGAGTGGGTGTTTTCGCGAATCTGTTCCACCGTCACCCGTCCCCACATGCGCCGGTAAGTCCAAGTCGTGTAGGCGATGATGACGGGCAGAAAAAGCGCGGCGGCCCAGAACATGACAGTAAGGGTAAATTGACTAGACGTCGCGTCCCACAGGGTCAAACTGCTTGCCAGCACGGTGCTTGACGGCATGACAAATGGGAACATGGAAAACCCGGCGGTGAGGATTACGCCCCCAATGGACAGCGCGCTGGTGATGAACGCCCAGCCGGGTCGGTTCTCGCGCGCGAGGATGAACGTCAGCGAAGCGCCGCCGAAGCCCAGCAGCGGCGCGATCATCATCCATGGATGGGCGGCGTAGTTGGCCAGCCACGCGCCGCTTTCCGCCTCGACAACCTTATTCAATACGTTGGGCGTTGCGCCGGTATCGGGCATCTCGACAATCCGATAGCCGTCCAGTCCGAATGCGACCCACAGTCCGGCCAACGCGAATGCGCCAATCAACGCCAATGCAGCCCATGTGGCCGTGATTCTTGCTCGTGATGCAATGGGGGTCGCCGCGCGCAGTTGCAGCCAGACGGCACCGTGCATGACCAACATGCTCAGGCTCACGACTCCGCACAGCAGCGCAAACGGATGGAGCAAACCGAAGAACGATCCGGTGTAAATCGGTCGCAGCAGTTCATCATGATGAAACGGCAGTCCGCGCAATAAGTTGCCGAACGCCACACCGAACAACAGGGCGGGCACCGCGCCGCCGACGAACAAGCCCCAATCCCACGCCCGCCGCCAGCGCGGATCTTGCACCTTGCTGCGGTAATCGAATCCGACGGGACGGAAGAACAGCGCGAACAGCACCAGCAACATGGCGAAATACAATCCCGAAAACGCCGCGGCGTACACCGGCGGCCAGGCGGCGAAGAGTGCCCCGCCGGCGGTGATGAACCACACTTGATTGCCGTCCCAGTGTGGGCCGATGGTGTTGATGATGACGCGGCGCTCTTCGTCGGTCTCGCCGAGAAATGGCAGCAGCGCGCCGACGCCCATGTCGAATCCGTCGGTGACCGCGAAGCCGATCAACAGCACGCCGATGAATACCCACCAAATCAGCTTTAGCGTTTCGTAGTCGAGGGGCATGGTTGCAGTCTCCTAGTCTTGGACTTTCGCGCCGGGCTGCCATTGAGTGCCGCCGCCGCCCCCGGACGGCGCTTGGGGCGGGATCTGACCTTTCTGTTCCCAATGGTAACGTCCGGTGTGCAGACTGCTCGGACCAAGCCGCGCGAAATGAAACATCAGATATAGCTCGACCACCAGCAGCACGGTGTAGAATGCGATGAAGCCCGCCAAACTCAGCGCCACATCGCTCGCTTCCAGTGTCGACGTGCTGAGAAACGTCGGCAGAATGCCGCCGATGGACCACGGCTGGCGGCCGTATTCGGCGACAAACCAACCGGCTTCGGCGGCGAGCCACGGCAGCGGAATGGCCCACAGTGCAATTGTGAGCAGCCAGCGCTTTTGTTCGATCTGCCGCTTGGCGCCGTAGTAAAACGCGGCAGCAAAAATGAACAGCATGGCAAACCCGCAAGCCACCATGAGGCGGAAGGTCCAGAACAGCGGCGCCACGCCGGGGATGGTGTTGCGTGCCGCGTCGGCGATTTCCTCATCGCTCGCCTGGGTCACATCCTCGCCATAGCGCTTGAGCAGCAAGCCGTAACCCAAATCGGCCTTGTGGGCCTCGAAGCGGGCGATCACATCCTCGCTGCGGTCGCCGGCGCGCAGCGTCTGCAAGGTATCCACCGCGACGATGCCGCCGCGGATTCTGTCTTCGGCGTGCTTGATCAGATCCTTGATGCCGGTCACTTCCTCATCGAACGAACGGGTGGCGATCAACCCCATTACCCACGGAATCTTGATGGCATAGTCCGTGGTCATGGTTTCCTGATCGGGAATGCCGAACAGCGTGAACGACGTCGGCGGCTCGTGGGTCTCCCATTCGGCTTCGATGGCGGCGAGTTTCACTTTTTGCACGTCGCCCAACTCGTAGCCGCTTTCGTCGCCCAGCACGATGACCGACAGCGTCGAGGCCAAGCCGAAGCTGGAAGCAATGGCAAAAGAGCGCAGCGCGAAGGGCCGGTCGCGGCCTTTGAGCAAGTAGTACGCGCTGATGCCGAGCACGAACATTGCGCCGGTGACATAGCCGGCCGCCACCGTGTGCACGAATTTCACCTGTGCCACCGGATTGAACATCAACTCGGAGAAGCTCGTCATCTCCATGCGCATGGTTTCATAGTTGAACTCGGAGCCGACGGGGTTCTGCATCCAGCCGTTGGCGATCAGGATCCACAGCGCGGAAAGGTTGGAGCCCAATGCCGTGAGGAAAGTCACGGTAAGGTGTTGCACTTTGCTGAGCCGATCCCAGCCGAAAAAAAACAAACCGACGAACGTCGATTCGAGGAAGAACGCCATCAACCCCTCGATGGCCAGGGGCGCGCCGAAAACGTCGCCGACGTAGTGGGAGTAATAGGCCCAATTGGTGCCGAACTGAAACTCCAAGGTCAGGCCAGTGGTAATGCCGAGGGCAAAATTGATGCCGAACAATTTGCCCCAGAACTTCGTCATGTCCTTGTAGATCTGTTTGCCCGTCATGACGTAAACCGATTCCATAATGACCAGCATCCAGGCCAGGCCCAGTGTAAGCGGCACGAACAGGAAGTGATACATCGCGGTGACGGCAAATTGCAGACGGGAGAGATTGACGACGCTGTCTTCCATTTATTGTCCTTTCCTGTCCGGTTGACCCGGTCCCGCCACGACGTTACTCACCGCGCCGGCATCGACCGGCACGGGGTTGCTGAAGAATGCGGCCCACAAACCATAGAGCGCCACAGTCTTGACGATCAAAACCATCGTGATGTGACGGGCCAGATGTATGCGCGTTTGTGGCATCGGGTTCCGTTTATTTAAGGGAGCAGGCTTCGTTGAGGGAGCGGATTCCTACCGCGATTCTTCGCCGAGCCGATCGCGGAATAATCCGCTCCCACAGCGATTGCTCAGGCGACGTAGCAATCGACGTGCCAAAGATACACCCGATCCTGTCTGTCTCGCCAACGAACTGTGAGGGATGCTACTTTGGATTACCGTCGACGGTCCACATTGGCGGCATTGTCAGATTTGATCGCCTGTGCGCCAAATGTGGCGGAAACCGTTTTGGGTCAAAACTGAAATAATTGAAACAAAAGGTCCCAGACCAGACAACAAGTAGAAATAAGTCGGGATCAGGATGCCTGTTATGAAAAACCTGTTTCACAGCCTTACCGGCCGCACTCTGCTATATATCGCTTTGGCAATGACTGCTGCCGTGGCGTTGGCCAGTGTCGTTAGCTACCGTCTTACCTATAGCGAAGTCGAGCAAAACTTGCGCGATCAACTGCTGGACCAGATTTCCCGCTCGGCGCATCGCCAGCAAGAACGTCTGATTCTTGCGCGCGATGCTCAGGAATCGATCAAGAAGCTGGTGTTGGACAGGCTCGCACAACCGGCGGAAGATGACGTCGATAAGCGCTTCAACGAACTATTCATGGTTTACCCCGACGGCGCCATTCGCAATCGTCCGCAGTACAGCGACGGCAGTGTTTTCGCGACCATGTGGGCGCCGCGGAAGACGGTGAATGACGCCCAATTTCGCCGTCTCTACGTGCTGTTCTACGACATCTGCCAGCAGTACGGTCCGCTGTTGATGACGCGTTTTTTCAACTTCTGGCTGGTTACACCCGAGGGCGCCAACATCGCCTACGATCCCGAGCGCCCGAACTGGGTGTACGATGCCCCAGCCGATTACGATCCGACCGCGCAGGAGTGGGTCGCGCTTGGGACGCCACAGCGTAACCCCTCGCGCGAAACCGTGTGGTCGCGTCCGGAGCTTGATCCCATCGGCAACACCTATGAAATCAGCGCCGTGACGCCCCTGGATATGGACGGCCGACACATCGCGAGCATGGGCAGCGCGCTTAACTATGAGTCTCTGGTTCACGAACTGCACGCGGGGGCAAGCCCTTGGTCGGCGCAAGTGGTGTTTCGCAAGGATGGTTTGGTCATTGCTCACAGCGAGATGAATGCCGAAATCATGGCAGCTAACGGCACGCTCACGGTCGATACAATCGACGACTCGCGCCTTCAACCCTTGTTCTCCGACACCCTCACCGCTGCCGCCATGCCCGCGGTGGGGTTCAACGCCGCAACCGATCATTACTACGCCGTGACGCGCTTGGACGTTGCCGATTGGTACACGGCCAGTCTCGTTCCCGGCGAGTTGGTGCGCAATAAAGCGTTTCGCGCCAGCCAGTGGGTGTTGTGGAGCGGCTTCGCGGCGCTGGCGATGTCGCTCATCGTGCTCACGGCAATCATGCGCCGCCAAGTCGCGCGGCCTTTACATCGAGTGCTCGACGCGGCCCAGCGCATCAGCGACGGCCAACTCGACGTGCGCATCGACGAATCGGGGGCCGATGAGATCGGCCGGTTGGCGACCCGTTTTAACGCCATGGCCGACAAGGTCCGGCGGCGCGATAACGCGCTGTGCCAGGAGAAGCAGGAGTTGCAGCAGGCGCTGACCGGTTTGAGCAGCGCCGAGGAACGGCTGCGCGCCCTACTGGAGCACAGCGCAGATGTCATCTCGGTGGTGAATGCGGAAGGCAAAGTCCTCTACGCCAGCCCGTCCATCAAAACGCGGCTCGGCTACACGCCGGAGGAACTGCTCGGACGCCCGGCGTTCGACATCGTACATCCCGAGGATCACGCCGCGATCATCAATGCCCTGTCGGCGACGCTCATTCGCCCCGAGTTGCCCATCGGACCTTTGGAGTACCGCGTCAAGACGCCTCAAGGGGAGTGGCGCGATTACGCGGCGGTGGGCACCAATCAGTTGGCCAATCCCGCGGTGAACGGCATTGTCATCAATGGCCGGGACGTGACGGAAGAGAAGCGGGCGGCGCAGGAGCTGCAAAGTCAGCGCGAGCGTCTGCACCAGACCGAGAAACTGTCGGCCATGGGCTCTCTGTTGGCGGGGGTGGCCCATGAGTTGAACAATCCGCTGTCCATCGTCATCGGGCGGGCCATCATGCTTGAATCCGACGCGACGGATGCGGCGCAACGCGGCTCCATCGCCAAGCTTCGCACCGCCGCCGAACGCTGTGCTCGCATCGTCAAGACGTTTCTCGCCATGGCGCGGCAAAACAAGCCCCAGCGCGAGGGTGTTAACTTGAACGATATCGTTACTGACGTGCTGGACATCTTCGGCTACAACCTGCGCAGCCACGGCATTGCGGTGCAGGTCGAACTCGCCGCGGATCTGCCGACCACCGCTGCGGACGCCGATCAGATGCATCAGGTGTTTCTCAATTTGATCGTCAACGCGCAGCAAGCGATGGCTGGCCATCCGCCGCCGCGGCACTTGCGGGTGTCGACGCACAATCACCACGGTAAAGAGATCAGCGTGATCGTCGAGGATACGGGTCCTGGCGTGTCGGATACCATTCGGACGCGGGTATTCGACCCGTTCTTCACCACCAAGGAAATGGGAACGGGCGTCGGGTTGGCGGTGAGTCTGGGTTTGGTCGAAGCCCACGGCGGGCGCATCGACGTCGAGCGCCCGCAAGAGGGCGGCGCGCGCTTCAAGGTGACCTTGCCCGTCGTTGCGCTGGATGCCCGGGTTCAACCCGTTGATTCCAAAAGTGCTCCTTGCGCCGACGGCAAGTCGCGCGTGCTCGTTGTCGACGATGAGCCGGAAATCTGCGACATGCTGCGCGACGTGTTGTGCCGCAACGGCTACGGCGTGCGGGCATTACAGAGCGCGCGCACGGCGTTGGCTTACTTGCAACACGAAACCTACGACGCCATTATTACGGATCTCAGAATGCCCGATCTCGACGGACCTGGGTTTTATGCGCAAGTGCGCGAGCGTTACCCGCAGCTTGCCCGCCGGGTTGTGTTTATTTCGGGCGATGCGCTGTCAACGGACAGCCGCCGCTTCGTCGAACAAACCGGCTGTCCGATTGTCGAGAAGCCGTTCACGCTGGAAGAAGTGTTGTCTGTCCTAAACGGGTTGGTAAGTCAGTCGCCCCGCGCGGCGGGAATTGGGTAGAACGTTATGACCATCACATCGCTGTTGATTGTCGATGACGAAAGCGGTCTGCGGGAGATGCTGCAAGAGTATTTTACGCAGCAAGGCTTCCGCACCTTGGCGGCGGAGAACGCGAAGGCCGCCCGCGCGCTGTTGTCGACCGAGACGATCAGCATGGCCATTGTCGACGTCAACATGCCGGGCGAGGACGGCTTGAGCCTGACGCGCCATATTCGAGAAAGCCATCGCATTCCGATTATTCTGCTTACCGCCGTCACGGGTGTGGTCGATCGCATCGTCGGCTTGGAAATGGGCGCGGACGATTATGTCGGCAAGCCGTTTGATCCACGCGAGCTGCTGGCCCGCGTGCGCAGCGTGCTGCGGCGGACCAACGGCGATGGCGCCGCGAAATCGGCGGAGCCCGCGGAGCATGTGGCACATGCGCGAAACACACTGCCCTTCGCTCAATTCACGCTCGACATTGATTCGCAAAAGCTGCTCACGGAAAACCGCGAAGAGATCCCCCTCACCGCCATGGAGTTCGATTTGCTCCTCGCCTTCGCCAAGAACCCCAACCGCGTGCTGTCCCGCGAGCGCCTCCTTGACCTCGCCCATCACGGCGGCTGGGAACCTTTCGACCGCAGCATCGACATCCGAATCACGCGCCTGCGCCGAAAAATCGAACCCAATCCCGATCATCCGCAAATCATCAAAACGATCCGCGGCGCGGGGTATGTGTTTGTGCCGGCGGCGGACCAGTGATGTGACTCCAATTCTCCACAATCGCAGCAAGTCCAATCGACCTTCGGGTCTGTTGAGTTTGAGAACCCCGAGGCTTATTCTTGCGTCATGATGTGAACCATGGCGCGCAGCTTTTGCGGCCGAAGGAGGACTATATGACGGAGTCGTCAAAAGAGATTGGAGTTGGAGCGGCACTGGTCGAGCGGTTCGAAACCCAACGGCTCCCTCGCGCGCAAGCGATCAAAAAGAAGGTCGACAGCGGACAAGTGTTGGGCCGGGAGGACATTGCGTTTCTCCATCAAGTATTCGAGGACGCAAAGCACATCAAACCCCTCGCGGACAAACGCCCTGATTGGCAAACGCTCGTAGCCGGCGCAATTCACCTCTACAAAGAGATCATGGACAAGGCGTTGGCGAACGAGAAGTCGGCCAATCCCGGGTCGACCTAGGGGTGCCAATGACGCGGTGCGGCGCACATCAAGGAGAGGAAGTGAAAACGCACTCTTGTCGGTGGTCTTCGGCGTGTGCGCTCGTCGTCGCGCTGTCACTGGTTGCGAGTTGCGCAAGCAACGAGTTGGCCAGGGATGTAGCAGCGACGAAAGGGGAATATTCCGGGTTTCTTTCGGACTACAGCAAGCTTGAAAACGTAACCGATTCCCACGGCAACCAAACGCTGCGCTGGATTAGTCCGAATCTCAACGGAAAGAGTTACAAGAAGATCCTGGTGAACGAACCCGGCTATTACCCAACGCCCAAAGCGACCGCTCAAGTACCGTTACAAGTGCTGGGCGACATCCAGACCTACGGCCGCAAAGCCCTGATGGATCGGCTTGCAAAGGCCAATTTGCTGGCGAGCGAGCCAGGGCCCGGCGTGGCGCGCGTGAATATCGCTCTAACGGGCGTAACCAGCGAAGAACAAGGACTGAAGTCCTGGGAGCTGATTCCCGTAGCCTTGATCAAGGCGGGTGTTGAAGGTGTGGCCGGCACACGCGCCCGTGACGTGCACATGTTCGTCGAGAGCGAAGTCGTCGACAGCGTCTCAGATAAGGTCCTGGCACAATCCGTTCGTAACGCCACCGGCGTGCCGCTCAAGGGTGAGCATGACAAGCTGACGCTGGAACACATTAAACCCAAGATCGATCAGTGGACGGAGACCGTGGTAGCGGAACTGGTACGGCAACTGGACTGAGCGAGACGCTGTCCGTGAGGGGTTTCTCGGGTTGGCCTGCATGCACAGCCAATCATCACCGCCACCGCACGTGGCAGTCGTAACCGTGAAAACAATGCAGTCGAAATCCCGCGGCGCTCAAAACCTCGAAGGGAAAGCTTCCGCAGCGATTGAACTCGGAGCGATCGCAGGTCTTGCGATGGAGAATGTGCATGATCGGATCCCATCCCCACATGGCGGTCATCATGGGGTAGATGCCGAACAGGAATACATAAGCGTGCCAACTGACCACCTGAACTTGATCTAAGTGCAGCGCGGTCACGCCGAATACGGCCCAAGTGACAGCGAAACGAAGAACGCGGTCCCACCAACTTAAATTCTGGACAACCGGTATGGGTGCCGTCTCTGTCATGGCAGACTCTCCTTGCTGGAGAAGGCCTTTTTAGGCTAGATGCCCTCGCGTTCGTCATCTGTGAGAAAGTTACCGAATTTGCACTCGAAATCTCACCTCTGAAACACAAGCGAAATATTGGAAACCAAGCCGCTCTTTTCGGAAAGCGTACAGAAATTGTTTCCTTTCAAACTGCCCCCGACAAGAAGTTCCTATTACAAAGGGGGTCAGCATGAAAACGACATTTCGAATCTCAGCACTCGGGGCCATTGTGCTTGTAATCCAGGCTTGCGGAGGCGGGGGAGGTGGCGATCCGGGTCCGAACGCCAATCCCAGCGGCAGCGGCCAGACCACGGAGGCGCCGGTCCTCGACTGCGCCCGGAAGGGTTACCCCTGCAGTTTTGCCGATGTGGCGCTGTCGACTATTGAACGCAGTTTGTCCCTGAGCGACGAGGCGGCGCAGCAACTTGACGGCGGCACGGAAATCGACCAAGTCGCCGCATTCCTTGCGTCGCAAAGCGACGTGGCTGAGGTGACGGTCGATGGGCCCGTGTTGGGATTCCGTCTGCTGGGCGGCCGCCCGATGATCGTCGATGTTGCGGGTGAGCAAGAGTTTCTTCCCAATGCTCAGGCGGCCGGTGATGTCGGTAGCTTTAACGCTGTAGCCAGCTTTGCCGCCCAGTCGAGCAGCGCGCGAAACCTCAACGCCGTGCGGACCGTCCCGCGCACACTGACCAGCGGGGGCAACAAAGCGCAGCGGCGCGCCTTGGTGCTGTCGCCGTTTCGTTACGAGGAAAATTTCGGCAACGCCGGTGAGTTAGTTGCCGCGGCGCTCAGCAGCCTGCGTGGCTACGGCGGCAACGTGACGTACCTGGCGACCGTCGACGAGTTCGATCCGAAAGTCACCGTCGATGTGCTGACCCAACTGCAAGATTACGATGTGATTCACCTCGACACTCACGGCGGTACGCTATGCAAGGACAAAGACGTGACTCTGCCGAAGACCTTGGAGAAAGGCAAAGACAAAAAGAAATGCGACAACGGCATCACCGATTTTCTGGTGCAGCGCTTCCATGGCACCGCTCAGGATTTGCAGAGCATCGCGCACCCGGGCATCGTGCATTACCGCGGCCGCTTACATCAGTCCATTGCGGTGACGGCGGACTTCTTCCGTCATTACTACCCCGACGGCTTGGCCAACACGCTGTTCATTCTGGGCTCCTGCAACACCTTCCGCACGGATATGGCCGACGCGATTGCTGGCAGTCGCGGCGTATTCCTCAGTTGGGACGGTTACACCGAGTACAGCCTGGTCAAGAACACCAGTCTGTCGTTGCTTGACTCGCTCGGGTTGGGTTTGACGGTGGGCGAGGCCTTCGCGCGCCTGCCCAGTTTCAGCGCCGAGAATCCCGAGGCGCAGGGTTCGACGCTGCAACGCACCCCGCGGCGCGTAGGCGGCGACTTGCGCATTCGCGATTTGCTCACGGTGCGGGACAATCTCACCGGCGAGATCATCACCGACGCCAGCGGCATCGAAGTAAAGGAAGTGCCGGGCGACAGCCAGAATGACAATCTCGATTTGGAGTTCACCGTCGAGGGCATCAGTCCCGAGCAGTTGGCCAATTTCTACGTCAACCTGGTCATCGAGGGCACCGTCATTGGTCATTTGGAATTGAAACAAAGCGGCGTGCAAGCGGGTGATTACCGCTATCAGGTGTCGACTCCTGTGCCCCTGCCGTTTGATGTGCAGGAAGGGCAAGCGCTCAACATGGACTTTTGGATTCCGCTGCCGGACATGGGCGAAGATCACTACACCGCGGCGCCGAAGGTCAATGAGCGCCCAGCGACGGAACTGGGCAGCGAATGGGAGCTGAGAAGTTCGACCACTCTTTCGCGCACCGATGATCTGACGGTCAAGACGGCCTCGGTCATCTTCGAGCTGGAACGGAACGACAGTCCCGACGCCCGCTTTCGTTATTTCCGCGTCAAGAGCGGCAGCGTGCGTATTCAGCGTGACTATGAGGATGCCCGCGGGTGCAGGTTCAACGTCGATTACACGATCGACATTCCGGCCGGCGCGGCCAATAGTTACCTGAAGGTTGACACCGGCAGTCAGACCATGGTGCTGGAGGGCTTCGGTAATGTCCCGTCGCAGACGGTTCCGACGACGGGCAGTTGCGGCGACAGCGCCAACGTGAGCGTCGGCGGCGTGTATTTCGTCGCTGACGAAACGTCGGTGTCGAGCGATTCGCTGCAAGGCGGCTACAACGACGGTGCCGCGTCTCCGACTGTTATTCAATGGACGTTGACCAAAATCAAATAGCCTTCCTTCCCACAGCCCCCGCGTGATTCGCGCGGGGGCTTTCTTTTTTTCACCCGTTGCTCGTTCGGTGAATATTCACCTTCCTGGAGAAACATCGGAAACACAATCGCGAGTTTTGGAAATTGTTGCGAAACACGGGAACGCCAAACTGTCTCCATCGCAAGCACAAAACGATTGCGAACGACGAGACGAGACATTCAATCAAACTGGAGGAAGGCACGATGAAAACGCAATGGATGAAACGAGCTTTGGTGGGCATGGGTGCTTTGATGGCGGTGGGCGGATTCAGCGGCGTGGCAAGCGCTGCGTCGGATACCGTATATGGCGGCGGGCAGTGCATGCCTAAGACGGCGAGCGATGGCTATTACTTGGCGCGCTACACACTGTTCCTTGCCAACGACGGCCAAACCATGGCGACGGTGATTTGCCCCGTGGATCGCACCAATACGACGAACACCACGGGAACGTCCGCGGCGTGGGTGCGGGTCAAGAGCAACGCGGGGGCATCGCTGACCTGTCAGCTGTCGGCGCTCGGCCAGTACGGCAACGTCATTCAGACCAAGGCGGTGACAACAACTTCGAACAATGACACGTCATTGAACGTGGACGTGAACTCCAGCGCAGCGAACGGCCACTACGCGATTCAATGCGTGGTGCCGCCGGGTGGGCGGGTCTATAGCTATCGAATCATGGAGCCCTAGGATTGCATCGCGGAATGATCCGCTCCCACACCATCATGTTTTGCGTGGTGATGTGGGAGCGGTTTCCTGCCGCGATTCTTCGCCGAGTCATCGCGGAATGATCCGCTCCCACGGCACCCTGCTCAGTCGGTAGTCGATGTTGTTGTGGGAGCGGTTTCCTACCGCGATTCTTCCCGCAGCCCTTGCAGTTTGCGATACAGCGTTCTTTCGCTCACACCAAGAAGTTGCGCCAATTGCTTTTTCTCGCCGCTAAAGGTCGCCAACACCCGTTGCAGGTACTGCCTCTCGACTTCTTCGAGGGGCAGTATCGCTTCTGACTCCGTCGGCGGCGAAAGCGGCGGCTCGACTTTCCCCATCAGATAGTGCGGAAGGTGCCGGGGAAGAATGGTGCCGTCATCGGCCATCACGCTGGCGAATTCGAGGATATTGCGCAGTTCGCGAATATTGCCGGGAAAAGAGTAACGCTCGAGAATGGCCAACGCCTCGCGGTGCAGCTTGAGCGATCGCGCCGGCTCGACCCGTCGCAGCAGCGATTCCACCAGCAGCGGCAGATCGGCGGTGCATTCGCGCAGGGCGGGGGCGTGAATGGGAAAGGCGTTTATGCGGTAGAACAAGTCCTCGCGAAACGCGCCGGCCGCGACCATTTCCCTTAAATCTCGATGACTGGCGCACACCAGCCGAAAATCCGCTTGCACGGTTTCGGTGGAGCCGACACGGCGGAAGGTGCGGGTTTCCAGCAGTCGCAGCAGCTTGACCTGCAAATTGAGCGGTATGTCGCCCACTTCATCGAGAAACAACGTGCCGCCCTGCGCCGCTTCGACCAGGCCGATTTTCTTGGTCAGCGCGCCGGTGAACGCGCCTTTCTCATGGCCGAACAGTTCGCTTTCGAACAACGTCTCCGTCAGGCCGGAGCACTCCACCTGGATGATCGCCGCCTTGGCCCGCGGGCTGGCTTCGTGTATCGCCCGCGCCACCAGCTCTTTGCCGGTGCCGCTTTCACCTTGCAGCAACACGGCGGTTTCCCGCGGGGCCACCCGTTCGATCAGTTCCAGCATGCGGGTGAATGCCGCACTGACGCCCACCAGCCCTTCCTTGGCGGGGCGGCTGCTGGCCACTTTGCTTTGGCGCAGCATTTCGATGAAGTAAATGATCTCGCCTTGTTTGTCGTGCACCGGCCGCGTTTCCACATCGACGTGCTCGCGGCCGCGCGGCGTATGGTGCAGATGCAGTACGCGCTGGGTCTGGCCCGATTCGAGGCTCGCTTTGAGTGGACAGCTTTCGCCGGCTTGGTCGCACGGTACGTTGTAGCGATGGGAAATCTCATAGCAGCGGCTGTGGCCCGGCCGGGTCAGATCGCCGTAGATGGCGCGGTAACGGCTGTTGGACGCCAGCACGCGATAGTCGATGCTGAGCGCGATGGCCGGTGCGTCCACGCAGTCGAGCAACTCGGCGATTTCTGCAGTATTGATGTGGGGCTGGGCTTTCATCCTGTAATGATTCTGCGTCAAAAATGACAGCTCGGCTAGTCGTGGAGTGTCATTAATGGCGGTGCGGCGGCGGCGAAATCAGGATGGGCGTCCATCGCGATAAAAAAATAGATTTAGAAATCATAGCCTAATGTATTGTTGAGCCTATTGGCCGGGGAGTGGCACGCCTTTCGCTCCCTAGGTACTAAGACTGTCGCGCAGGCGGCAGCTGGGAAGCGGACGACATAAAAGGAGATAAACCATGGCTCACGTTGTCATCATCGGCGCCGGCACCGGCGGAATGCCCGCCGCCTACGAAATGCGCGAGGCGTTGGGGAAGGAACACCAAATCACGCTGATCAATGCCACCGAGAACTTTCAGTTCGTGCCCTCCAATCCGTGGGTCGCCGTCGGCTGGCGTCAAGAGACGGATATTTCGTTTCCGATTCGACCTTATGTGGAACGCAAGGGCATCAACTTCGTCGCCCAGCCGGTGACCAAGATCGAGGCCGAGCGGAATCGGCTGGTGCTGGCGAATCAAGAAACGGTCGACTACGACTTCTTGGTCATTACCACCGGCCCCAAGCTGGCGTTCGATGAAGTGCCGGGAATGGGGCCGCATGCGGGCTTCACTCAATCGGTTTGCACAACCGATCACGCCTTGGCCGCCTGGCAGGACTACCAACGTTTCGTGGAGAAGCCCGGCTCGGTGATCATCGGTGCGGCCCAGGGCGCGAGCTGCTTCGGTCCGGCCTACGAGTTCGCGTTTATCCTCGATGCGGACTTACGCAAGCGCAAGATTCGCAACAAAGTGCCCATGACGTTCGTCACCAGTGAGCCGTATATCGGCCACCTCGGCTTGGGCGGCGTGGGCGACTCAAAAGGGATGTTGGAGTCGGAGTTGCGCCAACGTCACGTGCGGTGGATCACCAACGCGAAGATCACGCGCATCGAGCAGGGCAAGATGTTCGTCGACGAACACGATATGAAGGGCAATATCGTCGAGTCGCACGAACTGCCCTACGAGTACTCGATGGTGCTGCCGGCGTTCAAGGGCGTCGAAGCGGTCGCCGGCGTGGAAGGTCTATGCAACCCGCGCGGTTTCGTGTTGATCGACGAGTTTCAGCGCAGCAAAAAGTACCAGAACATTTACTCGGCCGGCGTGTGCGTGGCCATTCCTCCGGTGGAAACGACGCCGGTGCCCACCGGCGCGCCGAAAACCGGCTACATGATCGAATCCATGGTCACCGCCGTCGTGCATAACATCGCCGACGTTTTGGCCGGCAAAGAGCCTTCCCATCGCGGCACCTGGAATGCGTTATGCCTGGCGGACATGGGCGACACCGGCGTGGCGTTCGCTGCTCTGCCGCAGATTCCGCCGCGCAACGTGTCGTGGATGAAGAAAGGCAAATGGGTCCACGCGGCCAAGATCGCCTTCGAGAAGTATTTCATCCGCAAGATGAAGAAGGGCACCTCCGAGCCGCTCTACGAAAAGTACGTGCTCAAAGCGCTGGGCATCGAGCGCCTGAAGAAGGGCGGCGTGGCCTGACGTCGTCATTTTTGTTCGCAACGGGCTGCCGGTTTTCGAGAGAGGTTGCATCAACTCCCTGCAACCGCAGCTTCCCAGCTCGCTTGGGCAGCCCGTTTTTTTTGCCGCCGCCTCGTGCCTTGCGGCCAATTTGGGAAATGCGCCCATCCTTCCGAGAGTATTCGCAAGTTAGCATAAATTAATCATTGTGTTAATGAATTATGTAATATGACGTAATAAACGTCACTTTGCATAAATCCTCTGATATACTTTTGCCATGATCAAGCGCTCATGTTCCAACACAATCAGGGACTTATTTAAGAAGTGGCCTGTTGTTACCCTTACGGGACCCCGCCAGAGTGGCAAGACGACTCTGTGTCGATCGACGTTTCCGGATATGCCGTACGTCAGCCTTGAAGACCCCGATCAACGCGCGTACGCGACGGAGGATCCCCGGGGTTTCATTACCGAATACAAGGATGGCGCAATACTCGATGAGTTTCAGCGCGCGCCGGAATTGCCGTCCTATCTGCAGCGGCTGATTGACGAACGCGCGGAACCCGGTCAATTCATTCTCACCGGGAGTCAGCAGTTCAGCGTAATGGCCAATGTTTCCCAATCGCTTGCTGGCCGCACCTCGGTGCTCAAGTTGCTCCCGTTCGACTTTTCCGAGGTGTCCAATTTTCTCGATTTAGCGGCAGTGGACCGGTTGATTCTGACGGGATTCTATCCGCGCATTCACGATAAAGGCCTGAACCCCACCCAGGCCCATGCTGCCTATTTTGAAACCTACATCGAGCGCGATTTGCGGCAATTGGCCGCGATCAGGGATTTGTCCCTATTTCAACGTTTCGTTCGATGCTGTGCCGCCCGCATCGGCGGCTTGCTCAATTTGAATGACCTATCCAGCGACGTGGGCGTTTCACATTCGACAATCCGCGAGTGGATAAGCCTTCTGGAAGCGAGCTATATTTTGTTCTTGCACCGTCCGTGGTCGACCAATACCACCAAACGTTTGGTGAAGTCCCATAAAGTTTTTTTCTACGATGTCGGGTTAGCTAGTTACTTGCTCGGTATGGAAGACGAATCGCACGTCAGAAGTCATCCCCTGCGCGGGAATCTTTTCGAAAATGTGATTGTGGTGGAAGCACTCAAGCGACGATACAACGCGGGTCTTCCGAACAATTTGTTTTTTTATCGTGATTCCAACCACGTCGAAATCGATTTGTTGATTGAGCGTGGCGCCGCTGTCGAATTGGTCGAGGTCAAATCGGCGAGTACACCGAGCAGCACATTCACCAAGGCGTTAAACAGCTTCAAGTCCGCGTTTCCAGACCTGGACGTTAAGGGGGCGGTTGTATACAACGGTGAAACCCAGCGGCGTACGGACTGGCCCTTTGTCAACTACAAAATGTTCGATTCGTTCTTTGAGGCTTAGTGTGCTGGGCGGTTTCACCCGTGGTGGTGCTTTAGCCATGCCCTGAACCGTGTCGGTCTTGCTGACAATGCGCCCCAGGTTGTCGCGGCTGTAGTTGACATCAAACACGGTTGTGCCCGAAATTCGCGCCGTTTCCTGGCTCGGTTCGCCGAATACGGAGTAATTGGTGGAGGTGGTTTTGAGACCTTACGCGGTCATCACTCAAGCTCGTATCTGGTGAGACCGGTTATTCGGCGCTTATAGACGCGCAGGGTCGCCGCGTCTCCGCGATGGCCTCGGTAGCTGGGCCTAACCTGGAAGTGATATTCTGCACCGTCTGAAGTCCTAACTGTTATCTCCGTACGCGCACCGGTCTTGCCAGTCGCGTTAACCCTGCTGACGATCTCGGCAGCGATGGTCTCTCTCGTTATCTCGAACGGATCAACGACATTGATCCACACCGAGAAAGCTGCGACCGCCAGCGCTGGAAGAAACAAAATGAGCAGTCCCTTCCAACTGTTAGTAAATGCGCGCATTTTCGTGCATTCTCCTCGGTTTACGGTGGCGAGTGCGACCCAGAAAAGCTCACGAACGTTCGGCCCTCCCGATGTTTCGACGCTACAAGCCAGGAAAAGACGCTTGACTATCGGCACATCTGATCATTCCAGTTTTCAGGCTCATCAAGCAGATCCTCGTATCGTTCAAGCAGCCAATTATCTCGCTCTTTGTAGAACACATCTCGCCAATCGGGTGGCCCGGTTCTATCTTCGCGCGGATTGTTTCCGGGGAGATTGTTGATGTAATTCCGGATGGCGTTCGGGTCTTGTCGGGAGCTTGGGCGCATCGGAGATTGTGCCGTGGGTTGGGAGACACCCTCACCGTTTCTCAGTACTGGCACTCCATGAGGGTTTCCGAATCCTCCCCGCGGATAGGGGCTTCCTCCACGCCGCTGAAGCCCATCTGGGTCAGTCCAGTTAACCGGATCCGCCAGCACATACCCATACAGATTCGAATCCCCACCCGCAAATCGTATCGGATCCTTCGCCATCCAGTGCCCCGTGCTCGCATCAAAATCCCGTGCGCCGAACCTCGCCAGGCCACTATCACGATCGTAGATGCCACCGGCAAACCCAAACGGCTGAAACCCCGGCTGCGTATCACTCAACACATTGCCAAACTCATCATAGTCCAGGCGTTGGACAATGCTACCGGTGGCGGTATCGACCACCAAGCGCGGTGAGCCCAGATGATCGCTCACGATTCGATACATCACGCCACCCTTGATCATGTAGTCCGGCACGTTAGGGCGGGAGCCATACACGAATCGAGCAACAACATTGCCGGTGCCATCCAGCTCGGCGACCGGGTTCAGTTGGTCCTGGTAAAGGAACGCTTGTACCAGCGTTCCGTTGATCTTCTTGCCGATGCGGCGGTTGCGGCCGTCAATGATGTACTCGATAACTGTGCCGTCGGGCAAGACGACCTTGCGCAGATTCCCGAGCACATCGTAATCATACTGCGTGATCGCGCCGCCATCGTTCTTGCTCACTAACTCCCCGTTGCCGGTGTAGGTAAATGTTGCGTTTCTATAACCCGTAAGACGATCTTGCGAATCATAGCTGGCGCCGATGGCGCCGCGCCTGTCAAAGCCCCCGATGCGATTGCCGTTTTGATCGTAGCTATAGTTCGAAACCGCAACGCCATTTTCCTTCACTTCGACTAAGCGGCCGGCGAGGTCGTAGCGATACTCGTAAACACGCGCCACGCCCTGAATTGTCTCGGTCTTGCTGACGATACGTCCTAAGTTGTCGCGGGTGTAGGTGACGTCATACGCGCCCGATTTTTCGGACGCGCTGAAAAGAACGGATCAATCGCAGTAAAACTAGAAGTACGCAATGGAGAGACCAGGCAATGGTGAATACTTGCATCGCCAGGGCGAGGTGACTCGATGAGAAGGGCGCGATTCCCTTGACCAATCCTGGGAAGAAGGCGAAGCCGGCTGCTTGAGTCCCCAGTGTCGCTGCCATTGCGATTACGCCCGCGAACAGCAGAAGTCTGGCCCAAGCCAGTTGCTTCGACGGCCGCCACGATATCCCGCAGACCAATACGAACGCCACCAGGAATGGCGTGTACTTCGCGAGGTCGTCACCAAAATATGGTGCAATGATTGCAAAGGCCACACCGGCAAGAACCTCTAGCGCACCGGCCGCAATAGCACGTGTCCAGAAGAACGACGGCAAGGCATCCATATCTAGTAGACGACAACCGGAATGGGCCCGTCATGGGACAGAAGCAACGGAAACAGATCCCTGTCGCGGCGACCGACATCGATACAACCGGCAGATCCTGGCTTTTTCCCTCCATGCAGGAAAAAGCCGGTTCGTCCGAATGTCGGCGTGCCCGCGTCCGGCGTAAGGGGAACGCGATACTTGCCCCAGTCTCCCGTTAGACTTCGCAGGAATCCGCCTTCCGTTATGGTTGCTGGGTCTGCTGTATAGGTGCCGGGCGGGATCGGCCCTTGCCATGGCGTACTGGGATCAGTAACGCCCGCATTTCCGCTCGTAGCCATGTACTGTCCAACGACTGTTCCATTGTCGTTTCGATGAGTCAGCCACCCGTCATGAAAAATCAGCACGTCAAGACCGCGAGGATCGATGGCGTTAACCGGATCCGCCAGTACATATCCATACAGATTCGCATCCCCACCCGCAAACCTGATCGGATCCTTCGCCGTCCACCGTCCCGTGCTAGGATCATAGTCTCGTGCCCCAAACCTTACCAACCCGGTGTCGCGGTCGTAAATTCCACCGGCAAACCCAAACGGCTGAAACCCCGGATGGGTATCGAGCAACACATTCCCAAACTCATCATAGTCCATGCGTTGGACAATGCTACCGGTGGTGGTATCGACCACCAAGCGCGGTGAGCCCAAGTGGTCGCTGATAATGCGGTAGGTCACGCCGTCGCGGATCATGTAATCGGGCACGTTCGGGCGGGAGCCGTAGACAAAGCGGGAAATAACGTCGCCGTTAGCATCCAACTCCGCAACCGGGTTCAGTTGATCCTGATATAGGAAGCCCTGAACGAGAGTTCCGTTAATCTTCTTGCCGATGCGCCGGTTGCGACCATCAATCACGAACTCGATGACTGCCCCATCGGCCAGCGTGACCTTGCGCAGGTTGCCCAACACATCATAGTCGTACTGCGTGATCGCACCCCCGTCGTTCTTGCTCAGCAACTCCCCGTTACCGGTGTAGGTAAACGTCGCGCTGCCGTAGCTCGTGAGGCGGTCCTGCGCATCATACGCTGCGCCGATGGCGCCGCGCTTGTCAAAGCCCCCGATGCGATTGCCGTTTTGATCGTATTGATAGCTCGAAACCACACCACCGTTTTCCTGCACTTCCACCAAGCGGCCGGCGAGGTCGTAAGTGTAGTTGTAAACACGGGGCACGCCCTGGACCGTCTCGCTCCTTCGCGTGATGCGGCCCAGGCTGTCGCGGCTTTAGCTGAAATCAAACACCGCCGTGCCCGAGATGCGCGCCGTCTCCTGGCTCGGTTCGCCGAACACCGAATAGCTGGTGCCGCATGTTGTGTATCACGGCTGCGCCGTTCTTGTGGTGGATACTGGCTTCCGCCCTGTTAGAGATCATCCAATCCACTGTCGCGATCTTTCAGTCTCGACGGAATCTTGTCGTCGAAAACCACAACATGGTCGACGCCTTTTGGCGTTCTGTTAGAAAACATATTGACGAGAAACAGCACGAAGAACAACGCGCATGCCGCGCCGAGTAGTCGATCCATCCCGTATCCAGAGAGCGTGAACCACAGTACGACCGAGATGCCAAGACCAGTGATCGAGAAAACGTGGAAGAAACGTCTCCAGCTTGTCATAACTATCGAGCCCTCATCGTCGGTCCTGATTCGCAAATTAGCTGGCATCTATCCCCCGGCGTTTGCAAGCAGTGCGCCCTAACCCCATGAGCTAGATCACGTCCAGGTCTTGTAATCAGCGGCCAGCAAAAACTGCAACGAGAATTCCAACTACTAGAATCAGGATAGGGATTGCTATCATTAGCCACGCTTCTGCCTTAAAACGATTCATTTTCTCAGCTCATTGGGCACGTGCCATAGGTGCGTTGGAACAATTCATCTTTTAGTTTCTCCCATTCCTGATCATCGAAGAAGCACAGAAAGTAGCAAGGTGCGTTGTCGATGTAGTACAACCCCTCCACGCTTGGTAACTTCCAACCGGGCTCGCTTCGCATGACGAAAAAGAGATTCGAGACTTCGGACCGCATTGCTACGACAAGTCGACCATCCGGGTCGATGAAATTAATCGGATCTCCCAACACATACCCATACAGGTTCGGATCCCCCCCCGCAAACCGAATCGGGTCCTTCGCCGTCCACCTTCCGGTCAGCGGATCATAATCCCGCGCGCCGAAGCGCGTGAATTTAGTGTGTTGGTCGTAGATTCCACCCGCGAAACCAAACGGCTGAAATCCCGGATGAGTATCATTCAACACATTCCCAAACTCATCATAGTCCAGGCGCTGAGCAATGCCACCGGTGGCGGTATCGACCACCAAGCGCGGCGAGCCCAAGTGGTCGCTGATGATGCGGTAGGTCACGCCGTCGCGGATCATGTAATCGGGCACGTTCGGGCGGGAGCCGTAGACGAAGCGGGAAATAACGTCGCCGTTAGCGTCCAACTCCGCAACCGGATTCAGTTGATCCTGGTACAGAAATCCCTGGACGAGGGAACCGTTGATCTTCTTGCCGATACGACGGTTTCTGCCGTCGATGACGTACTCAATCACCCTGCCGTCGGGCAAGACGACCTTGCGCAGATTCCCGAGCACATCGTAATCATACTGCGTGATCGCGCCACCATCGTTCTTGCTCAACAACTCCCCGTTACCGGTGTATGCAAATGTCGCGTTGCCATAGCCTGTGAGGCGGTCCTGCGCATCGTATGCCGCGCTGATAGTACCGCGCCTGTCAAAGCCCCCGATGCGATTGCCGTTTTGATCGTATTGATAGCTCGAAACCACACCACCGTTTTCCTTCACTTCCACCAAGCGGCCGGCGAGGTCGTAGGCGTAGTCGTAGACACGGGGTACGCCCTGAACGGTCTCGCTCTTGCGAACGATGCGCCCTACGTTATCGCGGCTATAGCTGACGTCATACACCGCCGCTCCAGAGATGCGCGCCGTCTCCTGGCTCGGCTCGCCGAACACCGAGTATTGAGTGGAGGTGGTGACGCCGTTGAGCGCACTGCCGATGAGCAAGCCGTTTTGTGCATGACGGGTCAACGCCATGTCGCCCGCCTGGGTCAGAAGGCCGTCATCGTCATAGCCGTAGGCGATGCTTTGGCCATCGACCTCAAGGTTCGTCAACCAGAAGTTGTTGTTATAGCCGCGGCTGACCGTACCGTTGACCGTGCCACTCCACGCTTCGCTCACCGGCACGAAGCCGTCGTAGGTGAACGCCAGTGCCTCGTTGTCAGGGGCGTCGATGCGGTTGAGCTGGCCGGTCGCCAAGTCATAGCCGAAGGTGTACACGCCGTTGGGGACAATCTGGCGCGCTAGACGCCCGGCGCTATCGTACTCGAGGTCGATGGTCAAGCCATCGGGCCGGGTGACCAGCTCCAATTGCTTGTCCAGGTTGTAGTCGTAGAGCGTGACGGTGGCGCCGCTTGGCAAGTCGGGTGGGCTGTAACTCGATTCGAGTTCCACCGCGGTGTAAGAGAACACATGGGCATCGCGGCCGGGCGGGACGATGCTCGCAACATTGCCATTGGCATCGTACGTGAAGCCAATCGATCGATCGTCGGGCAAAGTCTGGCGAGTGACGCGGCCGGCCAAGTCGTAGTCGAAGCGCACGCGGCGGCCGAGGGAGTCCGTGACGGACTCGACAAAGCCCGCCGTGTTGTAGGCGTAGTGCGTGCGGCGTCGCATTGTGCCGCTGCCTTGGGTGGTCAGGCTCAAGCGGCCGCGCGGGTCGTATTGGTGATTCACGGGTTCGATGTTGGGCACAACCGTTTCCAGGGGCCGGCCTTGGCTATCATACACGCTGTTTACAGTGCGCCCCTGCGGCGACTGCGCAACGACGGTACGGTTTACCGTATCGACGGACGTTGTCGCTGTGCGGCCGTTGATCGAGAGGGCTTCCTGAACAAAGCGCGGCACCATCGGATCGACCGACTCCCCAGTACTGCTGAACCTCTGTGTGGTCGTCGTGCGGACGTTGCCCGATGGAAGCGTTACTCGCTCTATCGAGGGGATAGGCGATTGCATGCCGAAACGAGGATCGGCGCCGTGAGTCGTTTCCACCACGGTACCGTCCGGAGAGGTCACGTAATCGATCTCATTCGCCCCGAGCACGCGCTCAAAGCGGGTGCCATCTGGTCGCACGGTCTCTCGGCTATCGTCGCCGGTGGCTGACGTCGCGATGAGGTGCGTGGTGGTTCGGCCGTCAGCGCTGGTCATCGCAACCTGACGCGTGCGGCCATCGGTCGTTACGCTCAACGCCCAGCTACCCCCTGCGGCATTCGTATCGCCGGTCAGCCGCCCGAGGTCGTCGTACGTCAGCGTCGAGGTCGCCCCATTGGGCTTGGTGAATGCGGTCAGGAGGCCACCTTCCGTATAGCTCATGGCGTAAGTCTCGCCATTCGGATTGGTAACCCTGCTCAAGAAGCCAGCCGTATCGAAACCGAGTTCGGTCCGCAATCCGTCCGCAGATACGATTGCGACGGTGCTGCCAGACCTGTCGATTGTCGCGGTGTTGCCGTCCCCATCAACGATCGACTGGAGCAGTCCACTATCATCGTAGGCAAGCGTATAGCGGATTGCACCGGAATAGGCATTGACGCTCCGCTGGAACTTCCCTTCCTCATCGAAAACGTAGATTTCACTTCCATCCGATGAAGGGATCACGATGTCCTTTGCAGTGTAACCGGGCAAGGGCGGCCTTACCCGGCGAATTCGATGGTTCGATTCGTCGCCAATGTAGATGTCGCCGCTCGGACCCAGCGCGACCTTCCACGGCCCACGCAACTGCGCTCGCCGGGCCGGGCCATTGTCTCCGCCGTAACCCTGGATGCTTCCGCCTGCCGCCGTAGAAATGATTCCGTCCGAGGACACAACTCTGACAATGCCAGAATAGTCAGCGATATAAAGCTTGCCATCTGGGCCAATCGCAACGTCGTTCGGTGAACGCAGTTGGGCGTTTACGGCCGGACCCCCATCGCCCTGATATCCGGCAACGCCAGTTCCTGCCACGGTTCTAATCAGGCCATTGGGCATTACCATTCTGACTCTGGAGTTTCCCGGCTCGGCGACATATACGTTACCTTCCAGGTCGGTCCCGACTCCCCATGGATTGCGCAGCTGTGCTTCTGTCGCCGGCATGTCCTCGCCGTTGTAGCCGGCGACGCCTGTACCGGCATACGCGGAAATTATTCCATCTGGCCCGACTCGCAAAACGCGGTGATGAAACGGATCCGCAATATATAGATTTCCGTCATTGCTGAAAGCGACGTCCCTTGGTTGCCCAATGCTGGCTTCCGTTGCGGGCCCACCGAAGCCGACATTGCCGAAGATGCCGTTGCCGGCCACGGTCGTGACGATGCCGTTGTCGTCCACTTTACGGATTCGGTAGTTGTCGTTGTCCGCGAGATAGAGAGCCCCGTCAGGCGCAAACGCGAGACCGGTAATCCGTGAAAACATCGCCTGATTGGCGGGGCCGCCGTCGCCCGAGAAACCGTGTTTTCCCGTGCCGATAACCACCTCCGCGGTCCCATCCGGCGCAACCTTGATCACTCGATAATTGTCAAGATCGGCCACAACAACGGACCCGTCTGGCGCAACCGCAACGGGACCGGGATATTTCATATCGATCTCAGTCGCCGCTTGACCGCCCAGTCCTGTGCCCCATCGCCCCGTGCCGGCAAATGTCTCGATGAGGTTATTCAAATCAGCCGCGCTTCGGCGGCTTCCGTCGCCCCGATAGAGAACTCGGCCTATGGGATCGTAGGCGTGGTGAACATCTATGGACCAGCCGCCGATACTTGTGAATTCGGGGGCGCCGATGGTCGCTATATTTTCTTGCCAGAGATAGAGTTCGCTGCGTGATCGGCTGCCGGTGATTGGAATACCGCCGCCGTTGTATCCGAACCGCGATGTCGTTTGATAGATACCGTCGTAAACATAGGCGATCCGCGTAACGATGGGCTGTTGACCTTTCAGCTTGCGGCCATACGCATCCTCGCCATCCCAAGAGAAAGTGTAGTGCTGGCTTCTGTTTGGGGGAAATTCGTAGTCAAACTTTCGCCCGGCCACAAGCACTTCAAGTTTGATTGACTTTAGGCTGTCCGGCAAAGCATCGCTGCTGAGTTGGATATTGATCGTATTCGCAAGCGTTCTTCCGGGAACGCGATCGCTGCGATAGTTTAGAGTGTATGGCGTGCCAGTAATGGGAATGACTTCGCCCAGAATTTGGTTTTCGCACTCGATGATGGAACCGCATTCCAACGCGCTGTCGTCGGTCGACTGCTCCGGCGCCGGAGCCGGGGTTTCCGCAGGGGTGGCATCGTCCGGAGGGGAAATGCCCCAGTTGCAGTCCCAGGTTGATAGATGCTTCGTGGCGAAGCGCCACACACTTTGTCCAGGTAAATACAGCTTCGCAAGCTGGCGCCGTTCGTCATCGAGTATTCCGAGCGCCGCAAGCGTACTCGCGGATGCAGGCTGTCCGGTATTGTCAACGTCGAGTTGTGCAATCCCGGATGAGTCGATCGATAGTACGCTCACGATGAGTCCGCTCTCCGAGGGTATCCATGCTGCCGTGTCAGCATCGTAGTAACCCACCGGAACGGAGGTTCCGACCGGGAAGCTCAAGAAGTTCTCCACGTAGAAGTAGACGGGTTTGGAGAACATGACATCCTTGCCGCCGACCTTTTTGCCGTCGGCGAGAACTTCGTCGACGCTCAATTCAACTGCATAGGTGTATCCGCTGGCGGCGGGTAGCGGCCCGGGCATGGCTTGGGGGCCGTCCCGGCCCACGGTGTACTCGGTGGCCCGCACGCTGAGAGTGGAAAGCGACATCAAGGAGCCGTCTTTGGCCGTGTACGTGGCTTGCACACCTTGGGGAAACATAAGCGTCGCAGTGCGTGCTCCGCTGTCGTCAGAAACCGTACTCCCGCGTGCAACTTGGATCGATGTCGTAGTGCTGAGATTGATGCTCGTTACCTGCGGGTCGAGTTTGATCATTACCACCGGTGGTAGGTGCGCGAACTTCTGCCAACCGGCATCGACTTGCCGTTGCACCGGGAGATAGCCCGGCTTTTTATAGTTCAGCGTGACGAGGCCGCCGCCGTTCACCGCGAGGTCGAACATGCCGTCGAAACGGGTGAGTGTTTCGCCCAGCTCGGGGTGGTCTTTCACCGTGAGTGTCACGCCGGGGAGCGGTGTGCCGGCGCGATCGCTGACGAGGCCGCGCAGTACCGCGATTCGCTTTGGTTCAATCACACCGGGCGCCACGCCAGTTTGGATTGGGTTCGGGCCGGAGTAGAGGAACTGCGCTGCGCTTGCCAAGGTGGTGGCGACTGTTGGGTCAACGGACGGCGCGACCGTGGCCGGGTCGGGAGGAAGGGGTTTGCCCACGGGGAGTGGGATGGCGGGCGAAGCGTTAGCCGCGGCATCGTGGACGTGGATCGAAAGGACGTCGCCCAGCTCGGCGGCGATCTGCGCGAAGAAACTGCCATCGGCGTTGGCCCGCACCGTCACCGTCTCGCCCGTGCGCACGTTCTTGATCGTAACCAGTGCGCCCGGCTCAACGCTACCGGGTTGCCCTTGAACGGGGAGCGTGTCGTCATCGCCGAACGTCAGGGTTATCAAACCGGCGACCGGCAGTACCGGCGGTTGGGTGTCGCGCGTGATGGAGAGTCGAACCTGGGACGTATTGCCGGCGTGATCGGTCGCGCGCAAGATCAAGTCGTTGAGTCCTTCCGCAAGGGGGAGAGTCCGCCGAAATTGGAGTGCGGAGTCGAGACCGACCGGCGCACCGTTTATTGTCAATTGGGCGGATTCGCTGACGATACCAACCACGGTGATTTCGGTTTGATTGGTATAACTGTCGGCGGGCGGCGCGGTTATGGTAATCGTCGGGGCAGTGGTGTCGACGAGGAATGTAACGGAGGCAGCATTCGAGCGATTGCCTGCCAAGTCGGCAATTGTCGCGTGTAATGTGACCTCTCCCTCCGGGAGATCCTCTTGTAGGGCGCAGGTCGCTTCCCCATCGTCGACGTCGCAAGCCACGGTTGATGCGCGATCATCATGGGTTACCTCGACACTGCCCTTGTCGATGCCAATGCCTGCGTCTGCTACGACCAGGCTCAATCCGGGGCGGCGCTGGTTGACGAACTCGCTATCGCGGGGCGAGATCCAGTCGGCCGTCGGTGCAAAGGAATCGTTATAGACCGCGAAATTATGGATCGGCGAGGATGCAGCGAAAGGGGGATCGATGAGGCCGTCCTTAGACACTCGCAGCAGTTGCTTGATTGTCGCAAGCCACAGTGAGTGTTCATTGATGTCGGCCTTGAGGCTTTTGACGGTACCTTGCACCGCACTAAGGTCGAGTTCGAGCAACTGCAGCCCGGATGCGTCGATTCGCGACAGAGCGCTATTGCGTGCAACCCATACGGCGCCGGTGCCGTCGGATGCGAGGTGTGCGATCCCGGACATTGGCAGGGTGAGGGTTGGCGTACCTTGAGCGGTGTATCGCGCCAGCGATTCTTTCGTCGCAACCCATATCTCTGCGGATTGGTGGTCGAAATCGACAGCAGTGACTGGCTCCTCGACCGCGATCGTTCCTAGAGGCGTCAAGTCCGGCGCATAGGTTTGGATGTGGTTCGACGTCGCGACGAATAGCCGACCAGTGTTGCGATCCAGCATGGTGTCGCTGATGACGGCGGTTTGAGAGTGCGAGCCGAGCAGCGCGCCGTCAATGGCGACGCGGTAGATCGTTTTGTGTTGCACGACCACAATGTGCTTGCGAACCGGATCGGTCTCGGCCTAAGTGCGCGCATTGTCAGGGACTGCCGGATTCAAGTCCACGGCCAGTTGCAGGCGACCAAAAAAATCGTAGCCACGCAGCACGCGAGAATCGTAGAACCACGCTTTACCATCAATCTCATCGACCGCGACGGCAAGGGGGCGCGTGTCATCGGCCAGAGGCGTCACGTCTCCGCTACCGTCCGTGGCCAACTTGGCCGGCCCGAATTGGGTGGCAATCCATAGCGCATCGCTCGGCGCGGAATCTCCCGCCTGGGACGACGCGACAGCCGAGTCTATAGAGGTCAATGCGCAGAGCGGTAGCAACGCCGCGAGGCAGATTCGAACGAAGAACGATGGATGTTGAGCGCGGCGTTGCCGGTCGCGAAGGCGTGAGGACTGTTTCATAGCTGTCTTCTCTGAGTTAGAAGTAAGACAAGTCCGTTTGTTGTTTTGATGTGCCCGAGCGTTCTCCGCGCCTTGGGGCACCGCGCCGATCATGACGCGTTGCCAATGTGTCGGCAGCACAAATCTCGACAAAAGGTGGGGTAGGATTCCGCGACCGGCGTCGCATTGGTTTTGTGACGGGCGTCACAAATTGCAGAGGTTGATGAGATCGCAGGGTAAAGAATTCCGTCGGTCGGCTAGTGAAGAGCGGACGGATGAGCAACCTCTCAGAACCGTCAGTCGCAGGATCATTCGCCGATTTGCGACGCCTGGGAAATATACGTGGGCGTCATCACGAAGGTCGGCAACGCGATAACGTAATTTCCTGCACGTGCCTACGAAGGATTGGACATACTGCAATCCAAACAGTGGGTTGTGTAGGTAGCCGTCCGAATTTTTTGTTCTGCGCAAATTCACTAGCTTTCCAACGCGTTCCCAAAATTCTTTCGCAGTAGCCGTTCGTGCTTTCAGTGCTTCGACGGCCGCAGGCGCGCACGGGGTCGTCGCATGATGTGACTGCGTCGCCTGGTTCGCCGTCAGAACGTCGGTCGCGTTGTGTGTCTTTCCAGCCTAGAGGGGTAATGCCATGGATCGGTCTAATCTGCGTTCCATCTTGCGCTTTTCGGTGGCGGTTGTCGTGGCCGCACTGTTGGTCGCGGGCTGCGGCGGCGATGGTGATGCGCCACCGAGTGCCGCGCCGGCGCCTTCGAACAATTCGCAGTTGCCGCCGCCCACGGTGACCATTCAGGCCACCGCTGACGCGGTCGACGCGGGGCAAAGCACGCTGTCCGTGTTGGGCGTGCCCATTCGCCTGAAGGAGCAGACGGAGCTGGAGAACTTGAACGCCGCGTCGGCGGGCGGCCTGGGAGATATCCGCGTCGGTGATCTGGTGCGGGTGACGGCGGGCGTCGATGATGCTAGCGGCCAATTGGTTGCGTCGTCGGTCAAGGTGGTGCCCGCGGGCGTTGGTGATCCGGTGGAAATCAAGGCCACGATCAGCCGAATTCGGGAGAGCTCGTTTACGTTGGTCGGTGTCGATATTCGAACGAACAACGCGACCCAATTCACCGTCACTGCACAGAACGGCAGTGTGCTGGGTACGACGCGAGCAGACGTTTTCTCGCGAGCGCAGGTGGGCGATGTGGCGCAAGTCGTCGGCGTCGAGCAGCCCGGTGCCAGCGTGCTTGCGTCGCGAGTAACCGTGACGATATCGGCGACGCAGCCGCCCGCCGGTGGCGGAACCACGCCGCCCGGTAACGGCGGCACCAATCCGCCCGGCGGCGGAACGACGCCTCCGGGAAGCGGCGGACCGACCGATCCGGCGCCGGTGGCGGGCCATCAGGCGACGATCGCCGGCGCCCTTACCGCGTCCTTCGATCCCGGCAGCAATTTCATCTCCGTCGCCGGCATTCCCGTGCATCTGACCACAGAAACCATCATTGCCGATGCGATCGACGATGCGACGCTGTTGCCCGCCGATCTCGCCATGGGTGATCTGTTGCGCGTGTCGGCGGTGATCACTTCCGGGTTCATGCACGCGGAAACCATCGAGCGCCATGGCTCATCGCCCGAGGTCGTGATGTTGAGCGGTCCAATCGAATCGGTGAGTTTGACGGCGCAAACCATCTCCATGGCCTGGGGCGCCACGATTCACACCGACGCCGCGACGGTCTTCACCGATGACGCCGGCGCCGCACTATCGGCCGCGGATTTCTTCGCTGGCGCCACGGCATCGACGTTTATTCAGGTCAGGGGCGGCGTCGTCGCCGGTGTCGCGCAAACCATACTGGCCGCCGAAGTGGCGATGATGGCGGCCGCGCCGGCGCCCGTGAGCGGCGATCCAGTGATGGCGTCCGGCAAGCTCACGGCGGCGGTTGATCCAGCGACGCAAACGCTTTCGATTTTTGGATTGCAGATGACATTGACCAGCGGCACGAGCATAACGGATGCCGCGACCGGCGCGGCGCTGCAGCCAGCCGATCTCGCCGTCGACGATTCTGTTCGCGCCGCCGGCAACATCGCCGGTGGCGTCATCACGCTGACGAGTCTGACGCGCGAATCCGAGCCGCTCATTGGCGTTACTCTGGACGGGCCGCTGTCGGCGCTGAATCCCACTGCGCAGACGCTGAGCCTGCTGGGCGCAAACGTCGCGGTCGACGCGGCATCCGTCGTTCGCGACAGCCGCGGCGTGGAGCTTGCGATCGAGGACTTCTTTGCCGAGCTGGTCGTGCCGGTCAAAGTGCGGGTTCGCGGCATGCCCGTGGCCGATGCGCCGCTCACGCTGCATGCCACGACGGTCGAAGCCAATGTCGAAATCGCCGCGACGGCCGAGACTGTGTTGGCCGGTCCGGTTACCGCGGTGTTCAACTCCGGCAACCGAACGTTCGGTGTTTTCGGCGTCATGTTTACCGCGGCCGACGGTATGACGGTGATCGACGCCGCGACCGGTGCGGCGCTGACGCCGGCGAATATCGCGCAAAACAGTTCTGTACGGGTGACGGCATCGCTCGCCGACAATGTGCTCACCGCCACGGCGGTGTCCATTCTTGCCCAGCCGTTGACGACGATCGAACTCGTCGGAACCAGCGACAGCATCGACGAAACGACGGAGACGATTGCCATCCTCGGTAATCAACAGCGGGTCGAAATCCGGCTCGACGCCGACACCGAAATCACCGACGCCAGCGGCGCGCCGGTGGATAAATTGGCATTGTTTGGCGCGTTGCCGGACGAAATGCCGATGACGGTCTCGGGCACGCCGGTTCAAAACGGCCCGCGCGTCATTGTCGCGTCATCGATTCAGTTGGGCGCGACGCCGGACCATCCGGAAACCGTCGCGGTCATCGGCGCCATCACCGCGCTCGACACCGCTTTGATGACCATCGAAGTCTTCGACGTTCCGTTCCAAATTACCCAAGACACTGTCGTAACCAATCTTGCCACGGGGGCCGCCATGTCGCCGTTTGATCTCTCGCCGACGATGGAGGTCGAGGTGGTTGGCGGCATGGTCGACGGCGTGGTGTATGCGGATGCGATCGACCTTCAGGCGGCGCCCATCGCCGGCGTGATGGTGTTGGCGCCCATGACTGCGATGGATGCGGCCAACGGAGCGCTGGTGTTCGAGGTCGGAGGGGTAACCGTGAATGTGCGGACGGACGCGACGACGCGGTTCATCGATGTCAATGAAGCGGCCGCCAACGCGGCCGAGTTTTTCGCCAGCACGCCGCTGCATAGCTGGGTGCACGCCCGCGATGGCGTGCCGGTGCCGGGAGTGCCACTCACGATTACCGTCGCGACGGTGCAGCCTACGATCATCTTGCCGCATAACGATGTAGCAAGGCTCGCTGCCGTTGCGACCGCGGGTTACGATCCTGCGACCGGTGTGATCGAAGTGTTTGGCGTCCCCATGCACGTGTTGCCGGACGCGGTCATTCTAAACGCGGTCACAAATACGCCCGCGACGACCGCCGACCTGGTTGTGGATACGCCCCTGGCGTTGCGCGGCGAATTCGACGGCGAGGTGATTCATGTTTCCGCGATTGACATCGTCGCGCCCATCGCCGAAGCGATGGCTGGCGGTCCGGTCGATGCGATGGATAGCGCGGCGGGAACGTTCTCGTTGTTTGGTCTGGGCATCGGGGTGCAAACCACGCCGACAACGGTGTATTTCGATGCCGCGGGTGCGCAGTTGGCTGGAGACTTCTTCGAGACCATTCCCGAGCACACGCAAGTGTTGGTGGTCGGGGCGCCGGGCACGGCGGGTATTACGGCGGCGCGGATTGATTTGTTACCATAGGGTCGGGTGAAATCGCGGTAGGAAACCGCTCCCACATCACCGTGGCACGTGCTGCGATTGTGGGAGCGGATCATTCCGCGATTCTTTTGTCATCGATGCGTCAAAGATGCTATGTCCGAACAATTCATCAGCGAAGCCATTCAACCCGTCGTTGCGACCTACGATACCGCTCGGATGGCAACGGGTGAGCCGGGCCTGCCGCAACAATTCGTCTGGCGCGGTAAAGCCATCGAGGTCGTCCACGTTATTCGCACCTGGAAAGATACGGGCCCTTGCCGCCACGGCAGCGGCGAGCGGTACGTGCGCAAACACTGGTTTGAGGTGAAAACCGTCGCCGACGGCGTGATGAAGATTTATTTCGAGCGCAAACCCCGCGGCGGCCGCAAAGGCGAGCGATGGTGGCTGTTTAGTGTGGATGCGCCAGCCGCCCCTCAATCGTCCCCGGCCAGCTAAGCGCCGGTCTTTCCGATCCACTCCCACGATCGACGCCACGCGTCGCGCTCCCCTGACGTTCGTTTGTCGCCGCTTCCAAATTGTTTATACTGCGAATTTGCGGGCCGGCACGGAGCGTGGCGGCAATTTCTCACACCTACCGGGATACTCTTATAAATGAAAGAACACGTCGTTGACGCGCGCATCTCGCCCGCCGGACGCCTGGACGTGCTGTCGAAGTCCGAAGTTTCTAAGTTGCTCGATACCAGTAAGGGCGGTCTGTACAAACTGTTCCGCAACTGCTCTCTGGCGGTGTTGAACTGCGGCAATTACCTTGATGACGGCAAGGAA
Organism: Pseudomonadota bacterium; assembly: GCA_021821045.1. Taxonomy (GTDB): domain Bacteria; phylum Pseudomonadota; class Gammaproteobacteria; order JAADHS01; family JAADHS01; genus JAKACW01. Next base: position 37,006 of record JAKACW010000013.1, read on the forward strand.
CTGTTGGAGCGTTACAAGACCTTCGACATCCGCATCATCCAGGAGGAGCGCGGCATCAAACTGGAAGTGACCGGCGCGCCCGGCACCGCGTTTGTCGACGGCGTCATGATCAAGGGCATTTCCGAGCATTTGTTCGCCGTGCTGCGCGACGTGATCTACGTCAGCGATGAGATCAACGAGAATCCGAAGTTCGATTTGGAGTCCTCCGACGGCGTGACCAACGCCGTGTTTCACATTCTGCGCAACGCCAACATTTTGCGGCCCATGACCAATCCTCACATGGTGGTGTGTTGGGGCGGACACTCCATTTCCCGGCAAGAGTACGACTACACCAAAGAAGTCGGCTATCAGATGGGCTTGCGCGGCTTGGACATTTGCACCGGCTGCGGGCCTGGGGCCATGAAGGGGCCGATGAAGGGCGCCACCATCGGGCACGCCAAACAGCGCATCTCCGGCGGGCAGTATCTGGGCATCTCCGAGCCGGGCATCATTGCCGCGGAGTCGCCGAATCCGATCGTAAATGATTTAGTGATCCTGCCCGACATCGAAAAGCGCCTCGAAGCGTTTGTTCGCACCGGCCACGCCATCGTGGTGTTTCCGGGCGGCGTGGGCACCGCCGAGGAGATTCTTTACATTCTGGGAATTCTGCTTCACCCGGAGAACAGGGAACTGCCCTTTCCTTTGATCTTCACCGGACCCAAATCCGCGAAGGACTACTACAAGCAAATCAATCAGTTCATCGGCGACACATTGGGTGCGGAAGCGCAGCAGCGCTACAAGATCGTGGTCGACGATCCGGTGCAAGTCGCTCACGAAGTCATCGCGGGAATCAAACAAGTGCGCGAGTTCCGCAAACACCGCGACGACGCCTATTATTTTAATTGGCTGCTCAGAATCGCTCCGGAATTTCAGCAACCCTTTGCGCCCAATCACGAGAACATGCGCAATTTGGAGTTGCACAAGAATCAAGAGCGGCACCAGCTTGCGGCGCAACTGCGGCGGGTGTTTTCCGGTGTGGTGGCGGGTAACGTCAAGGACGATGGAATCCGCGCCATCGAGCAGCACGGGCTGTTCGAGATTCGCGGTGACGCCGACATCATGAATCCGGTGGACGAGTTGCTGCAGTCGTTCGTGGCGCAGCAGCGCATGAAATTGCCGGGCAAGATTTACAAACCCTGTTATCGCATCGTGAAGTAGGAGCGGATTTAGCCGCGATTGTGGTCGGCGAAGAATCGCGGTAGGAAACCGCTCCCACAGGGGCGAGCAATGATTTGATAAGAGAGTCTGTTGTGGGAGCGGATCATTCCGCGATCGAATCGGCAGTGCCGTCGATTCGGGCGAAGATTCGCGGTAGGAAACCGCTCCCACAACAGCGAGTCTGCCTCGAGGTGGGAACGGATCATTCCGCGATTGAATCGCCAGTACCGTCGATTCGGGAGAAGATTTGCGGATAAATCCGGTCCGATACTTATGACGGCGTTAGATAAAGTGGGGCGCTGAGGAAAAAACCGAATAACGGCGCAAACTCATGGCCTTCTCGATTCTCTCTTTCGCCATGTCGACCGCCGCGACGCGCGGCTCAATGGCATGTTCCTTGACGCGCGTCAGGACCTGTTCGGTATTGCGGCGCAGCTTCTCCGCGATGGTTTCGAACGCAGCGGCTTGGTTCGCTCCCGCGTATTCCATGGCGGCGCAGATCACTCCACCGGCGTTGGCGATGAAGTCCGGTACGTAGAGAATGCCCTTTTTGAACAGATAGGACTCCGCCTCGGCAGTCACCGGGATGTTGGCGCCCTGCAGTACCAGTTTGGTTTTGAGCCGCGGCGCGTTCGACCCGTTGATCACGTCCGGGCGCGCCGCCGGAATCCAGATCTCGCATTCGATGTCGATGATCGCGTCCCGGTCCAAAGCGGTGCCTTTGGTGTGTTCTCGTACAGACACGCCTTTCGCCTTGGTTGCGTCGAGTTCGTCGAGTGCCAGCCCTTGCGGGTTGTAAATCGTGCCGCCGGTGTCGTTGACCGCAATGACCACCGCGCCTTTCTCCGCTAAGTAACGGGCGGCGAATTTCCCCACCGCGCCGTAACCTTGTATCGCGACACGCGCGCCGCGCAAATCAAGCGCGCAAAAACGAGCGGCCACTTCGGCGACGTGGCTCAGCCCCCAGCCGGTGGCGCCAATTTCATCGAGGGGAATACCGCCGAATTCCCGCGGCAAGCCCACGGCACGGCCGATTTCGTCGTGGACCCAGGCCATGCATTCTTCATCGGTGCCCATGTCGGGGCCGAAAATGTACTCTTCCGTGTTGCGCAGGGCGCGGGCGAAGGCGCGGATAAGCTCCGACTTCTTGGCTTTGTCCATGCGTGGATCGCCGATCATGACTGACTTGCCGCCGCCATGGGGCAAGCCGGCGGCGGCGTTCTTGAGCGTCATCGCGCGCGCCAGCCGAAAGCACTCCGCCGTGGTGACATCGGGCGCCATGCGCAGTCCGCCGATGGACGGTCCTGTGGCGACGTTGTCGACGACCAATACGGCTCTGAGATTAATCCGCGGCTCGTAAACGTGGATGACTTTCAGTGGGCCAAGTTCGTCCGCAAATCGAAATTCGTCGAGCACCATACTTCCCCTCCTGGACCGGAACGCCCACCCTTTGCCGATTATACTCTCACGCTAACGCTTGGTTCGCGGCGGCTTCGGTCGAGGCATCGCGGAATGATCCGCTCCCACGATGTGAATGTCAGTGTACGGTGGGAGCGGTTTCTTACCGCGATGTTTCGACCGACTCAATCGCGGAATGATCCGCTCCCACAAATAGAGGCATCCATGCGTGGCATCGTGTTCCACTGCGCCTACTCATGCCGCAGCGCGTCGATTGGATCAAGTCGGGCGGCTTTGCGGGCGGGGAAGTAGCCGAATATCACGCCGACGGCGGCGGAGAACAGGAAGGCCAGCGCGACGATGCCGGGATTGAAGACAAACGGAACCTGCATAATTCCGGCCAGCGCGGCCGACGCGGACACTGCGATGACAATTCCAACGATTCCACCCAATGACGACAGCACAACGGCTTCCACCAAAAACTGCAGCAGCACCTCGTGTTCCAGCGCTCCAATGGCCAGGCGAATGCCGATCTCCCGCGTGCGTTCCGTGACCGACACCAGCATGATATTCATGATACCGATGCCGCCCACCAGCAGGCTTACCGCCGCGACCGCGCCCAACAGCGAGGTGAGGACCTTTGTCGTGCCGGTCAGCGTGGTGGCGATTTCTCTCATGTCCATGATGCGGAAGTTGTCTTCCTCATTGGCGGCGATATGGCGCCGCTCCCGTAGCAGTCGCGCGATGTCTTCCTGCACCCGGGCGGTCGCGTCGGCGTCCTGCACGGAGACCTGGATCAGTCCAATGTCTTGATTGCCGGCGATGCGTCGTTGCAGCGTGCGCAACGGCACCAGAACGATGTCGTCCTGGTCCGAGCCGAACGCCGACTGACCCTTGGTGGTCAGCACGCCGATGACTTCGCAGGAAAGTTTGGTGAGGCGAATCTGACTGCCCAGCGGATCTTGCAAGCCGAAGAGTTGGTCGCGCACGGTGGCGCCGAGAATGCACACGGCTTTCCCACCACGCAATTCGTTTTCGGTGAACATGCGCCCCTGGGCGAGCGACCAATTGCGAACGGCGAAATATTGATTGTCCACCCCCGTGGCGCTGGTGGACCAGTTCGCGTTGCCGAAAACCGCTTTGGTCGCGGATGACGCGGAGGGCGCCACGCCGAGCACCGAGCCGATTTCGCGACTGATGGCCGCGGCGTCCCGCAGCGTCAGCGGAGGCGCTTCGGCCGTTTGCCCCGGGCCGCCGCGCTGGCCGGAGCGCACCATGATCAGATTGCTGCCCAGGCTGGCGATTTGCTGGCTCACTTTTTCGGTTGCGCCCTGACCGAGGCTGACCATGATGATGACGGCGGCCACTCCGATCACGATGCCGAGCACCGTTAGAAAGGAGCGCAGCACATTGCGGCGGATCGCGCGCAGGGCCAAGAGAAAGGCGTTCCAAATCATCCGGCGGCCTTTCCGTTGAGTTGGTCCGAGTGGATTGCGCCGTCCGTGAAGTGGATGACGCGCTTGGCGTACGCGGCGATGTCCAGTTCATGCGTCACCATGACGATGGTGAGACCGCGCTCGCGATTGAACGTGGTAAGCAGTTCCATGATTTCGTGGCTGCGCGCGGAATCCAAATTGCCCGTGGGTTCGTCGGCGAACAACACCGCCGGTTCGGTCACGATGGCGCGGGCGATGGCGACCCGTTGCTGCTGGCCGCCGGAGAGTTCTCCCGGGGTGTGACTTTCCCAGCCCTGAAGCCCCACGGCCGCCAGTGCGTTTTGCGCCAGCTCGTGACGCTGTTTGGCGGGCATGCCGCGATAAATCAGCGGCAGCTCCACGTTTTCCAGCGCGGAGGTGCGCGTCAGCAAATTGAATCCTTGAAACACGAAACCAAGATAGTGGCGGCGCAATCGCGCGCGCTGCGTGTTGGAGAGGTCCATGACTTCCACGTTTTCGAACCGATACGATCCGCTGGTCGGGGTGTCGAGGCAGCCCAGGATGTTGAGGCAGGTCGACTTGCCGGAACCGCTGGGGCCCATCACGGCGACGAATTCCCCGCGATCGATATTCAAATCGATGCCGCGAAGGGCCTGCATCGCGGCGATGCCCTGTCCATACACCTTGGTTACCGCGCGCAACTCGATGAGCGCAGCGTGGGAGTCGCCTCGTTCCACTGTGTTTATTGTCTCTTGGTGATGACGTCGATCGCGACCGCGCTGCCCGGCGCCAGGTCGCCGCCGATAACCTCGCTGACGATGCCGTCGGTGGCGCCCACGGTGACTTCGACCGCCACCGGCTGACCGTCGCGCACTACCCACACCTGTCGATTGCCTTTCTTGCCTACCGCGTCCCGCTGCGGTTGGCTGGGTCGGCGAAACCGCGGCAGTAGCGCGTCGAGCAAACCGCCCTGTCGACTATCGGCGGTTTGCGTTGTCGGAGGCGTGAATCGCAGCGCGGCGTTAGGCACCAGCAGGGCGTCGGATACTTTCTGGACCGTGATGTCCGCCGTCGCCGTCATGCCCGGGCGAAGAGACAGGTCGGCATTGTTCACGTCCAGCAGCGCTTTGTAAGTGATTACGCCCTGCACTTCGGCCGATGCATAACGCACTTGAACGATGCGGGCCGGGAAGCTGCGGTCAGGATAGGCGTCGACGGCAAACGTCGCATCCTGGCCGGCCTGCACTTGGCCGACGTCGGCTTCATCCACATCCACATGCAGTTCCATCTTGGTCAAGTCTTCGGCCAGGGTAAAAAGCACCGGCGCCTGAAACGACGCTGCCACGGTTTGTCCAGGTTCGACGGCCCGTTTGAGCACGATGCCGTCGATGGGCGAGCGGATCACGGCTTTTCCGAGATCGGTCTGATTCGACTCCAACGTGGCCTTTGCTTCGGTCACTGCCGCCGATGCGGTCGCGAGGTCCGCTTGGGCGCGGAGCAATGCGGTCTGTGCCGCTTCAAGTTCGCGTTGCGAGGGTACTTTTCCGCCGCTCAGCTTGTGCACTTGCTCGAGTTGGGCGAGTTCCGAGCGCGCATCCTTTTCCGTCGCGCGTGCCTGCAGGACTCCGGCGTCGGCGGCTTCCAGCGCCGCCTTCGATTTCAGGACCTGCGCTTCCAGCTTGGTGGTGTCCAATTTGGCCAAGGTTTGTCCGCGCCGAACTTGATCGTTGTGGTCCACGTCGACGGTGGCAACGGTACCGCTGACCTCGATACCGATGTCGACCAAATTGGTCGGCTGAAGATTGCCGGTGGCGGTGACGGTGACGACGAGATCGCCGCGGCGCACCTCTTGCGTTTTGAATTGAACGGTTGGGGTTGTTTGCGTGTTGCGCCATAGGATAACGCCGACTATGACCGCGGCGGCAATGACCGTTGATACGATTAAGCGCGTGACCATACGCCCGCGACTTGTGTTTCGATCAAGGCCCAAGTTTTTGGCTATCTCCGGATTCGCGGCGTTCGTTGATTTTTCCATATTATGGGACCTGCTCTGATTCAACGGAGGATGTGTTAACCGGCGGCGCGACCCATCCTCCGCCCAGCGCTTTGTACACGCGAATCAAATTGGCCGCGATTTCCGCTTGACTGCCGGCGACTTGATCCTCCAGGGAGATGGCTGAGCGTTGTGCGATCAGCACCACCTGGAAGTCCACGAGACCGGAGGTGTACTGATTGCTCGCCAGCTCGGCGGCGCGTTCCGCCGCGGCGGCGGCTTTTACCAATGATTCACGGCGGGATTGCTCCTGGGCGAAGGCGGTGAGGGCGTTTTCCGCATCCTCCAGAGCCGTGAGCACCGTCGATTGGTAGCTGACAAAGGCTTGCTCCTGCAGCGCATTCTGGATCTCGACATTCTGTCTCAACCGCCCGGCATCGAAGATCGTAGCGGCCAAATTGGCGCCGACGGAGGCGAGTTGAGTCGGCGCCGAAACCAAATTACCTGGGGATGACGCGTTTAATCCGATCGCTCCGCTCAATGTGAAGTTCGGATAGCGCGCTGCCGTTGCGACTCCGACCTGGGCTGTTTGCGCCGCGAGTTGCCGTTCGGCGCGGCGCACGTCGGGGCGGCGTCGCAGCATATCGGCCGGAACGCCCACCGCCACGCCCCGCGGTGCGAGCGGAATCGGCGCCGGCGTGGCCAGCTGTTGATCGAGAGAGCCCGGAGGTTGACCCAGCAGCGCGGCCAAGCGATTGCGCGATTGGACAAGTCCGCTGCGCAGAAGGGGCAGTGCAGCGCGCGTCTGTTCCAAATTGAAGAGTGCCTGTTCAACGTCCAACTCGGTGGTGAGTCCCGCATCGGTCCGCCACCGAACGATATCGTAACTCTCCTGCAGCAACGCCAGATTTTTCTCGGCGATGGCGATGCGGGTCTGGAATGCGCGGGCGTCGACATAGTTGAGCGCTACTTCCGCGAGCAGACTCACCGTGACGTCACGCAAGTCTTCTTCGCTGGCCTGCAACTGCGCGTCGGCTGCTTCCAGGGCTCGCCGTTTGCCGCCGAAGATGTCCAGCTCCCATCGCGCATCGAAGCCGACGGAGTAGAGTTCGGTGGAGATGGCGGCGCCGGCGTCTGGATCCGAGCGGCTGCTGTTGGCGTTGCCGCTAAGGTCCACGGTGGGAAAGCGGTCCGCGGCGCTTACACCGCGGCGCGCTCGCGCTTCCCGCAGCCGCGCCCGGGCCAGCTCGAGATCGAGGTTGCTCAAGGCGGCGCGTTCGATCAGTTCGGACAGTGTGGGATCGTTGAGCGTTCGCCACCATCCGGACAGCAAATCGGCGTCGCTCGGTGCGGCGCGCAAATCGGCGTCCAGCGGCGCGCTCCACGTCACGGGGGCGGTATCCTGCGGCGGCGTGTAGTCGGGGCCGACCGTGGCGCAGCCACTCAGCACAGCGGCGACCGTGGCGCTACGGCAAATCGCGTTCACTGTGTCGAAAATGTTTCGGCGCTTCACCGGTCCTCCATGTGGATTAATAACAGCACAAAGAGACCGACCACGCAAAGGATAATGCGATCATGGAATTGTTGGCTCCCTGATGTAGGAGCAAATCCACGGACGAAGGTTCAGGGCTGACGGCGAGTCGATCGTGAATTCGAATGCTTCCCGCGCGGGGTTCAATCCACCAGGTGGGAGCGGTTTCTTAACGCGATACCTCGCCGGCTCGATCGCGGAATGATCCGCTGCCACATCTAGCGCAACCGTTCGAGGCTGTACTCGACGCGCAAGGCATGACTCGCTCCGGGCGCGACGGTGACCACGTCATCGCCGGCATTGGTGCTTTCCACGCACACCATGTTGAGGTAACCGTTAGGACCCATGTCGCCCAACTTCTCGGCCTTCGCGAGCCACGGGTTCCAGACGACTGTCGAGCGGCTATGGTGTTTGTGAACGCGGATGCGTCGCGCCCAGCGCGGATCATCGATCAGGCAATCCGCCGTGGTGTCCAGGTACAGCCGATCCACCTCTTGGTTGATGGTAATGGGGCCAACCTGCTGCTTGCGTTTGAAGTCTTCTACCTTGTCGAGGTACGGGGCGCCGCCCAGCCCGTGAATGGAGATGTCACGCACATCGCTGACCGCAAAATAGGTATGCAGCGCGTCGCCGATGGTGATGGGCGCGCTGCCCGTGTTGCGGGTGATCAGGTCGATATCCAAAGTCGAGCCGAGGGTGGCGTGCAGCTCCAGCTCGCAGGAGTGGGGCCACTGCTTGCGTGTCGCGTCGGTTTGCGGCAGCCGAAAGGCGATCTTGGTCGCGCCGCTTTTGAGGCGCTGCGACGCGGTCACTTCCCACGGGATGGTGCGGGCAAAGCCGTGGGCGGGAAAGCTTGCTTCGCTCGCATGGGCGCCGAACCATGGCCAACACACCGGCACGCCGCCGCGCACCGACTTACCGACGACGAACTTGGCTCCCGGCGACAACCAGATCACCGGCTTCTCGCGCCGCGGCGTCCAGGTAAGAATCTGCGCGCCCTGAATCGCAATGGACGCGGCAGCATGGCTATTGGTTATTACCGCGACATTAAATCCGTCGGCAACGGTCGCGAACCTTAACTCGGTACCGATCCCGAATTTTTCGTTGAGCGTGGCAACACTCTGTGCGGACATGGGTTCTCCTTGCGCGATGGTCAAGCCGGAAGATCTGCGGCGCTATACAATGCCAGAATCGGAGGTTCCCGTGAAGTCGGGTCGCGCGCGTCGGCATCGTTAGTGTGCGGCAAGGCGTTGCGCCGTCTTCATTTGGTGCAGTCTCGCGACAGGATCGCGTTTATCGCGGGAGAATTTGCTCTCGTCGGCAAAGAGTCGGAAAATATACTCAATCACCGGCCATCCGGAATTTCCCGCTTCACCAAAAAGGGCCGTCAATGACCAAGAAACTCCACGAAACCACCATCTACAACCGCAAGTACCAGCTCAGCGAGCCCATCGCGACGCTTACCGACTTGCCGCCGTTGGGGATGGATTCGGAAAGCCTTGCGCTGGACTTTCGTCGCTACTACACCAACACGCTCGGACGGGATCGCTATTGCCGTTCGCTGCACTATGCCTACGATGCGTTGTCACTGACGGTTCGCGATCGGCTTATGGAGCGCTGGAAGCGTACGCGCTATGCCTATCGGGATCCGAACGTCAAGAAAACCTACTATCTATCCCTGGAATTTTTGATTGGGCGCGCCTTGGGCAATGCGTTGCTCAATCTCGGGTTGCTCGATGAAACGCACGCTGCAATGGGCGACTTGGGCATTGTCTTCGACGAGGTGGCCAACGCGGAGCACGACGCCGGCTTGGGCAATGGCGGGCTTGGCCGTTTGGCGGCGTGTTTTCTTGACAGTTGCGCGACGCTGCAACTTCCCGTGATCGGCTACGGAATTCGCTACGAGTACGGCATGTTCCGCCAGAACATCGAAAACGGCCATCAAGTTGAAGAGCCGGACCATTGGCTGCGCGATGGCAATCCTTGGGAGCTGGAGCGGCCCGAGTTTACTTGCCGGGTGCAATTTGGCGGTCACACCGAATTCGTCCACGAAGTCGGCGGCCGCGTGCGCGCGCGGTGGATGAACACCCACGATGTGCTCGCTGTTCCCTACGATATTCCGGTGCCCGGCTTTCGCAACGATACCGTGAATACCCTGCGGCTGTGGAAGGCCGCCGCGACGGATGAATTCGATTTAGATGAGTTCAACGCCGGCAGCTACACAGAATCCGTCGCGGCCAAGAACGCCGCAGAGAATATCACCATGGTGCTGTATCCAAACGATGCCAGCGAGAACGGCAAGGAGTTGCGATTGCGGCAACAGTACTTTCTCGCCTCGGCGAGCCTGCAGGACGTCTTGCGGCGCTGGATCGCCGTGCGCGGCGAGAATTTTACCAATTTCGCCGACAAGAACTGCTTTCAGATGAACGACACCCATCCGACGATAAGCGTGGCCGAGTTGATGCGCTTGCTGATGGACTTTCACAATTTGGACTGGGATCAGGCTTGGGCCATCACGACGCGCACCATGGCCTATACCAATCACACCTTGCTGCCCGAGGCGCTGGAGAAGTGGCCGGTGCGCATGTTTCGCGAGTTGTTGCCGCGGTTGCTCGAGATCATCTATGAGATCAACGCCCGCTTCCTTGGCGAAGTGGCGAGCCGCTGGCCCGGCGACACGCAGCGGCAAGCGCGCATGTCTATCATCGAGGAGGGCCACGAGCAGCAATTGCGCATGGCCCATTTAGCCATAGTCGGCAGTTTCTCGGTCAACGGAGTTGCCGAGCTGCACTCGCGCTTGCTGCAAGAAGGATTGTTCCGCGACTTCCACGAGCTGTGGCCTCACAAGTTCAACAATAAAACCAACGGCGTCACGCAGCGGCGCTGGCTCGCCTGGGCCAACCGTCCGCTAAGCGCGCTTATTTCCGAGAAAATCGGCAGCGAGTGGGTCGCCGACTTGTCGCAACTTGCAAAACTCAAGGCATTTGTCGACGATCCGGGTTTCCAGCGGCGGTGGCGCGACGTAAAGCGTGAAGCCAAGCAGCGGCTCGCGGAGATGGTCAAGACAGACTGCGGCATCGAGTTTAGCGTCGATGCGATGTTCGATGTCCAAGTCAAACGGATCCACGAGTACAAGCGGCAGCTGTTGAATGTGTTGCACGTAATTCACCTTTACGACCGGATCAAGCGCGGTGATCGGCACGGTCTGGTGCCGCGTTGCGTGCTGATCGGCGGTAAAGCGGCTCCCGGCTACGCGGCGGCCAAGCGGATCATCAAGCTCGTCAATAATGTGGCCAAGGTGGTCAACAACGACCAAGCCATCGACGGCCTGCTCAAAGTGGCGTTCGTGCCGAACTATCGTGTAACCGCCATGGAAATCATCGCGCCGGGAACGGATCTCTCGGAACAGATCTCCACCGCCGGCAAGGAAGCCTCGGGCACCGGCAACATGAAATTTATGATGAACGGTGCGGTTACGATCGGCACGCTGGACGGTGCCAATATCGAGATTCGCGAAGAGGTCGGCGCCGACAACTTTTTCCTGTTCGGGCTGACTGCGGAGGAAGTCGTCGAATTGCGCGGCGCATACGACCCGCAAGCGATTGTGGACGCCGACTCCGATTTCAAGCGGGTGCTGCAGTTGCTGCGCAGCGGGCAGTTCAACCAGTTCGAACCGGGTCTGTTCGACGAGTTGATCGCAGGGATGCTCAGTCCAAAGGATCCGTGGATGACCATCGCTGACTTTCGCAGTTACGTCGATGCCCAGAATCGGGCCGACGAGGCCTACCGGGACCAAGCGCGGTGGACCCGCATGAGTATTCTCAATAGCGCCTGCAGCGGCAAGTTCTCTACCGACCGGACCATGCGGGAATACAACGCCGAGATCTGGAAGATGGCGCCGGTCGCGGCGGGCGGCGAGCGCGCGGCACCGTGAGATGGCGGTTAATGGTTCTCGAAACAGTGAGTTAGGGATCTTGGGTCGCCCGGATTTCTAACCGCCGCATATTCATGTAGTGTAAGCGCCGGAGCCGTCCACATTGGGACGGTGGTTGCTGTAAGTTTGTTGGGGGAGTGATGGGTTATCGAAATTGGTTAGCGGCCGTAGTGGTCGCGGCGGGGATCGGGTGCGGTGCGGCATATGCGGCGGATCCGGTTGCGTCGACGGTAGAGGACTTGTTCGTGAAGAAGACGGACTTGGCGGGAAAACAGGTCGTCATTAAGGGCAAAGTCGTGAAGGTCAACAACGGCATCATGCAGCGCAATTTTCTGCACGTGCAGGATGGTACGGGCGGCGAGGGAACCAATGATATTACGGTGACAAGCCAGCAGACCGCGCAGGTCGGAGACGAAGTCACCATCACCGGCAACCTCGCGGCCGACGTCGACTTTGGCGCAGGCTATACTTATCCACTGTTGATCGAGGAAGCCTCCATCGCCAGTTTAGCCAAGTGACACTAATGGATTAGGGAGAATGCAATGACTGGACGTCAATTGACTCGAGTTGGTTTCGTGCTGCTTACCGCGCTGCCCTGCGCGGCGTGGGCCGGCGGTGAAAGCGGTGTATATATCGGCGGCGGATTGGGGCAGGCGACCTTGGAGGCCAATGCATCCGATCCCACCGGCGGCGCGAATTTCGATTTCGAGGGCGACGACGCCGGTTACAAGATTATTCTAGGCTACAACTTCGGCGTCGTTCCGTTACTTGATCTCGCCGTTGAAGGGTCCTACGTGGACTTCGGCGAACTTGATGGTAGGTCGGCCAATCGTCCGGCCAAGATGGAGCTGACGGGTTTCGACGCCTTCGGCCTGGTTGGCGTGAATTTCGGCCCCTTCGGCTTGTTCGGCAAAGCGGGCATGATCAACTGGGATAACGATGCCGATCTTGGCGGCAGCTCGACCAGCGATTCGGGAACCGACGCGGCCTACGGCATCGGCGCGAGAATACAACTGTTCTCGATTACGTTGCGCGGGGAATACGAATCGTTCGACGTCGATGATGCGGATGACTTGTCGCTATTCTCGGTCAGCGCGCTGTATACGTTCTGACGAATCTTCTGCCGCGTCTCAATGGGGGTGCGGCGGCATTTCCGGGGGACGGACTTTGACGACGGCGCGGAAGGTGTATTCCGCGCCGCCCTTAAACTTCAACGTAATGTTCGTTTGATCGCCGGCCTTGAGAGGTCGCTTCATGTTGTTGAGCATGAGGTGCATGCCGCCGGTGGCCATTCTCACTGATCCACCCGGCGGAATGTTGTACGCATCGACATTGCGAATCGCTTTTTTGCCCTCGACGATGATGGTCGTGTGAACGGTGGCCGATGTCGCGTCGGGGCAGGCCGCGCCGACCAGCGTGATCGTGTCTTGGCCGGTGTTGGTGAGCTGGAACAGCACTTCGGCGTCATTGCGGTCCGTGCCGAGATAGTAAACGGCGCTCTGGGCAACGTCGACGTCGGCGGTGCCCGTGTCCGCACGGAGCGCGGTGGGAACGCTGGCGATGACCACATGGGCGACTAGGAAAAGAGCGCGGCCAAATCGCGCTATACGGAACGAATTCATAAGTTTTATCCGCAGAGTTGCTGCGGCGATTAAGCCTGCACGTCAATACTAAGCCTAAACGTACACGCCGCCTTGCGATATTGCAATGCTATTGGCGCCGCGAAATCGAAAAGGATGTTTCTGATTTGTTTGGTGTTTGAGTGCGGCGCCGTTACGGCGCAACGGTGCGCTGCCGCGTCTGGCTGCGCCGATAGTGTGTTAGCACCACGGCATAGACGGCTAGGTTGATGACGATGAGGCCGACGCCGAGCGTTACCTGCAGCCCATGGCTCAGTTCCGCCGGATAGAGCAAATTCCACACGTAGCGCTCAATAAAGGACGTCGCATACATGGGCTCCGTGCTCAAAAAGCGCAGCCGGTTTTCCAACGGCGTGAGCGGGCAAATGCCGCCGGTGATTTCGATATAGCCGGCCCACAGAAACGCGGGGATGTGTAGCCATTTGAGCCAAGCAAACCGAAACACCAATACACCGCCGAGGCAGGCGAAGACGACGAACAGCAAGTGCAGCACGACCACGGCGTCGGCGAGGAAGGCGTAGATGGATGGGCTCATGGCGGCGGTGTCGGCAACCTCGGGTCGATGGGTGGGCAGCGCTCGGCTGTGGGAGCGGTTTCCTACCGCGATGCTGCGCCCGACTCAATCGCGGATTGATCCGCTCCCACCGAACTGTGCGTTGTTTGTGGGAGCAGTTTCCTACCGCGATGCTGCGCCCGACTCAATCGCGGAATGATCCGCTCCCACCGGGGGTGCATCGAGTTGTGGGAGCAGTTTCCTACCGCGATGCTGCGCCCGACTCAATCGCGGATTGATCCGCTCCCACCGAACTGTGCGTTGTTTGTGGGAGCGGTTTCCTACCGCGATGCTGCGCCCGACTCAATCGCGGATTGATCCGCTCCCACCGAACTGTGCGTTGTTTGTGGGAGCGGTTTCCTACCGCGATCCTTCCGGCGGTTGCCTGGCTCGAACGCTAGGACGCTTTCTCCGTTTCCTTGCTGCGCAGCGCGGCGAGTTTGGCTTCCATGTCGGACAACAATCCGTCCATGCCGGACTTCATGACGATGTCTTTGTAGGTTGAGCTATAGCTGCGCACCAGACTGACTTCCTCGATGACCACATCGTAGACCAGCCACTCGTTGCCCTTCTTTTCCAATTTATAGGAAATCGGAATATCGACCGAGGAGGTGACGATGAAGGTGTCGACAATGGCGCGGTCGTCTTTCACTTTCTCGGACGCGAACTCGACCTTTTCGTTGGTGTAGGCTTCGATCCGGCCGAGATAAGACTCCTGCAGGAGTTGCGCGAACAGGTCGACGAAACGCTTGCGTTGATCTTGGGAGCTCTTTTTCCAGTTTACGGCGAGCGTCCGCTGAGACATGCCCTCATAATTGAAACGCGCGCTGATGACGCCAGTTATTTTCTCGCGTTTCGCCTCCCGATCCAAAGACTGATCGGACAGCACCAGCAGGATCGTGTCGATGGTCGTTTTGAGTTGGTCTTTCGGCGCATCGGCCGCCGCGTTGGCGCTGCCGAACAGGACCGCCGAAGACAGGGCGATGGCGCGCAGGAATCGTGAAGTGATCATTATTACCTCCTCTTTGGCGCCGGCTATTTCGCGACTTTGCCGGCCCGGTTCTGCATGTACGCATCGCGCACGAACAAGTACGGATCCAATGCGTCGCGTTTAATGGCCTCGTATGTGTCTTTATCGAGCGAAATTTCGTTCACCGCCTCGACTGCTCGCGAGCCCCAATAAGGCTTTTCATCGAGGTAGATATACTTCGGATCCATGACGCCGTCCACCAAGCGGCCAATACCGTCGCGGACGTTGCTGGGTCCAAAAACCGGAATAACCAGGTACATACCGGGCTTAAATCCGTACACTCCAAGCGTTTGACCGAAGTCCTCATCTTTACGGCGCAACCCGGCCTGCTCTTTAGCGGCATCGAATAACCCGCCGACGCCCAATGTCGTGTTGATCGCAAAGCGGCCCAACTCGTTCCCCGCGTCGTTAATCTTCGCCTGCAGTAAGGCATTGATAAAGCGCGCCGGACTCGTCCAATGGCTGAAGAAGTTCGCGATGCTGGCCCGGACATCTTCGGGAAGAACGCGGAAGGCCTTGGCGGCAGGCTTCAGCACATAAAAGTAGAGTTTGTCGTTGAACCAAAAGAAGCCTCGATTCATGGTTTCGAGGGGGTCGGATACCGGCGGCGGACCGTCGGCGTCGAATTCGTCCTCAAACTCATCGTCGAATTCGTCGGTGAATTCTTCATCGCCATCGTCCGTCATGGCGCTCGCGTCGGGATCCTCCATCTGCGCGAGCACGCCGGACGCCTCAGCGTATCCGGCTGAGTGCCAAAATATCAAAGGCAGTAGAATGAGGAGTCGCAGCGAATTCATGGGTGAGCGAAAGAACCCGTTATTCTTCTTTCTGGAAAATATATTTGCTGACAAGTTCTTCCAAGCTGATGGAGGACTCAGTTTCCACGATTTCAGCGCCGGGCTCAATGAAAACGTCCGATCCGCCGGGTGAAATGTTGACGAATTTGTCTCCGATAACGCCGGCGGTTCTGATCGAGGCGATGGCGTCCTCTTGCAGTTTCACGTCGCCGTGGATGGCCAGTTGCACCACGGCCTCATAATCGCCGTTGTCGAGATTGATGCGGCTTACTTTGCCGACGCGCACTCCGGCGATCTCCACCACTGCGCCTTCTTTCAGGCCCGATATCGAGGCAAAGCGTGCCGAGACGTTGTAGTGGTTTTGCTCCCCGAAGGACAAATCGCCGAGCTTGATCGCCAAGTAGGCAAAGCTGGCGATACCCGCGATGACAAAAATTCCGACTGCAAATTCGACGTTCAAGCGTCTCATAGGTTAACTCCTGGTGGCGCGAATGCCTTACAGTAAAACGGCGCTGAGCACATAGTCGCCGGCCAAAATGGCCACCGACGCCAGCACAACCGCGTTGGTCGTAATTCGGCTTACGCCCTCGGCGCCGTAGGCTCCGTTGCGGTCCAAATGAAGAAAAAATCCCTTGGCGGTAGATATCCATACAATTAAAAGCCCGAAGACGAACGACTTAATCAGTCCCATCTCGACGTCTTTCCATACCACGCTTTCATACATGGCCTGGAAATAAGTCCCTTCGTTGACGCCAAATAAAATGACGGCGACAAAATAACCGCCGAGGATTCCGACGACGTCGAACAGACTGGTCAGCAAAGGCAAGGAAATGATGCCCGCGACCAGTTTCGGAACGATCAAATATCGATAGGGATGAATGGCCATGCACTCGAGGGCATCGATCTGCTCCGACGTACGCATGATGCCGATTTCGGCGCACATCGCCGATCCGGCCCGTCCGATGACCATCAGCGCGGTAAGGACGGGGCCGAGTTCGCGCAACAGACCCAGCGCAACGGCGGAGCCCAGCAGATCCAGCGAACCGAAGCGCTGCAGGGTGTAGTACCCCTGAAGGCCGAGCACCATGCCGGTAAAGCCCCCCGCAACGAGAATAATAAATACCGAACGCGCACCGATGAAATGAACCTGGCGGACGATTGAATAGATCGGGTAGGGCGGCGTAAGTGCTTTCGCCAGACAGGAAAACAGGAAAATACCCATGATCCCCGCCTGCTCAACGAAATAAATGCAGTTGTCTCCGAGCCGTTCAATGGCTTTGCGCATAAATTCTTCTTTCCGTTCCTTGGCGCGCGACAGGGTCATCTTCTATCACGGGCAATAAAAGGGGTCAAATTCCCGTGCTTTAGTAACGATCTTTCGAGTCCCGTGAGTTGTTTATCGACTGTTTGGCGCTTGGTCTTAATCGCTCCGCGAAAACGCGCGCTGACGAGGGGTGCCCCCACCTTTGCACGCGACGCAACCCTTAGATTGCTGTGGCACCGGCGGGCGTCGCTCCTTGGCTACACTTATGACTTTAGCCAGCCATCCTTATAGCGGCGGTGTCGGCCGAGATCTACGATTGTCTTACTCTGCCATTCGTTGTGAAGACGGAGGCTCTCTGTGAAACGCTATCGTGCTTTGGCGTACACCTATTGTGCCGAGAGTGCCGTGGTGCAGTATCCCGATCCGTCGTTCGTTCGACGCGTCACCTTGGCGGATCCGGCGCTTTTGGTGATGACCGACCTGCGTGTCACGCTGCCGTATACCATCGATATCAATGCGAGCCTGATTGCGACCCATGACAAGATGATCGCCTGCGGCGTGCGGCTCCTCTTCGTGATTGACGGCGAGGGACTGACCCGCGGCATCATGACTGCGCAGGACATCCTTGGCGATCGTCCCGTGCGCGTGATTTCGTCCCGTGGCGGCGCGCGCGACGAGCTGACGGTGAAGGACGTTATGACGCCCTTGGCGTTGGTCGAAGTGGTGTTGATGCAGGACGTCATCGAGGCATCCGTGGGCAATATCGTTGAAAGCCTAAAGCTGCTTGGTCGTCGGCACCTGCTGGTGATCGAGCCCGAACCAAACGGACCGTCTACCGTGCGCGGGATATTTTCTGCGACGCGAATTGGTCGCCAGTTGGGGGAAGAGATCATGGTCGCGGAGCAGCGGCCGCGCTTCCCCAAGTCAGTCGAACTTGCCGGGACGGAGTGAAGCGATGCGACGGGTCGACTCCGAGCGTTTCAATGCGATAGACGGGCGTGGGAGCGGATTATTCCGAGATTCGAGCCGACGGGGCATCGCGGTAGGAAACCGCTCCAACAACGCCCATGCGAAATCGGTCGACCCAAATCGGTCGGTTCACGGCTTACCGCCGCCGAATCTTTGATCGTGTTCCTCGCGCCGCCGCTCGGCATTGGCGAGGATCCTCTGTTGCTCGTTCTCCGTTGCGCTCGCCCAGCGGACAATTTCTTCAAGCGAGCGAAAGCAGCCGAGACAGATGTCGTCGGCGTCCAGGCAGCAGTTGCGCACACAGGGGGATTTCATGGCGAGGCCGGTGGCGCCGCGGTGTTCACCGCGTCCGCATTCGGCGCGCTCTTCGAGTAGTGAATGCGATCGGGCGCGACAGCGCCGCCGGACATGATGAAGGTCATGGCCTCGTCAATGGTCCAGTCGGTGGACACGACGCGTTCGAGCGGCACGATTTCCAAATAACCGGAGGTCGGATTCGGCGTCGTCGGCACGTACACCGCGGCGAGCTCGGCGCCCGTGGCATGGTCCTTCAGTATGCGGGTGACGAAACCAACGGTTTTCATCTCCGGCGTCGGAAATTCGATTAACACCACCCGCTGCACTTTGTCCGGCTTTTGCTGCAATGCGCTCAACAGTTTCTTGATGGCGCCGTAAACGGTTTGAACCAAAGGAATGCGATTGATTACCCAGTCCATCATCGCCAACATGCGTTTGCCAATCACCATGTTGGTAAACCATCCGAGGAGGTACAGGGCCAGAATCGTCAACAGCACCGCGACCAAGGACTGAAACCAGGGCTGCAAGAACCATTCGGCGAGATCGGGCTGGAATTTCTCCACCGTTTTGGACAGGGCGCGCGCACCGGGGCGCCCCACCTGCGATAGTTGCTGGAAGAAAAACTCGAACACGATCCAGGTCAACCAGATGGGAATGACCGTGAGGATCCCCGTCAAGAAGTAGCGCGGAGCATGCCGAAAGAGGCGTCTGGACTTTTCCTGCGCCATGGGGTTTCTACCTCGGGACCGTTATGGCGGATGTTTTGTCGATCATGCGGTGAATGGATGCGTCAAACGGCATCGCTGCCAGAGCATCCAGTGTAAACCAACGCAGATGGTTCGATTCGTCCGATATCGCCAGCGTGTCCGTCGGATCGGCGACAAAGCAAAATCGAATGTCGAAGTGCTCGTGAGCGGGTTCGTCGCCGCGGCCGGGGATGGGGTGAATGTCGACATCGAAGATGGCCGTCGCGGCGTGTGCAAGGTCGGCGAGCCCCGTTTCTTCACGGGCTTCGCGCAATGCCGCGCTGAGAACGTCCGAATCTTGTTCGATATGCCCGCCGGGCTGCAGCCAGCGATCCAATTTGCGATGATGAACGAGAAGCACTTGCCGGCGGTCGGGGCTGACCAGCCATGCGGAGGCGGTGACGTGCCCGATCAAGTGACTGCGCCGCCAAAAGGCCTCGGGCGCGGAGCGCACGAACGCCAGCAGCCGGTCGCGATGGGCGGTTTCCAGCGCATCATGGGGTTGGTGTTGGGTCAACAAATCGATTACTTGATTGGGGTTCATCGGCTTGGTCGGTGGCGGATATTGGGCCAATTCTAAGGAACCGCCGATCAATTCGCCAGCGCGGGGCGGCGAGTAGTCTGCGCGGCGCCGACCATGTCCTGCACCAGTTGGGCAAAAATCTTGTCCACCGCCTGATCGAAGCCGGCCGCGACCTCGTGCATGGAACGGCCCGTGTCGACGGAGGCGCGATAAGTCTTGCTCATTGCCGGCGCGGTTTGACCATGGCGAAAAAGTTCCAACTCCAACGCGACCTCGGCCCGACTGGCCGATGTTCCGACGACTCTCTCGAACCGCAAAATGCGACCGCGAACGATCCAGTCGGTCGGTTGCGCGGGATCGTAGCGGCTCACCTGCGCCGCCGTGCTGTTCGCGCGGAGGAATCCAATGAGCTGCTCTTGAAGCAAGATTGATGGATGAGTCGACCATAGGTGATAGTCGTAACGCTGAATTTCCAAAGGTTGCGCTTCATCGACAAACAAGATGGCGCGGTCGCGGTAAATGCCGTCGGCTTCCAGCGCCGCGACGGCGATCTGGCCCTCGACTGCGGCGGCAGTCTGCGCTGTCGCCGATCCACCCAGACGATAAAAATGATCCTGGGGAACAGGCGGTGCGCTTGAACAGGCTGTCAACGCTGCGACCACCAGCAAATACGCCATTCGGATCGTCATTGCGCCATCCCTCGGTCGGGCGGTGGCGAACCGCTGATTAGGCTGGACGGATTGCTGCGAATCTGGCGGGTAAACTCGTTGGCGTTGCGGCTGGCCGACTCCAGATGAAACACAATCGACTCGATGTGCGTCGAGACGGTGCGGGTGGTGTGGCGCAGGTCCGTCAGCGTCTGTTTGATGTCATCGGAATTGCCGCTGATAATGCCGTCGGTCTTGTCCAAGATGGCGCTGAGCTTCTGATTGGTTGCGTTCAACCCGTTGCTCAAGTCGGCGAGACTTTGCACCGTGTTATCGGCGTTGGTCATAATGCTGACGAGGCGGGTTTGGTCTACGCTTGCCACGATGCGGGCAAGTTGATCCGAGGCCCCTGCAAGTTTGGACAGCGTCGTTTCAAGATCTTGCGTGACCATGGGCAGCGTGCTCGACAATTGACCGCCGATGGCATCGACATGCCGGTTCAAGGAGTCCAGAAGTGGCTTGATGTTGTTGCGCGACAAGTCCTGGAATTCGTTGGACACCGCATCCACCGCGGCCATGACACCGTCGGGAGCGTCGCTGGTTATGGCGTTTCCGGCTGGGAGCGTCTCGGTCGAGCGGCCTTCCGAAATGTCGATGGTGCTGTCGGAAAGCAGCCCCGGCGAAGTGATGCGCGCCACGCTGTCGCGCGGGATGGGCCAGTCTTCCCGCACGGCCAACGCCAGGCGAAAGCGGGTTTGCCCCGCTTCGCGCAGCGGTGAAATGCCCGCGACGGAACCGATCTGATATCCGCCGTAGGTGACGGCGCTGCCTTCGCGGATATCGGTAATGTTGCCGAAGACAGCGTAGTAGGTTTCCACTGCGTGGCTGCCGCGGCTCAACTGCAGCAGCGTCGCAACCAACAGCGCGAAGGCGGCGATGACAAAGATGCCGACGGCGAAGTAGTTTATTTCTTCTTGTTTCACGGAAACGCGCGCCTCGTTCGCGGTTAGCGCTGCTTGCCGGTGAGTCGGCCCAGATAAGCCTCGGTGTCCACGTCTTCCTCGCGCGGCCGACGGTTGAGCATGTTCTGCACGCGTTCGATGTCGCTGTTGCGCACCTCGTCCACGGTGCCGGTGATGAGGATCTTGCCTTGGTCCAGCATGGTGATGCGATCGGCGACCTTGAACGCGCTTTCCAGTTCATGGGTGACGATGACGATGGTCATCTTCATGGCATTGCGCAAGCGCAGGATCAGCTCGTCCAGTTCCGCTGACACCACGGGGTCCAACCCGGCCGAGGGCTCATCGAAGAACAACAGCTTGGGATCCATGATCACCGCCCGCGCCAAGGCCGCGCGCTTGATCATCCCGCCGGACAGTTCCGAGGGCATCAAATCCTCGAATCCGGCCAGGTTCATAACCTCGAGTTTCATGCGCGCCATGATCCGCATGGTGTTCTCATCAAGTTTGGTGTGTTCGCGCAGCGGCAGCATGACGTTCTCGCCCACGCTAAGGGAGCCGAACAGCGCACCGCCTTGAAACGCGACGCCCATATCGCGCCGAATGGCAAACATTTCTTTTTTGCTGACCCGGGTGATGTCCTTCCCCAACAGCTTGATGCTGCCCGAGGTGGGTTTGCGCAGGCCGAGCAGGTGGCGCAACAGAGTGCTCTTGCCCGAGCCGCTGCCGCCCATGATCACCATGACCTCGCCCTTGTAGACGTTCAGATTGACGCCGTCGAGGATCTGCCGCTCGCCGTAGTGAGTGACCAGGTCTTGAACCTCGATTACCGCTTCGCGTTGGGATTCGGAAGTCATGACGCGTTCCTATGTGTTCAAGAAGTAGGTGAAAACCATGTCGGCGAGCACGATGAAAGTGATGGACAGCACCACTGATCGCGTGGTCGCCCGGCCGACGCCTTCCGCGCCGCCGCGCACCTGAAAACCGTTGCTCAAGCCCACCATGGCGATAATGACGGCGAAAATCGCGCTTTTGATCAAACCTTGGCGAATGTCGTCGATGGCGAGCGCTTCGAGCGTTCGGTCGAAATAAACGCCGAACGACATTTGCAGCTCGACTGCGGAATATACGGCGCCGCCGAGAATGCCCATAAAGTCGCCAAGAATGGTCAGCGCCGGCACCGCCACCAGCATCGCGAGGAAGATCGGCGCGGCGAGATAGCGCACGGGATTGACTCCAATCACGCGCAACGCATCCACCTCCTGGGCCTCGACCATGGTGCCGATGCGGGCGGTAATGGCCGAACCGGACCGTCCGGCGACCAGGATGCTGACGATCAGCGGCGAGAATTCGCGGGTTACGGACAGCGCGATGCCGATTACGACCTTGGACTCGGCGCCATAGGTCTTCAGCGTATCGATGCCTTGGATGGCGAGCATCACGCCGACGGCGAAACACAACATGGAGGCAATGCCGACGGCGGCCACGCCGATCATCATGATTTCGCGGAAGATGGCCGGAACGCGAACCGGTTGATGGCGAAATTTGCCGGCGAACAGCCAGTACAGACTCTCACCCAGCAAAACGGTGATATAGCCGAATTCCTCGATACCCCGCAGGGTTCGGCGCCCGATGCCGCCGACCATCGTCCTTATGGCCATTGCGAGCGCTTTCTATGCGTTGATTGCTTCGTCGACGTTCTGGAAGATCGGGAACACTTTGTCGAGGCGCGCCAACTGCAGCACTTGCATGGCGGCATCGCTCACGCCGACCAAGCCGAAGCGCGACTTGTTGTTGCGCGCCAGTTGGTAACCTTCCACCAGACTGGCCACGCCGGAGCTGTCGATGTATGACACGCCGGAGAGGTCAATAAGCACGTTGCTCTTCTTGTTCAGATGAGCAAGGATCTGTTCGCGGGCTTTTGGGGAATAGTAAAGATCCACTTCGCCCGAGAGCGCGATGATGGTGTAGTCGCCGGCTGATTTGATTTCGTACTCCATGGGTTACGCTTCCTTAATTGCTGGCCATGACACGTTGGCGTTTAACTTCGACGTTTCTTCATTACTAACACGTTGCCGATCCCTTCCGGATCGTTGCGGAAGTCCACATCATCCATGACTTCGTTAATAAGGTGCACCCCAAGCCCGCCCGGCCGAATGTCGTCCAGGTCGCGGGAGCGGATCTTGGTTTTGTCCACGGGCGGCGCGAAATCGGTCAGCCGAAAGACGGTTTCGCGGCCGTCGTCGAATATCTCAAGTATGACCTCGCCACTGTGATTCGGACCATAGGCGTGTTGAATCACGTTCATGCAGGCTTCATTGACCGCCAACACCACGCAGTTCAACGCTTCCGGCGTAAAACCCAGCCATTGAATCGTTTCCCGGACGCGGTTGCGCACATCGGCGAGATGTTCCGCGTTGGAAATAAACCGTATTTCTTCGAGCTTAGGCATAAAAATCTACTTGGTTTGGGCGCAGCCGTCGACCACCACAAGAGTGAGGTCATCACGCAAAGGCACATCACCTGAAGTGAATTCGCGAGCGATTCGGTCCAGCCGATCTTGCGGAGATAGATCGGCTACCTGACGCAGCAAGTTGAGCAATCCTTTGAAGCCCATCTCCTCGCCGTTGGCTTTGTGTCCCTCGGTCACGCCGTCCGAGAACAAATATAGACTCGATCCATCTATGGAAAACTTTTTGGCGGGGTAGGTCATGTTAGCCATTACGCCCAGTGGCGGCCCCGAGGCTTCCAGTTTGCCGAACTTGCCGTCCGCGCCATGCACCACAGCGGGCATGTGTCCGGCGTTCACCATGATCACTTCCTTTGTCTTCGGATTATATAGGCCGGCGCACAAAGTGACGAACATGCCGCGGGTCGACGTTTCGCACAGCTCATCGTTCAGGACGGTCAACAGTTGGGAGGGATCATTGATGCGCTTGCCCAAGCAGCGAAACAAGCTGCTGGTTTTCGCCATCAGCAACGCGGCGTTGACGCCCTTTCCGGATACGTCGCCCAAATTGAAGTAGAGCCTGCCGTCGGGCAGCGCGAAGCAGTCATAAAAGTCGCCCGACAACTGGCGGGCGGAGAGATTAATGCCGTAAACGGCCTGGCCCGGTTCCGTAGATTTGGGCAACAGGCTTTGCTGAATTTCCCGCGCCAGTTCCAGTTCCCGGTTGAGTTCGGATTGCAGTTCGTCGCGCTCTTTGAGTGTTTGCTGCAGCCGCCACGTCAATTCCTGATAGCTGAGATTGGCCTCGACCAAGCGTAAATTGGCCTCGCGCATGATTTCTTCGAAGTCCTGTTGCTCTTCGATCCCCAGTCCGAGAGCGTCGGCGGCTTCTTTGACGCTGTGGGGCATCTGGGCGAGCAACGCATTCGCCGCGTCGCCGTCGATGTCGAAGTAGTCGGCAAGCCAGAAGCGGCATTTGTCCAGCACAGCGCCTTTCTCGTTGGCGGAGTAAACCGCCGCCATCCAGTCGGCGCACAGCAGCGCTTTGGCCAGTTGGGGGGAGTCGGCGGAGCAGGCGTGATGGGAGCCGATAGCCTCGGTCAGGTCCGCGGGGAGCGACCACGTCTGTCCGAGTTTGCGCCCAATTTGGTCGTGCGTCGTTTGAAACTCGCCAAGTTCCTTGCCGTAGCGTGTATCCGGATCCATTGCGCGCATATCCGCCCATAACGGCGCGGCCTCCGGCGCAAGGAAGAACATGATCAACAGGCCGAAGTCCTGCAGCAGTCCGGCGGTAAAATAATTGTCGCCGTTGTCTTTGAGCATTTCGCCCAACAAACGGGCGGCGACGGCGCGGCGAATGGCTTCTTCCCAGAAACTGGCAATGTCAAAGCCGGGAATGGCGTCGCTTTTCAAGGCATCGCGCACGGAAACGCACAGTGCCAGATTGCGCAGCACTCGCTGGCCCAGCACGTTCACCGCACGAGGTATGGATTGAATCTCGCGCGATAAGCCGAAGTAGGGTGAGTTGACGACGCGCAGCAATTCGGCGGTCAGCAGCGGGTCGCTGGCTGCAAGTTGGGACAGCGCATCGTGGTGGATGTTGGGGTTGGAGCAGGCGCGCACGATTTTCAGCGCCGCTTGCGGCGGCGCAGGCAGATCTTTCGGCGTCAGCCGCTCGACTTGGATTCCCCCGTTCATGTCTATCTTTTTCGGCAGGAATGAGGGATTTGATTACAGTTAAATCTAGGTGTCCTTAACTTGTATTGCGAGTAAGGTATAGTCGTCGCGCTGAGGTTCGCTTCCGCGAAACGCTAACAGGGACTGTTGAACGGCATCGACGAGCGCGCGCGGTTCGCTTGGGCTGGCGGCCAAGATGGCGCGCAGGCGATCCACGCCAAAGGTCTGTCCGTTGGCGTCGCGGGTTTCAATCACGCCGTCGGTATACAGGAACAAAGTGTCGTCCACTTCCAACTGGCGTTGCTCGTCGGTCCAGGCATAGGATTTTTCCACACCCAACGGAATGCCTTCGCCACCGGTGAGCGGTGTGACGTTGGCGGGATCGGACGCCGGTTTGAGCAGGGCCGGAGGGTGGCCGGCGTTGCTGTAGCGCAAGGTGCGCGACGGGCGATGAAAGTTGGCGATGAAGGTGGTGGTGAACGTGCCGCGGATGCGCCGCGTAAACAAGTGGCGATTGACGTAATTCAAGACGCAGGCGGGGCCGTCGGACACCCGTCCGCTGTAGGTGCGCAAAATGGCGTCGAGCATGGCGGCTTCGACCGCGGCCGATGCGCCGTGACCGGCGACGTCGGCAATAATTGCGCCCCAGACGTCGGGTTCGGCGTCCCGCTCGGGGTGGCTGCGCAGGCTGACCAGATCGAAATAGTCTCCGCCGGCTCGGGCAAACGTATTGAAGCCGAACGCGGAGATCATGCCCGGAATGTGACGATCCTCCTGCGGCAGCAACGTCCACTGTATGTTGGCAATCTCATCCAGCTCGCGCTCGATCCAGGCGTTGGCATGGCGCAGCTCGGCCACGTCATTGAGGCGCACGACGTAGGCCGCCGCCAGATTGGCCACGGCAGTGAGCGAGGTGAAATCGATGTCGGCGAAGCCGGCGGCATCGGGATGAAACAGCAGGACCCAATTTTCCACGCTGCCGGATATATATATAGGAAGAGCGATGACTGCGTTGAACTGGCCGAGATAGGGCCCGAGCACGGTTTTGAGGCCCACCGGCAGGGGTGAGGCCGCCTCCGGAGTGGCCGATTCGCTCAGCCCGTCGAAAAACTCATCCCTAAAGTGGGGCCCCTTTGGATTGGCGCTGAACAGCAGCGGTGTCTCCGTGATGGTGCCTTTGTGGGGGCAGTACTGAGCGGTAACTTGCCATTGTCGCAGCCCCAGGCCGTTGTTCGAGACCACGACCACCCCGGTGTCCTGACCAATACCGCAAATGACGCAATCCACGAACCGGCGAAACAGCGAACCGGCGGACGGAGAAGGTTGGCTGAGCGCCTTCAGATGGCCCAGGAGCTGAACGAGTTGTCCGTTCGGAGCGTTGGGCTGGCAATGGGAGGGGCGTGTCATGTGCAGAAATTTAAGCCCAAAACCTAAACACTTTCCACATGTTATCCGATAGCGAAAGCGAAACAACGTGTTAGCAGGTGTTTTGGGGAATTGGAATGACCACAAAGCGGGTCACACACGTCACCGGATATGCTCGATTCGCTAAGATCGACGGTCGTCACCCGCTGCGCGATGCAGTGCCTAACTCATCCGTCGACTATAACGCCCGCCAACGCCCCGACGGCCAGGTCTTCTACTTCAACTTCGATCTCGCCAAGGAGATGGGGCTGATCTCCCGCGATCACCCGCCGGTGATCAATAGCGCTTTGGCCAAAGCCATTCTCGATACATTCTCGATTGTCATTATCAACGAATACGATTTGATCCATAAGACACCCATCGCGCCGCACAGCGTAAAACGCCATGCCTACATGGCGACGCGATATTTGCAGTTGCAGCATCCGAGCAAGAACGGCGAGACATCGGGTGACGGCCGCAGCATTTGGAACGGTCACTTTCGCGGCCGCGGCGTGACGTGGGATGTGTCGAGCTGCGGCACGGGCGCGACCTGCCTGAGTCCGGCCACGGCGATTGAGAACAGGTTTTTCAAAACCGGCGACAAGCACGCGTCATACGGTTGCGGCCAGGCCGATCTTTCCGACGGCGTGGCGGCGGCGATCATGAGCGATATCTTTCACCGCAGCGGCATCACGACTGAAAGAACGCTCGCCGTCATCAGCTTCGCCGACGGCACCTCGATCAACGTGCGGGCGGGGCGAAACTTGCTGCGCCCTGCTCATATGTTCCGCTATCTCAAGCAGAACGACTACGATGGACTGAAAAGCGCCGTCGACTACTACATTGCGCGCCAAGTGGCCAACGGCGACTGGCCGGCATTGCGCGGAACGGCGCGAAAATACGGCTATTTTCTCGAAAGAATCGCCATGGACTTCGCGCGGGCGGTGGCCCGCTTCGAGAGCGAATATATCTTTTGCTGGTTGGATTGGGACGGCGACAACATCCTGACCGACGGCGGTATCATCGACTACGGTTCGATCCGCCAATTCGGTTTGTACCACCACGAGTATCGCTATGACGACGTCGAGCGCTGGTCCACAACCATCACCGAACAAAAGGCGAAAGCCAAGTACATCGTTCAGACGTTCGCCCAAATCGTCGACTTTCTTCTGACTGGAACGAAGAAGAACGTCAAGCGCTTTCGCCGCCATGGCGCGATGCGGTTGTTCGATTCGGTGTTCGAATGGGCGAAGGACGAGTCCCTGCTGCGCCGCATCGGTTACCCGGAGGCGACGCGACGCAAGCTGCTCGACGATCGACGCGCGCAAGCCACCGTGCGGCAGTTGCGCAAGGCCTGCGAATATTTCGAAAAAGCCAAATCCGTGCGCGGACTGTACGAAGTGGAGGACGGCATCACCTGGGATGCCATCTTTTGCATGCGCGATATCCTGCGCGAGTTGCCGCAGCGCTATCGCGAAACCTCCGCGCCCGTCGCGCCGGCGGCGTTTCTCCAGATCTTGCGCAGCGCCTACGCCAGCGACCAAGACATGGTGCTCAGTCCTTCGCGTCGGCAGAAGATCAACGTGTTCCAGCGTACGTACCAGCAGTTAGTGAGGCACGCCGCCCGGTTGACCGGCAAATCAGAGCGCGCTGTGCTGGGTGAAGTGGTCAAGCGGGCGAGCGTCGTCAATCGCTACGAGCGCGTGACCGGCGACGCCATTGTTCATATCGCCGAGACGCTGGTCGCCAATGCCCGCAAGATGAGCGCGGCGGAAGTTCAAGACACCATCGAGGTGTTTATCGACTCGCAAGTCCTGGTTCCCGGCTATCGCCGCCGCGGCAATGTCGAGCGACTGGCCGCGTCGCGCCGGCGGTCGGCGACCGTGTATGCCTCGTTACTGCAAATCGTTCGCGATTACCGCGAGGGGATTTGATCGTGCTCCTATAACGTTATGTAGTTAAAGGACAATTTGTTAAATTCCCGGCGCGGAAAGACACAATTTGACTCTCAGGTTCCTTGCTTTCCATCCGTTATATAGGGGAAGCAGCAACACAGCGAGTTCGCTGATGGACGATTCAACAAATAACACGCCTGATTTGCCAGCCGAACTGCAAAGCGAGAATGACACTCGCCTGGGCGGCCTTCCTGCGCGCATCGGCCGGGCCCTACTGTTGGAGCCGGGCACAAATGGCATTGTCGTGTCCATCGAAAGCCCCTGGGGATTTGGCAAGAGCGATGTCGTCACCCAAACCCAGGCTTTTTTTGAAACCCTGGAAGACGGTCTCAAACCCGTGGTCGTGAACTTCAATCCGTGGACCATCGATCCTACAGTGCCGTTTGCTCCCGCTTTGTTTTCCCGCGTAAGCGCGGCATTGAAATCCCTTGTTGCGGATTCGGCGGGCGTGGTGGACCTGTTGGGACGCTACATTCAAAGCGCCGTTGCCCGCCGCGAAGCGGATGCCGCGGCATGGTGGGAAAAGGCGATGGAGCTCGGTGATTTGCCGGCTCAGAGCGCCACCAGTGAACTGTTGAAGGAGTTGCAGCGCTCGCTGTCGGAATTGAACAGACCTCTGGTCATTTTGATCGACGACGTAGACCGACTGCCGCCCTTGCATATGTACGAAATGTTGCGTTTGGTGCAGTCGCTGACTTACTTGCCGCGCACGGCGATTCTTCTGGCCTTCGACCCGATTTACGTCAAGAAGGGCTTGGAAGCCCAGCGCATCGAGCAAGCCGACGAGTATCTCGATCGGCTGGTCCAGGTGCGCGTTACGCTTCCCCTGGCATCGGAGGAGGAGATCAACGCCATGCTCGACGCCGAGCTGGCACGTCTCCCGGAAGAAGCAACCAAAGCAGGCGACGAAAGCGGCGAAGAGCGATTCAATGATCTCTACTTCAATTGCCTGCGCTTTCTGATCCGCTCGCCGCGGGATGTGAAACGAATCTTTGATCGCCTGCGCTTTTCGGAGCGGGCCGTGCGAGGCGAGGTCGCGTTTGCCGATTTGTTCGCGCTCGAGACGCTGGCCGTGGTGGCGCCGAAGGTGTATGCCCATATTCGCTCGCAGCCGGAAGCCTATATCGGCGCCGCATTCGGCGAGGACGTGGCCGAAGATGCCATGGATGAGATGATTCAAACTCTGGCGCCGGAGCGCGACAACGCTCTGGCGTCGGTGGTCGATGACCTAAAGCCCCATGTGCGCAGACTTTTGGCCGCGCTGTTTCCCTGTACCAGCGCTGCGGCCTTGCGCACGCTGCCGTCGGTTCTGCAGTCGCAGGGGCGCATCGCGGCGGCGCTGTGCCTGCAGGTTGCGCTGCGTTTCGGCTTGCCCCACGACATGTCGACGTTGCCCGTCGTCAGAGAGTTCGTCGCGACGCCGGCAAACCGCAAGCGCATTCTCCGCGATGTGTTGAACTCCGGCGATCTGGCGCGTTTCCTTAGCGATTTGCGCGCGTCCATCGAACACCAGGACGTGGCGGATCCGGTCGATTTTCTCGCGGTTATGGCGGTGCTCTCCGCCAGCCCGAAAGCGGCTAACGACATGAAGCAGCGCGCAGCTAGCCGCTCCTCCCGCTTGGCCAAGCAGGTGTGGTGGGTGCTGGAAAGTCTGTTCGCCCGCATGGAGCATGCCGAGCGGCTGCGCCATCTCGCGGCGTTGATGAGCAATAGCGCGGCGGTGGGGCTCAGTGCTGAGGCGTTGACCTTTTGCATGCGTCAGAACGGCGTTATGGATGAGAACGAGAAAGCCAAGGCGGCTGCCCGTTGGTGTGGCGCGAAGGATTTGACGCGGTTGCAGGCGGCGTGGATAAAGACTGCTGCGGCGGTGTTCTCCAGCAGCGCCTTTGCCCACCTTTCGGACAAAAAGGAAATCTTCGCGCTGCTCTCGCGCATCGATCCCACACAAGCCCGCTCGCAGGTCGAGTCGCTGATGCAGTTGGAAGAAGATTTCGATTCGCTGGTTTTCGCCTTTGGCGAGTTCCGCGACGATCCCGCCCGCGGGTTGTACGTGACGGTGGATGAAAAGTTGTTGGAGTCCCTGGGCGAACTCAATGTGGTGCGCGACCGGGCCCGTCAGCGTCTCTATTCCGGGCCGTCCCTCACGCCGGAGTTGGCGGCGCTCTATACCTGCCTGGAAAGCGGCGAGCCGACCTTCCTCGCCTCCCTGCCCGATCGCGTCGCCCGCGTCGTCAATTAATCGGGGGTCAGACCCCCAATGAATCCGCGTCGTCAATTAGTTGGGGGTCAGACCCCCAGCGGATTCGGTTGTTTGGCGGGGTGTTGGTGCCGGGATCGCGCGTTTGGGAATTAATCGGGGGTCTGACCCCGAATTAATCCGGTTTGTCGGGGGTCTGACCCCCAGTGGTTTCGGTTGTTGGGCGGGGTGGTGGCGCCGGGATGGGGTGCTTAGGCGTTGAGATCGGGGATCAGCCGGCTTTCCAGCCGGGCAATCATGTCCTTTAGAAACAGCTTGCGCTTTTTGAGGCGGGTGAGCTGCAGTTGGTCCACATAGGCGGCGTTGCCCAGGCCTTGAATCGCCATATCGAGGTCGCGGTGCTCGACCCGCAGCATCGCCAATTTCGACTCGACGTCTCTTCTTTCTTGTTCATCCATCGGCATATTTTCTCAAGGTCCTGTGAAAAAGAGTAGCGCGCCGTGCCGGGATTGCGGTTCCCCGAGGTATAATTGCTCGCCAATTTAAAGGGCTATCCACACTTTTTTGGAATTTTTGGGTCCTATCCTCCCATGGAACTGTTTTCCTACCGCAAGCACTGGGCTGCCAAGTTCGGTCCGGCGCCTTTCCTGCCCACCACCCGCGAAGAGATGGACGCGTTGGGTTGGGATGCCTGCGACATTGTCTTGGTGACCGGCGATGCTTATGTGGACCATCCCAGTTTCGGCATGGCGGTGATCGGGCGAGTGTTGGAGGCCCAAGGGTTCCGGGTGGGCATTCTAGCGCAACCGGACTGGCGCAGCGTCGCGGATTTTCAATCCCTGGGTCGGCCGACGCTGTTTTTCGGCGTGACGGGCGGCAACATGGATTCCATGGTCAACCGCTACACCTCGGACCGGCGTATCCGCTCCAATGACGCGTACACGCCGGAAGGCGCCGCAGGCAAGCGGCCGGATCGGGCGGTGATTGTGTATTCGCAACGTTGCCGCGAAGCCTTCGCCGATGTGCCGTTGATCGTCGGCGGCATCGAAGCCAGTTTGCGTCGGATTGCTCACTATGACTATTGGTCGGAGAAGGTGCGGCGTTCGGTGCTGTTGGACAGCAAGGCCGATCTCCTGGTTTATGGCAACGCCGAGCGGCAGATCGTCGAGATCGCCCATCGGCTCGCCCGGCGCGAACCGATCTCCAGTATGCGCGATATTCGCGGCACCGCGTTTGTCGTCGACGACATTCCTCCCGGTTGGCGCGAAGTGGACGCAACGGTCATGGATGGACCGCCCGTGGTGTTCAAGCATCCCGATCCCTATGCCATGACTACCAATCAAGAATCGGGCGAATGCGCGCCAGCGACGGTGCATAGAGTTCCCGTCCCTGCCATCGGCCGCGCCGCGCGATCCGCCAGCGCGCGCGACGAGAGCACTTTGGTGCGCCTGCCGGCCTTCGAGCAAGTGCGCGACGATCCGGTGGTGTACGCCCACGCCTCGCGCATGATGCATTTGGAAACCAACCCCGGTAACGCGCGGGTGCTGGTGCAGCGCCATGGCGACAAAGACGTGTGGATCAATCCGCCGCCGCTGCCGCTGTCCACGCCCGAGTTGGATCGCGTCTTTGATTTGCCTTATCAACGCGTGCCCCACCCGCGCTACGGCGAGGCTAACATTCCCGCCTACGAGATGATCCGCTTCTCGGTCAACATCATGCGCGGCTGTTTCGGCGGCTGCACGTTTTGTTCGATCACCGAGCACGAGGGGCGCATCATTCAAAGCCGCTCGGAGGCGTCGATCTTGCGCGAGATCGAAACCATTCGCGACACCGTGCCCGGCTTCACCGGCGTGATTTCCGACGTGGGCGGGCCGACGGCGAATATGTATCGCTTGGCGTGCAAGGACGAGAAAATCGAAAAGGCGTGCCGTCGCCTGTCCTGCGTGCATCCGAGCATCTGCGAGAACCTGAACACCAACCATCAGCCGTTGATCTCCCTTTATCGCAAAGCGCGGGCGCTGCCGGGCATCAAGAAGATTCTGGTGGCGTCCGGATTGCGTTACGACTTGGCGGTGAAATCGCCCGAGTACGTGAAAGAACTGGTCACCCATCACGTCGGCGGCTATCTGAAGATCGCGCCGGAGCACACCGAAGCTGGGCCGTTGTCGAAAATGATGAAACCGGGAATGGAATCGTACTACAAGTTTAAAGAACTGTTCGAGAAGTACTCCAAGGCCGCGGGCAAGGAGCAGTACCTCATCCCGTATTTCATCGCCGCCCATCCCGGCACCACCGACGAAGATATGCTCAACCTCGCGCTGTGGTTGAAGCGCAATAACTATCGCGCCGATC
This sequence comes from Pseudomonadota bacterium, assembly GCA_021821045.1. Lineage (GTDB taxonomy): Bacteria > Pseudomonadota > Gammaproteobacteria > JAADHS01 > JAADHS01 > JAKACW01. The sequence continues at coordinate 69,954 of JAKACW010000013.1, forward strand.
AGGTGCAAACCTTCTTGCCGTCACCCATGGCCATGGCGACGGCGATGTATTTCTCAGGCAAGAATCCGCTGCACCGTGTGCGCCGCAACAGCGAGTCCGTGGCGATTCCGCGGGGCCTGAAGCAGCGCCGCTTGCACAAAGCCTTCTTGCGTTACCACGATGCGAAGAACTGGCCAGTGTTGCGCGAGGCCCTCAAGCGGATGGGGCGGGCTGACTTGATCGGCAACGGCAAGCGCCATTTGGTCCCGTTGTGGCAACCCGTCGGCACCGAGCCGGAATCGAACCGTAAGTCTACGACACATAAGAAGTTTTTGACTCAACACAGTGGCCTGAAACCCCTCGCCAAGGCCGCCTCCAAATCCCGACGCAAACACTAAATATTAGCGATCGCTAAACTATTACCAACGCCCGGCCGATGGATTAGGGAGTTTCCTTTTCCAAATTAGGTAGGCATTGGCCGTGCTCGCCACAGAATCGCATTGTTCGGATTGTTTTATTTCCAGGGTATCTCCACGGGTTACGCAGCGCGGCATCAGCATGGTCGAAGTGCTTGTGGCCATGGTGGTGTTGTCCTTCGGTTTGCTTGGCGCCGCCGCGCTGCAGGGGCGTGGTTTACAGTCTTCTCACGATGCTTATTTATTTTCGCAGGCTTCCGCGTTGGCCTATGAGATGGCCGAGCGCATTCGGGTTAACAGAACGCAGAACTATAGCTCTGCTTTCGGCGCCGTGCCGGGCGTTCAGAACTGCAACGGCGCCAACTGTAACCCAACGAGCATCGCCGCCTATGACCTCTATGAATGGAAGCAACTGGCCGTCAAAGCGCGTTTGCCCGACGCGGACGCGGCTGTCGCCACGGTCGCCGGTCCGCCCCGCGTTGTAACAATTCGGCTGCGCTGGCGCGGCCGCGGTCCGGGCACTTGCGACGCCAACGGCAACTCGGGCACGGAATACTCCTGTTTAACCTTGACGATCCAGCCCTGATGAACACGATACGAAGTCGCGGCATGTCCCTCGTTGAGATCCTCATTGTCGTGGCCATCTCGTTTGTCGTGCTCGCCGCGATATTCAAGATCTTCATCTCCGCGAAAGAAAACATGGTGCTGCAAGACAATCTGGCCCGCATGCAGGAAAACGCCCGTGTCGCGATTCAGGCGCTGCAGGAAGATATTCGCATGGCGGGATTCATGGGCGAGATTCAAGAGTATTGGAATGTGGACTATTCATCCGTGCAGTCCGTGGCCACTTCGATCACCAACGAGTGCTTCAATGATTACTCGACCACCGGGTTTCGCTGGCTTGCCCCCATGGTTTCTGTCGGCGGCAACAGCACAACTGCGCCGGCTATTCCGCCGAAACTTGCGGGACAGAACAACGCTAAGTCTCACTTTGACGGGTGCATTTCCGACGCCAACTACCGCACGGCCACGGATGTGCTCACGGTACATTACGCGGGTCCGGAAACTATCGCCGACGGCGCGCTGGCCAATACAACGTACTACCTACGCTCCAATCTTTTCAACGGGATTGTCTTTCGCAGCAATGGGGGTTCTCCGCCTGCGCCTAGCGACTTCGCGAGCGGACCCAATACCATGAACTTGCCCGTCAGGGCGAGAACATATTACGTCTCGGCGGACAATGCTAACCCATCTCTCATGAGGGTGGAGCTTGCCAGCAATGGCACGCTGGTAACCAACCCCGTAGCCGAGGGTATTGTGAGCATGCAGGTGCGATACGGCGTGGATACGGACTCCCCCGTCGATGGCATCGCCAACAACTACGTCGATGCGGATCATGGGTTGTTGGGCGGTCTTCGTACCGCGGGAAACTGGCCCCGATGGGCGAAGGTGCGCACCGTGCGAATCTGGTTGTTGCTGCGCAGTGCGGACAAATTCGCGGGATACACTGATCCCGTCGGGACCTATGCCATGGCCGGAACAAACTACACCGTTGAGCCCGGATATCGCTATCAGCTGTTCGTGACAACCGTGGCCGTGCGCAATTCCTCGGGGGATGAATCATGATCGCCGCTCGACGCTCGCGGGGAATGGCGCTGGTGCTCAGCATGGTCGTGCTGATCGTGCTGACCATCCTCGGCGCGGCGGTGATGAGCGGCAGCGGCTTTGAGCTGCGCATGTCCAGCAATGCGCTGGACAAGAACATATCCTTTAACGATGCGGAGGATCTGCGCGGTCAGGCGGAGACCGCCGTTAATGCTATTGTCGACCGCATGGAGACAAACAACGTGACGTTTTCCGCCGCCGCAAGCGCGTTGGGATATGGCAATGGATTCTACGATAACAGCGGCGGGGGTACGGTCACCACGGACGTCGCGAGCTTTTGGGATACACCCACGAACTATCGGGCCGTCGGCGCCGGGGGCGCGGGATACGTCGTCGAGTACATTGGCGTATATGCCGTCTACCTGGATCGCACCACGGCACCGGCCGGCAACGATGAGCAGCTCATGCACGTATTTCGACTGACGGTCATGGGGCGCGGTGCGACGGGCGCATTGACGGCTGTGCAAGCGGTTTACATGAGAAACTGAAAAAGTGGAGGGCATTGTATGCTGAAGCGTGTTTTTGCCATGAGTAGTATCGCGTTGGCCATCGGAGGCGCCATGCTTTTCAGCGTAAAGGAATCGGACGCGGGCGGGTGCAAACCTACGTCCACGTCAAGCAGTTGCACCTGGACGTCTACAACCGCATGGACCAAGTGCGACGATAGCGGAACGACGTCCCATAACCATCACCATCATCACGGTCACGACGTTAACAAGCCCTCCGGCCGAACCGCATGTGATCGGACGCGTCCCAGCACGAGTCCGACTGTCAGCCAGAGCGGGTCAAGTTCCGGTGGGCTTGCGGCCCGCGAACGCATCGCCTGGCGCGAGCTGCCCCTGCGCAGCGGATCGGCGGTCGTCAGCCCGGTGAGCGCGTCTTCGAGTGGCGGGGTAACTTCCTCGAGCAGCAGCTCTAGCGGCGGAACCAGCTCTAGTGGTGGCTCCAGCGGCGGCATGGGCGGCATGTAACTGCGACTCCATTCCCTAAGGGCGCGAGGCGGGCCTGCTACAACCACCCCTTGCGCTTGAAATACCAATAGGGCGCCACACCGGCGAGGAACATCAGGCCCAGCGCCCAGGGGTACCCCAGTAGCCAGTGCAGCTCCGGCATGTAGTCGAAGTTCATGCCGTATATGCTTGCCACCAGAGTCGGCGGCAGGAACACGACGGCGGCGATCGAGAAGGTTTTGATGATTTGATTCTGCTCGATGTTGATGAACCCCTGCGCCGTGTCCATCAGGAAGTTGATCTTGTCGAAAACAAAGCTGTTGTGGGTCGATAGCGATTCGATGTCCCGCAGCAGTTCCCGCGCGCGCTGGGAGTGCTCCGCTTCGAGGCGCCCGCGCCTCAGCAAGAACGTCAGCGCCCGCTGGGTGTCCATCAAGCACAATCGCGCCTTGCCGTTGGTGTCCTCGTGCTGCGCGAGTGCATCGAGGGCATCCTCCATGTCCGTGTTGCTCACTTCCAGGACCGACGTGCTGACGCTTTCCAGGCCGTTGTAAACATCCTCCAGCGTGTCGGCCAGGTGGTCCATCTTGATCTCGAATAGGCTCAACAGCACGTGAATGGCATCCGCGGTCACGGTGGGGTCTTTGCGCGCTCGCATGCGCAACAGGCGAAACGCCGGGATATCGCGTTCGCGCAGCGAGACCACGCGACTGCCCGCCAGGGTGAACGCCACGGAGGTGTTGCGCGGTTTGCCGTCGACCTCGTGCAAGAAAAGCGAGTGAATGTGTAGCCCGTCCTCGTCCTCGAAAAACCGGGCGCTGGCTTCGATTTCTTCTACGTCCTCGCTGTCAGGCAATTCTCGGCGTAACAGGGTGGCGACGCGGGCGCGCTCGTCGTCGCTGGGGTCGAGCAGGTCGATCCACGCGGCGCGCTCGAGCGCGTCGGCGTCGATGCCCGCGTCAGCCGCCAGGAGTTGCCCGCCGCTGCGCAAATAGATGTCGATCATCAGGGGCCTGCCTTAGTCCGTTGCAAATTTCTGGTGGGCCTCAGCGTCGCCGCCGCGGACGCGCATTCCGTTTCTGGCCGCACATTATGCGGGCATCGCGGCCGCTCTTCTAGTGTAGTTGTTTATTCGCTCTACAGCCCGTGCGTGCGTCGGGACGAGCGCGGATCGAAGCATGCTCGCTGGGGGATCGGTCTCACTGGGTGCGGCGCGGGGTTTCTGAGTGTGAGACGAGTTGCGTTTCGCTTTCGTGCGAAACGGGGTAATGATGTGAGTGATCGAGGTGAGGATCGCGGATAAATCCGCTTCCTACAATGGAGAGCGTTGACCCAAGGGTCGCTGAGTGGCGATCGGTCCGTTGGATCGGCGGCTTACGCCGGTTCTCGAATCGGTCGCTCGACAGGTTGCTGTTTGTTGAGGATGGCCGCGCGCGGGAACAGAAGCGTGTCGCGCGGCAGGATCATGATCTCGAAACCCAGCGGCATGGCGGGTGGATCGCTGAACAAGCCTGGTGCGTCTTCCCGCAGTGCGTTGTAGTGGTCTTCGTTGAGATACATGACATCCGGCGCGATACCGTGGCGACGCTCGAAGTCGAAGGCCTGGCGAAGAATCTGATCAAGCATGGCAACGTCCTCCTTGAGTCCGCGAGCCCCACATCTAGGCTTAACTGCTCGATCTCACCCTAGATGTTGTGGTCCTTGCTCAATTTAGCGACACTGCACTGGACAACTTTACACGTCCGAGAGAGGGGTTTACGCGCTGCGTGATGTGCTCAGCCAGGTAATCCACTCCTCATAGAGTGGTGAATCGCAGGCGGCGACGGCGGAGCGGGGGGTCAGCGCGGCGGTAAAGACCGGGTCGCGGTCCAAGGTGCTCGAAGTGCCGCCGGCTTCGGCGAGAATCAGCACTCCGGCGGCGTAGTCCCAAACTTTTTGTTTTCCATGGAGATAGACGTGGTAGCGCCCGGCGGCCAGCCACGCCCAGTCGAGAGCGACCGAGCCGAAACTGCGTTGCGAACTGTAGGGCGGTGTTGCCGCCAGGCGGGTGGCCAGCGGCGCTTGCAGGCGTTTGAAGTCGACGATGGCGATGGATTTTTCGAGCTTGATCCCACGCGGGGTAAGCTTCAAAGGCGCGGCATTGAGAAACGCACCGCCACCGGCGGCGGCGCTGAACATCTCATCCCGCACAGGATCATAAACCGCCGCCAGGACCGGCTTGCGGTCGACCAGCAACGCCAGGGAGGCGGCGAAAAACGGCAAACCGGCGGCGAAGTTTGAGGTGCCGTCCAGCGGATCTAAGCACCAAATCGCTTGGCCCGCCCTTTCGAGCAATGCGTCCCTTTCCGTCTCCGGCGTTTCTTCGCCAATCAGAGGAATATCGGGCCAGGCGTTGGCCAGCGCGGATTGGGTCGCCTGCTGCATCGCCAGGTCCGCTTCCGTGACAATGCTGCCGTCCGACTTGTACTCGGTGGTCGATCGCGTGAAGCGGGGCAGAATTTCCCGCCGTGCGCAGTCGCGTAACAGCGTGCAAACTGTATTGAGATCCGGATGAGCCATGATCGCGATTGTAGCGCAATATGGCTAGAATGGCCGCGTGTCAACAGCTACCAAAATAATCATTGCCTGCCTGATGTGTCTAGGTTTCTTTGCCATTGTCATGGCTACGCTGCAGTGGCTTGGGGTCGTGGGCTGAGTTAGCAGATCCGGGGCAATTGCTCGCCCGTCAGCCAATCGACGATTCGGTTGCCACCGAAGGCCGTATGCATCTCGACGAAGCACTCATCGTCGTCCCGCACTTCGCCGATGATCGCGGCGTTGCGCCCTTGCGGATGCGCTTGCATCGCCGCCAACAACGCGGGCGCGTCTTCAGGCGCGCAAAATGTAACCAGCCGGCCTTCGCAGGCGACGTATAGCGGATCCAGCCCGAGCAGTTCGCACGCCGCGCGCACCGCATGCTTGATCGGGATGTCTTGCTCGCGAATCAGCATGCCGACCTTGGATTGCCGGGCGATTTCATTGAGCACGCTGCCCAGTCCGCCGCGGGTCGGATCGCGCATGGCGTGAATTCGCGGCACCGCATCAAGCATAGCCGCCACCAAGTCGTGCTGCGGCGCGGTGTCGGAGTAGATCTTGGTATCAAAACGCAGATTCTCCCGCAGCGACATAATCGCCACGCCGTGTTCGCCGATTCCGCCGCTGACGATGATCGTGTCGCCGGGCTTGGCGTTGCGCGCGCTGATGGACACGCCGGGACGAACGATACCGATGCCGGTAGTATTGATGAAGCAGCCATCGCCCTTGCCTTTTTCGACGACTTTGGTGTCGCCGGCGACCACCGGCACGCCTGCTTCACGGGCCGCTTCCGCCATCGAGGCAGCGATGCGTTGCAGATCGATCAATGGCAAACCTTCTTCGAGTATGAAGCCCGCTGTGATCGCCAGCGGCCGGGCGCCCGCCATGGCGACGTCGTTTACCGTGCCGTGCAAAGCCAGCGAGCCGATATCTCCGCCCGGAAAAAATAACGGCGACACGACATGGCTGTCGGTGGCGACGACGAGCTGGCCTTGGTGGTGGCCGAGCGAGGCGGCGTCCTCCAGGGCGTGTAGGGACTCGTTGCGAAAAGCGCGCAAGAAAATCTCGTCGATCAATTGCGCCGCCGCGCGCCCGCCGCCGCCGTGGACCATC
>JAKACW010000075.1 GCA_021821045.1 Pseudomonadota bacterium
TCCCGATTCTTCGACGCTCTCGCGAAACAGTATGATGGTACCCGTATGCAAAATGACGGCCAGCTGAAAAGAGACCGCAATTTCAGGTGGTTATCGCAGAGAGAGAGAGAGAGAGAGAGAGAGAGAGAATCTGTCAAAAACTTCGACGGCTCGCCACGCCGAGACAGGCAGCGGCGGGCGCGGTCGGCTATCCGAATTCCGAATCAACAAACCGCCGCTGAATGTCCTGGACTTCCTTCATGTTCTTCACCAACGCCTCCACGCACTCTTTATCGAGCTTCGTGCCCGATAGGCGTTGCAGGGTTTTGATGGCTTCTTCGTTGGTCCAAGCGTCTTTGTAGGGTCGCTTGCTGGTCAATGCATCGAACACGTCCGCCACCGAGCTGATGCGCGCTTCCAGCGGAATCGCCGAACCGCTCAAACCGGACGGATAGCCGCTGCCGTCCACCGCCTCGTGATGAAACTCCGCGATATTGCGCAAGACATCGGCGTGGGTGACGCCGCCGGTGCCGAAATCCTCCAGCAAGGCGTCGATGATTTCCCGGCCCAGCCGCGCGTGGGTTTTCATAACGTCGAACTCGGATTCACTCAGCGCGCCCGGTTTCTTCAAGATGCGATCCGGAATGCCAACCTTCCCAATGTCGTGCAGCGGCGAAAACAGGAAAACATTCTCGATGAAATCGTCGCTCAAGTTGTACTTCGGCCCCAGCTCGCGGGCGATCAAACGGGCGTAATGAGCGGTTCGATTGACGTGGGCGCCGGTCTCCACGTCGCGATACTGACTGACGTGACGCGCCACTTGCACGGATGCCACCAGCATTCTAATGGAGGTCAGTTCGTTGATAATGGTCAGCGAGATCAAATGACCGAACAGATCGAGCTGATGCAGAACATCATGGGTAAAACAATCCCGCTGCATCGAGTTGAAAAACAGAAAACCGAACAGCTCGCCGTTCTGAAACATCGGCATGGTGTAACTGGCGGCGAACCCCGCGGCGGCCAGCTTCTGGGTGTGAACCTTCTCGCCGCCGCCAAACAACGTTAGATCTTGCACCACGCGCGGCCGGCGCTTGGTCAAGATTTCCCGCAGCGAGTTGGCTTCACTCAAGGGCGACTCGTAGTAGCGCAGCGGGCTGCCCTCCTTGTCACTGCTCACGAAGGTTTTCAGCACATCCGTGTCTTGATCATAAAGCGCAATGGCGACACGCTCGATAAAACCGAACCGCCCGCGCAACACGCGGTGGATGGAGGTGAGCTTGACGTTCAACGGCACGTTCTCGTTCAACGCACCGAGAATGTCGTCATGATCAAAGAGGTTCGAAGTCATCGTGGTTAGTCACGTCCTGTGTCCGCCAAGTGCTTACACAAAGTAGCGCCCATTCTTGACAGGTTCAAGCGCGTTTTTCCATTACCGGCCCATCGTCCCGCACTTATCTTTGCCCAGACCTATCTGGACAAGGAGGACCCAATGATTTCCATACTCTGCGGCGCGGCCGCCTCATTTGTCGTACTAATATCGCTGATTATTTATCGAGAGCTACGTCTGGAACAGCGTCACGCCCGGTCGCGCGGGCAATCCGGCAAAGTGCGGCGCGATGACCGCGGCATCGCGAATGGGCGCCGCCGCTCTGGCGATAAAACGGGAGCCCCAACCCGCGGCTCGGACCGGCAGCGCGTCGAGACCACCGATCCCCGCTTCGAAAATCTCGCACTGTTGGAGCAAATCGAGCCTAGCGTCGACGATGAGTCGGATTGGGCCGATGAAACAACTCGACATGTTTATAGCGAAAGATGGGGATAAGCACCATTCCGGCGATGAACCCGCCGATATGCGCGCCCCAGGCAACCCCTCCGCCCTCGGAGGAAACCACGACCGAGTTGATAATCTGAAACACAAACCAAAAGCCCAACACCATGACCGCCGGCAGGTACACCGCACGCGACAGCAATCCCAAAGGGATGAACACCATGACACGGGCGTGCGGATAGAGCAGCAGATAGGCGCCAAGCACGCCGGAAATCGCACCGCTGGCGCCGAGCGTCGGTATAGGCGACGCGGGATTGGTCCACACATGAACCAGGGCTGCGATTACGCCGCATACGATATAAAACAAAATAAATCGAACATGGCCCATGGCGTCTTCGACATTGTTGCCGAAGATCCATAAGTAAAGCATGTTGCCGATCAGGTGCATCCAACCGCCATGGAGAAACATCGAGGTTACCAGCGTCAGCTCCGGGGGAATCAACGCCAATTCGGGCGGAAGATGCTGGGTTCGCAACAACGCCGCGGGTATAACGCTAAAAGCATAGATCAACTTCTCCTGGGCGCCGGTAAGACTTAGCTCCCAGAGAAACACCAGCGCACACAGCACAATCGTGATGACCGTCACATAGGGATTTATCGAGGTCGGGTTGTCATCGTGCAGCGGAATCATAAGTATTTTTCTTTTGTCATAGTTGAGCTATCGTCATTCGCGACGCTATATATTAGCAGTATGAATCAACAACCTAACTCAGACGAACACCGCCGCCTTGGCATCGGTATGGTCATCGCCGGCTGGGTCGTCGCCCTCGGCCTGCTGGCCTGGCTGTTTGGCGGTCAATTGGACCGTCAGCGCAACCCCAATGCCTCGGTTGTTTCGCAACGCTCGGAAGGCGTTGTCGAGACGGTTCTGCTTCGCAACCGCTACGGCCACTACGTCGCCTCGGGCAGCATCAACGGTCACCCGGTTGAGTTCATCATCGACACCGGCGCCAGCGACATCTCGATTCCCGCCGGGGTCGCCGACCGCATCGGCTTGAAGCGCGGCCCCGCCGTCACCTACGGCACCGCCAATGGATTCATCCAAGCCTACCAAACCGTGCTGAACTCGGTGACGCTGGGCGATATTCACCTCACCCAAGTGCGCGCCAGCATCAATCCGCAGATGACCGAGCGCGACGAGATACTCTTGGGCATGACGTTCCTCAAGCATCTGGAATTCACTCAATCGGGCAATACCCTGACGCTGCGTCAGCTACTCGGTTCGTAGCGTTTCGATCGGATCCAAGAGACTGGCGCGAATGGCCGGCAACACGCCCGCCACCGCGCCGATGAAAAGTGCGACCATCTCGGCCGCGGCGATGTAACGCCATTCGAGACTGACGGGAAAGCCCTCGATGAGATGACTCACCAGCACGGCGCCGCCGATGCCGATCAATATCCCGATGACGCCGCCGCTTCCCGCCAGAAACAGCGACTCCAGCACCACCAGCACCAGCAATTGCCGGCGATGAATTCCCAGCGCGAATAACAAACCAAATTCCTTCTGCCGCTCGGCGAGCGCAATGGTCATCATGGTCAGAATACCGACTGCCGCGACCAGCAAGGAGATGCCGCCCAAGCCCGCCACTGTCGCCGTCAGAGCGTTCATCACCGAGTCGAGCACGCTCAACATCTGTTGCTGCGTCGTGATCGTAAAATCCTCGGCGCCATGGCGCGCTTCCAACAGCGTGGTCACTTGCTTGACCACCGATTCCACGGAGCGGGTCGCGTTGAAAACGATGTCGATCTCCATCAGGCCCTCGCGATTAAACAAACTCAACGCGCGGGCGGTGGGAATGTACACGATGTCGTCCATGTCGAAACCGAGAATCGTCCCCTTGAACGCCATGACGCCGATCACAATGAAGCGATTGCCACCCACCCGCACCGCCTCCCCCAGCGGACTGCGGTCGGGGAACAATTCCTTGGCCACGGTGGCGCCGAGCACGACCAGCGGCCGCGGCTGAAACGGATCCCCGTCGGGCAAGAACTCGCCGTTGGCCAAATCCATGGTGAATGCCCGCAGCATTGCGTGATTGACGCCGAGAATGGTCGTGCGCCGCGTGCGCCGGCCGTACTCCACATCCGCGTTGCCCTGCACGACGGGAACGGAACTCTCCACCGCCGGCAATCGTTCCAGCGCCAGCGCGTCTTCGATGGTCAGCGGGCGTACCGTTCCGAACACCCCCAGCGGAACACCGTGAGTCTGCAAGCGTCCCGGATTGACGGCGATGATGTTGGTGCCGAACTGACTGAACTCCTTGGTGACGTAACCGCGCACGCCTTCACCCAGCGCCGTCAATAGCACCACCGCGGCGACGCCCACGGCAATCGCCGCCACGGTAAGAAAGGCCCGTAGCGGATGGGTGACCACCGCCCGCAGGGAATAAGCCGTTGTGTCGCGGATGTTCATCGCCGGGCCCCTATTTCTTCAGCGCCGCGATGGGCGATATTTGGGTGGCGCGATAGGCCGGGAGCAGCGAAAACACCAACGCCGTGACCAAGGCGACGCCGCCCGCCGCCAGCGGCGCCCAGTAAGGAACGAAAAAATCCATCTGCGGCACAAACTGGGACAACAAGCGCGCGGCGCCCTCGCCCACCGCCCAACCCAACAGTGCGCCAAACCCGGCCAACAACGCCGCTTCCACCAAGAACACCGCCATGATTTGCGAACCGCGCCCGCCGATGGCCATGATGATGCCGATCTCCGCCCGGCGCTGAGTCACCGCAACGAACATGATGTTCATGATCAGCATGCCGGCCACCACCAGGCTGATGCTGGCGATGCCGATCACCGCCCAGGTCACGATGTCGAAAATGCGGGTGAAGGTGCCCATGACCGCGTCTTGGGTAATGACAGTCACGTCGATTTCGCCATAGTGCCGCGTCTCGATGACCTGCAGAATGTGTTTGTTAACGCGATCGAGATCCTCGGCGCGGCGCGCCTCCACCAGCACGCGGAACAACGATGTGATATTGAACAGCGCCTGGGCCGAGCGCACCGGCACGATGACCACATCGTCCACGTCGACGCCGATGGAGCGCCCGATCGGCTCGAGCACCCCAACAACGCGAAAGCGCCGATCACCGACCCTGAGCCATTGCCCCAGCGCAGATTCGTTACCGAACAGTTCCTGTTTGGTTTTCGCGCCCAACACCGCGATCGACACCGCCTGACCGTCGGATTGCTGTGGCAAAAACTCGCCGATGCGAACGTTCCAATTGCGGATGCTCGACAGCGCCGATGTCGATCCGATGATCGGCACGTCCCGCTCGCGGCTGCGCCACGACACGGTGGTCGTACCCACCGTCATCGGCGCGATTTGTGTCACGGCCGGATGGCGGGCAATCGCCTCGGCGTCCTCCAGGGTCAAGTCCCGCGGGGTCGATCCCATGAACATGTTCAGCCCCTCGCCGGAGGTTTCGGTACGACCGGGCAGCACGATCAACAGATTGGTGCCCAAGGCGGCGAACTCGTTAACGACGAACGCGCGCAACCCCTCGCCGATGCTGCTCAACACGATCACCGAACCGACGGCGATGGTATTGGCGAGAAACACCAGAAACGCCCGGGTGCGCATGGCCGCCACGGCATGCAAGGCATACTTTATATATTCAAGCGCGGAGCGCATCGGGGCGCTTGTCCTCAGCGACGGCGCCGTCGCGCAACAGCAAACGACGGCGCGCCCGCGAGCCGATCTCCGGATCGTGGGTAACCACCAGCAAGGTAATCCCCTCGGCGTTCATTTTTTCCAGCACATGGATGACATCTTCACCGGACTTGCGGTCGAGATTTCCGGTGGGCTCGTCGGCCAGAATGATCGACGGCGCCATGACCACGGCCCGCGCAATGGCGGCGCGCTGGCGTTGGCCGCCGGACAGCTCATCCGGCTTGTGCTTGCGCCGATCGGACAAACCCACCGCCGCCAATGCCTTGTCGACAGCCTCCTGACGCTCCTTGCCGTGCACGCCGGCCAGCATGAGCGGCAGTGCGACATTCTCTTCGGCGGTCAAGCGGGGAATGAGATGAAAGAACTGAAACACAAATCCAATGTGCCGGCGGCGCATCACCGCCAGGCCGTCGGCGTCCAGGTCGGTCACATTGTGACCGCTGAGCACATAGGTTCCCTGGTTCGGCCGATCCAACAAACCGATGATATTTAGCAGGGTGGATTTCCCCGACCCGGACGGACCCATAATCGAAACGTACTCGCCCGAATCGATGGACAAAGAAACATCGTGCAGCGCGAACACCGACTGGCCGCCGACGACGAATTCCCGGGTGATGTTGCTGAGGGAAATCATGGCGGTCACGAGGCAGCCAACAACTAGTAAGATTCTTCGACGGGAGTGACAGCCAGCCCTTCGATAAAAACGGCATCGTCAACGGCCACCGCCACCGACTCGCCCGCCTGTAATCCCTCGGCGATTTCCGTCAGACGCCAATGACTGATTCCCGGGGTCACGTCGCGTTTGGCCAGCTGACCCTCTTTCACGACCCACACCGTCTTATCGCCCGCGATGGCGGATGTGGGGATGCGCAGCACGTCGTCTTTTTGGTCGACGATGACTTCCGCATCGGCGCTGTAGCCGGCGAGCAGCCCGCGAAACTCATCCGGGTCATCGAAACCCACCTCGACTTCCACCGTCCGGGCCTGCTTCTCGATGTCGACGACGTAAGGCGCGATGCGCACCAGCGTCGCGTTGAATTCCTGGCCGACGTAAGCGTCCAGCCGGATCCGCGCCCGCATGCCTTCGCGGATCAGCGGCGCGTCCACTTCATCGACGGGAACCTTAACGCGAAAACAGCGGGTATCAACGAGATCGATCGCCGGCAGCGTGGCGATTCCCGGCGGCGACGGCGTAACGAACTCACCCTCTTCGGCGTTGATCGCCGCGATGCTGCCATCGAACGGAGCGCGCAGTTCAGTTTTGTCGAACATCGCCTTGGCCAGCGCGATGCGGGCATCGCCAACGGCGAGACGGGCCTTCGCCGCCGTGCAACTCGCCCGGCTGGCCGAGGCATTGGTCACGGCCCGATCGACTTGCTCTTCCGCCGCGAGGCCGCGGCCCTTCAACGCGTTGAGGCGGTCGGCCTCGCGTTGCGCGACCTCCGACATCAAGCAGGTTTCCAACACTTGCGCTTCCAGCGCCTTGCGCTCGCTGTTGGCCAAGGTGATTTCGGCGCTGACGTCGGCGTTCCACAGTGTCATCAACAACTGTCCGGCCGCCACTCGATCGCCCACTTCCACCAAGCGGCGAGCGACCTGTCCGCCGGTGGCCGGCGCCATGCGCGCGCGGCGACAACTTTCCAACGTCCCGGCGCGAGTATTGACCACGGTCTTTTCGATGGGGCCGCGGGCCGCCTTCACCACTGCGACCTCAAGCGGCTTCTCGGCCGGACGCAGCAACCACACCGCGGCAGCGACACCGACCGCGGCGATGATGAGCAAATGGCTAGCGCGTATCTTCATCGTCCCGTTCGGCGTCTACCCGGTCCCCGCTACCATGCCGCGGCTTGGAAGTCCGTTCCCGCGCTTCGCTCTCCCGTTCCCGGCGGCTCTTGATGTCATCGTAGGCAAAAAATCCCAGAACGCCCAAAACTAATAGCAAAACAACAACTTCCCAAAAAATAGCTGTCATTGAACCCCCGCTTTCTTATCGTTGTGGGGGCAGTATATCAAGTCAGGGTAATTTTCACGCCGCAGGTGTGGCGCGGTTAACCGCGGCTAGAAAGTGGGAACTCTAATCTGTTGCCAAAGGTAGCTAACAACATGAGGCAAGAGAATGAGCACGCTGACTATCGCCAGATCAAGGATCAAAACGCCAACACGCAGCGCTCGCGACATGGACGCCCATTGGGACGCGGAGGAGGGGTTGCGGGATTCGGAGCAGCGCATGGCCCAAGTCGCCGCCCTTGCAGTGGTCTATGGCGCCGTCTTCTGGCTATTGCTGACGACACTGCCTTGATCGGCCACGCTGCTTTTACATTGGCGATCAACCACGGCGTGTACGAGTTCGCCAAAAGGAAATTTCTCAATAGCCCGTGAGTTCCATGTAGCCGACCCCGCGGATCGGCGCGCCCCGCCGGGATCCGCTGACATCGACTGCGCCTTCCCAGTAACGCACGAAGCCGACAAACTCCTGGTTGGTTAGCGCGGCGCGGGATTGCAGACTCAGCGCCAGGGGCGCGACGCTAATCTCCCAACTCAAGGGGTAGGCCCCGTAAGTCTGCGCCGCTGCGCCGCGCACAGGCCGCAGAACAATGTCGGTGGCGGCGAGAATCACCGTCGAACCATCGCGGTCGACCCACGAACCGCCGCTCCACGGGCTGGCGTCGCCGCGCTCATCGCGCAGGCGGTACAGCATCAGCTCCTCGCCGGTCAAAAACTGCAGACTGAACCAATCCCATCCCTCCAGACCACGCGCCAGCACGGCGCTGGTCCACTCCCGGTCCAGCCACGCGCTGCCGCTGACGGCGTGCGCAACGCCATCCACCGTCACCGTACCGGCCACGCTCAAACGCGGAATCGAATAATAATAAGAAGCCTCGCCGTGGCCGGGACCTTTGCGACTCAGGCCCGCCTCGCCCTGCAGCACCGGCGGTTTCTGGGCGCGCATGGAGAAATCCAGCGCGAATGCCGAACCGTCTATTCGAGCCGAGAACTCGGCGCCATCGGTCGACGCCAATTCCCACTCCCGCAACCATACTCTGTTGGGCTCCGTTCGCGCCCCCGCCAAACCCAACGCCGCGCGCTCGAAACGCTCCTCGTGGAAGTATCGCTTGCCCTCGACGTCCGTCAACGCCGCGTGCCCGATATAGATCTCTTTGGCCCGCCACGCCGAGTCGCCTTCGGTGCTCGGCGTGGCGTCGAGACCGATGCGAAACAGCGTGATTTGAAAACCGAAGCGTTGGCCCGAAGCGCTGAACACATTGCCCGTGTAGTACCACCACTCGACTCGCTGCTCGGGGTGCGGTCCGTGGTCGCCGGGAAACGAAAACTGCCGGACCGCCGCGACCGGCTCGAAACCGGACATCTGCATGGCCTGCACGAAGGACGGTTCATCCATCCGCGAAGTCATCGTGGGCGGCCGCGTACCAAGGACAAGCACGGCGCCCAGCGCCAGAACCAAAAGCACGCCCATTATGCCTTTATGCCGCAGCGACATCCGCCCGCTCCGCATCACGAATAACAGCGAACTGCCGCGCCACGACCAATCCCGCCAGCAACGACCCCGCCACCGCCAAGGCGAACACCAGTGCGACGCCCGCCGCTTCGAGTTGCAGCGGGAACGACCAACCAAACGACTGCTTCATCAAGCGCTGACAGAAAAAGTAAGCCAGGACATAGGCCAGCGGCACCGCCGCAAGACTGCTCGCCACCGCGATCAGCGACACCTCGCGCTGGATCAGCCCGCCGATCTCCCGCGGCGTCACGCCGATCATGCGCAGCACACGGTAATCCTGCCGTTTTTCGGTTTGCGCCGTAAACAGCGCGATCATCACCCCAAGACACGACGTGGCAATGACCACGATGGACAGCACCGTGATGATCTCGAAGGTGCGGTCAAACACGTTCAGGGTGAATTCGCGGATGAACTGACTGTCGCGCACGCGCACGCCGGACGGGTTCGCCAACGCGGCGGTAAAATCCACGGCGCCGGGACGCCGCACCGCGTCGGCGGCGACATACACGGCGAGCGATGTGATCGGCATGTCCGCCAAGAGCGGGCGCAGCGTCGCGGGCAGGGCCATGACATAACCCTTGCCCCCGGAGTAGTCGCGCAGTATCGCCGCGATGACCACCGAATGGCCGGCCCCGCCGCCCTCCAATGCAATCCGGTCGCCGACGGTAAGACCGCGGTAAAAAGCGAACGCCTCGGTCACGAATACCGCGTTGCCCTGTCTAGCCAGCGTCGCGTCGTACGCCAACACGGGATAGCGGCTCGGCAGTTGGTGGAAATCCTCGCGCGCAAACACGGTGATATCTTCGCCACGAAAAGCCAGCTCCACGCGCGATGAGGCAACCACGGACTCGACGCCGGGCAACGCGGCCAGGATTTGCGCATCCGCCGCGGTAAACCCTTGCCCCGGCAGCGGGCTGCTCAACGACACGTAATAGTCGGCATCGAAACCGCGACTGATCCACTGGTCCACCGCGGCGCGAAAACTGCCGACCATGATTTGCAGCGCCATGGCGACGCTGACCGCCACCACCAACGAGGCCATGGCCAGCGCATAGAACTTTTTCAAGCGCCGGATGTTGCGCAATCCCCACAACGACAACGGACTGACCGCCTTGGCCGCAGCAGCCGCGACCAGCCCGGCCGCGCCGACGATGATATCGGGGCAGAGCAGAACGAACCCGCCCAGCAGTCCGAACAAGGCGGCATGGACGCCGATGAAATCGGTCGTCTCCGGCAGCAAGCCAAGCAGCGAAACAGCAATCAGACCAACCCCGAAGGCCCAGCGCCAGGCGGGATGGATCGGCCGCCCGATTTTCTCCCGCATCAACGTTACTGGCGCAATGACCCGCGCCTGCCACGCGGAAACAACGGCCCCGACGGCGCCGGCGCCGATACCGACCAACAGCGACTGCAGCAACGTCGCCGCCGTCACGCTTTCGTCCACCCAAGTTGCCGGGTGAAACAGTTCGTTCACCGTGCGCAGCGTCAACACATAGAGCGCGTCGCTCACGAGAACACCCAGCGCCAGCCCGAGCACCGAACCGATGGCCGCAGTCACCAGGAACGAGCCGCCCTGCAACAACAGGATTTCCCTGCTCGTGACACCCATGGCGCGCAGCGTTCCCACCACGTCCTTGCGCAAACGAACGACGTAAAGAGTGGCATTCAGCGCGATCATCACCCCCAGCAACAGCGCCAGCCAGCCAATGATCTGAATGTTGGCGTAGAAGGCCCGGGGCAGGGACGAGGTTTCCTCGAGGCGTTGCTCTTGGCTGACCCATCGCAGGTCCGTTGCGTGCACCGCCGCGAAATCCCGCGCTCGCTGCATTGCCTCGGCGCCCGCACCGGCGCGAACCTTGAGATAGGAAACGTAACCCTGAACGCCGAGCAACTCTTGCGCCGTGGCAATGTCCGCCAGAATCAAGCGCTCGAACACCGGATGGTCGACAACAAACGCCCGCTCCATCACCGCGGCGACATGCGCCGTGGCCCGCCGATCACCGTGACGCAGCTCGATGGATGCGTCAGTCTTTAAACCCTGATCGGCCATCAACGCCGGTCCAACGGCCACGGCACCCCGCTCGGTCATCAAGCGGGTGAAGCGCGACGCTTCGACGGCCTGGACGTCACCGTCGCGTGAAAGATTGGATTGCCGCAGCAGATCGACACCCAAAAGCAGATAGCGAGGGCCCCCGTCATCGATGGTTACCCACGCTTCGATCACCGGCTCCAAGGCGTCGATGCGATGATCCACCGCCGCCGTGGCAAACGTCTTCTCGGGCACCCAGCCGGCGGCGTTCTCCAGCGTGTACGAAACATCCTGATACAGATTGGCGTGATTGCGCTCGATCGCCGCCCGTGTTTTGTCGATGGCAATGTGCACGGCCGCAACAATGGCTACGGCGATGCCAATGCCTAACACCGTGGTAACCCAGTGCAATGGAAAGTGACGCCAGTCCCGCGCGAAGGCCCGCCAAAGCAAGTCCCGTTCAGAGGCCATGCGGCACCACGCGGCGGTTTTCGATGCGTAAAACATGATCCGCCGCCCGCACCAAGGCGTCGCTGTGGGTCGCGATGAGCAGGGTCGTGCCTTGGGCGCGGGCCAAGCGGGTGAACTCGCTGATCACACGCGCGCCGGCGTCATGATCCAGATTGCCGGTTGGCTCGTCGGCCAGAACCAGCGCCGGCTCGTGGGCCAATGCGCGCAATATCGCGGCGCGCTGCTGCTCGCCGCCGGACAAGTGCTCCGGAAACTCGTCGCGACGCTCGCGCAATCCGACAAGGTCCAACAGACGCTCCAGCCGCTCGGCGCCGGCGCGCGGGTCCAGGCTGTTAAGTTGAATGGGAAGAGTTACGTTTTCCCACAGTGTCAACGTGGGCAGCAGATTGAAAAATTGAAAAACCAAGCCGATTTTCCGACGCCGCAGTAACGTCCTTCGTGTTTCGTCCAAGCCGCTGATCGCTTGACCATCGATGACGATCTCGCCGCTGTCCGGAATGTCGATGCCGCAGACCAAATTCAACAAGGTCGATTTGCCGCTGCCGCTCGGGCCGACCACCACGTTGATCGATCCGGGCGCTAAATCGAACGTTGCATCGCCGAGAATCTCGCGGCGTCCATCGCCGTCTCGAAAACTCTTCTTGAGGCCGCGCACCGTGACGATCGCAGTCATTTCCGTTAGCCTGATGATTCGAACTGGCCTATTATTGCGCGATGACGGTCCGTGCTCCAGTTTTGGGGGTGGGTGTTCTCGTCGAGCACGACGGGCGCGTGCTATTGGTCAAGCGCGGGCGGGAACCCGCCAAGGGTCTGTGGGCATTACCCGGCGGCAAGGTGGAGTTCAAGGAAAACCTCAAGCACGCCGCGCAACGGGAAATGCGCGAGGAAACCGGACTGGATGTGGAAGCGGGCGAGGTCATTTACGTGTTCGAACTCATCGATGAGCGGTTTCACTACGTGATTGTCGATTTGCGGGCCCGCTTACTGGGCGGCGACCTCAAGCCGTCGGACGATGTGACGGACGCGCGCTGGTTCGAGCGGGACAAGGTTGGCAGCGAAACCATCGAAATCAACACCCGCCGCTGCCTCGAGCGGGTATTGCGAAAACCTTGAGCTTTATTGTGGGAGCGATTTCCTATCGCGATTCTTCGTCCGGTTCGACGCCACGCCGGTTCAATCGCGGCATAATCCGCTCCCACAAAAAATCGCTTCAGCGAAAACTAAACGTAGCGCCCCGCGCCGACCAAGTACCGCCGCCAATACTCACTTTCCAATGTCGCGACCTGCACCGACGTACCGCTGCGCGGGGCGTGGACGAATGCCCCGTTGCCGGTATAGATCGCCACATGGGAAATGCGCCGCGAGCCGATTTTGAAGAACAGCAAGTCGCCGGGACGTAGCCGATCGAGCCGCACCGGCGCGGCTTCCCGATATTGCGCGTGGGCAGTACGCGGCACGTCGACGCCAAACTTGTTATAGACGAAGAGCACCAATCCGCTGCAGTCGAAACCGGCGGGCGTTTTCCCGCCCCACTTGTACGGCGTTCCGACCTGAACCTTGGCGAATTGGGCGATGCGCTGGCCGACGTCGTGTTCGGCCTGAAACGTCGCGCGAGTCGACGTAGTGCTGCAGCCCGATGCGAACATAATCACCGCGCCGAGCAAAAACAGACGAATCGGGCCACTCACTGCATATTTCCTCATATTCAGAAGAAACGGACGAACCTTCTAATCGCTTGACGTCACACGCGGGAAGTGTGACCGACGACACTATTTTACCCACTTTGAAAGGGGTGCAACATTCAGTGTTCCCGGACACTTTGGTCCGCGCTGCTAAGTGTTTTGGGTCCTTCTGCCGACAAAAATCCTGGAATTCAGCCATTGTTGGGGCAGACCAGGACGTCGACAGCAACGCCGATGTTCACCGTCCGATGCACGCTGTGTCGCGCCCGACGCGATGTTGCGGCGTACTCGCCATTTGGAACCAAACACGACATGACAACCGATTCGCAACCGAAGAAGCAACGAAGCATGGGAATGCTTCATCGCTTGCTTTTTCCTGTGGGCCTTGTCATTGTCACCGCGCTCGGCGTACACAACTATTTAGCGCTTAACAGCGGGATCAAGGAAGCGCTCGAACACCACAAGTCCGAAGCGGCCGAGATCTTCAAGCTGGTTGGCCCGGTTTTGATCGAACAGTCCATCGTCGGAGACTATATCGCGATAAAGGATCTGTTGGACTCCCAGGCCCAGACTCGCTCAAATATCAGATCGCTGACCTGGATTGCGCCCAACGGCGCAAAAATCATGACCCAGACACCGTCTGTGGGTCCCAGCTACCCACCGCGGTTTGCCACGCTGGTGGGTCTGCAGGCACAGAGGGATGAATTCTCTCTCAATCTGGGCGGCGTGCCCTATGGCGCGATGGCCGTCGAAACGGACCCGACGCCGTTCATCAACAAGTTGTGGACCGAATTTGTCCAACAACTCATCCATTTGGTCGTGATCACCGTCGTGGTCATGATCACGATCACAATCATCCTGAGATCGAACTTGCGCACCCTCAACGTGCTGGCGGACGGTTTGACCCGCTTTCGCCGTGGCGAGCACCATGTGCGAATCCACTCCTCCGGCGCTAAGGAGATCCGCGTGACGGTGGACGCGTTCAATTCGCTCGCCGATCAAGTTCAATCGTTGTTGGCGGACCTTTCCGCCAACCGCAGCGAAATGCGCGAACAACTGCATTTCACGCAAGAACTCATCGAAGTGCTGCCCTTCCCGGTCTTCTACCAGGATCCCAAGGGCTGCTACCTCGGCGTCAACAATGCATGGGAAAAGTTTTTTGGATTGACCAAGGAACAGGCGCGCGGCCACCTTAGTGATGAACTGTTCGCCGGCTCGCCGAACGAAACGCAATTCAAGCGATTACTGAGCAACTCCAATCCCGTGAGTCTGCTGCAGCAAGTGTACGAACTGCCCATCGTCGACTGCACCGGCAAGACGCACTACGTCATGTACTACCGCGCCGTCTTCACCGACGCCAACGGGATATTCGCCGGCACCGTGGGCACCTTCATCGACTTCAGCGAACGCAAGCGCGCCGAAGAACGGGCGCGCACCGCCCTCGTGGACAAGCTTTCCGCGGAATCCGCGAACAAAGCCAAGAGCGCGTTTCTTGCCAACATGAGCCATGAGATCCGAACGCCGCTCACCGCCATCATCGGTTTCTCGGAAACGCTTCTCGACGCCGATTCGACCATGGAGGAGCGGGTCGAAGCGATCAACACGATCATTCGCTCGGGCAAGCATCTGCTGCAAATCATCAACGACATACTCGACCTGTCGAAGATAGAGGCGGAAAAACTTTCGGTCGAGAAACTCTCGGTGCCGATCTTTCCGTTGCTGGAGGATCTACGGGCGCTGGCGTCGATGCAGGCCGCTGATAAGGGAATTCGATTCACCATCGATCACGTTTATCCTCTCCCCGAGTCCATATACTCCGACCCCGTTCGGCTCAAACAGATACTCCTAAATCTAGTCAACAACGCCATCAAGTTTACTAACGCCGGCTCCGTCACGATCCGCGTTTCCTACCGCAAGGCCGACAGTGTCGTAAAATTCGACGTCATCGACACGGGCGTTGGCATGTCGCCGGAACAGATCGAGCGACTGTTCACGCCGTTCGCCCAGGCCGACACGTCCACCACGCGACGGTTCGGCGGCACGGGATTGGGCTTGTACCTGTCCAAGCTGCTGGCGGAAAAGCTCGGCGGCACCGTCGACGTGACAAGCGCACCGGAGCAAGGCAGCACGTTCACCGCCACGGTGAGCGCCGGCGAGAACGAGGACCTGAAGCTCGTCGACGAGGCGCCCCATAAAGACGCGTCGTCCGCGTCGATGAAGTCGATTGACCGACCCCTGGTAACGGGCCATATTCTGCTGGCGGATGATAACTTCGACAACCAGCGGCTCATTTCACTGTACATCAAGAAGATGGGCGCAAGCGTGGACGTGGCGGAGAACGGCCGCATCGCCGTCGAAAAGGCGCTGACCAACAAGTACGATCTCGTTTTCATGGACATACAGATGCCGATCATGGACGGCTTGAGCGCGACCAAGCAGCTGCGCCGGACGGGCTACACCGGCCCCATCGTGGCGCTCACCGCGAACGCGATGCAGGAAGACGCCAAACGCTGTCTTGATGCGGGCTGCACGGAGTTTCTTCCCAAGCCGATCGACCAAGCCCGTTTCAACGATACGGTAAAACGCTTTCTGGGCGCGACGGCCGAGCGATCCGAGTCAGGTGAGAAAATTCGCTCGACGCTCGCGGAAGAAGATCCCGAAATCGTGGATCTCATCAACCGCTTTGTCGAACGCTATCCAGCCGTCATCGAGCGCATCGCCGAACTCTTGCACCAGCGCGACTGGGACAAACTCAAAAAGGAAATTCACGATCTGAAGGGCGTGGGCGGAGGCTACGGGTTCGCTCGCATCAGCGAACTGGCGGCGAAAGCGGAATTCGCCATTGCCAAGCAAAACTACGCCGAAGCCGAAGCCATCATCGTCGAACTCGACCGCCTCAAGACGCGCCTGGCGGGCGAAGCGGTCTCCACCGACGCCTAATTGCAATACACTTCGACCTTGCATATAGTGGCAGTATCCTCACTAGCAAAGTCAAACCACCGTGCTTTCGTACCAGCATATATACCATGCGGGAAACTTTGCTGACGTACACAAGCACGTCGTGCTGCTTCACGCGTTTCTCCTGCATCAACGGTCAGCGCCATCCATCATCGCCATCGACGCCCATGGCGGAGAAGGCCTGTACGATCTACAGTCGGCGGCGGCCGGCAAGAACAAGGAATACCTCAACGGCGTTGCGAAACTTGCCGACGGCGAGAACGCGCCGGCGCCTATCGTTGACGTCATGAAAGTAATTCAGCGGATTAACAGGGACAAGCCCACTCGATTCTATCCGGGCTCGCCCGAACTCCTGCGCAGCGCGATGCGGGACGGCGACCAACTCATTGTGGTGGACAAACATCCGCAGGCGTTCGCGGCCTTAAAGAAGCGCTATGCGGGGGATAAACGAATCAGGGTGCTGCGGGAGGACGCATACCAGGCCGTCGATCATGCCAAGATTCCCCGGCACGCGCTGCCGTTCGTTCTGTTCGATCCCGCCTATGAAAGTCTTGGCGAGTGGCAAGCCGCCATCGACGGCGTCGAATCTGCCTGCCGGCGCCGCAAGGATGCTGCGGTGCTGCTGTGGTATCCCATCACCGCCGCGCGGGAGCATGAATCCATTGCCCGTTTCTTGTCCAACGGTCCAGGCGTCGCCGCGCTGACGATCGAGTTCTTCGCCCTGCCCAACGACGTGCAACGACGCCTCAACGGGAGCGGGATGTGCATCATCAATCCGCCGCCCGGTTTCGCCGAGTCCATCGGGCCCGCCATGGCATGGCTGTCGGAAAGGCTCGCCGTACCCCAGGCGCCGCGCTGGTCGCTGAAAGAATATCGATAGGGAAGCGCAAGAGAAAAAACCATGTGCGGCATCAACCTCATCTACTCCCGCGGCGGGACGCCCATCGATCGCTGGCGCATCGAGGCCATGAACGAAGCGCTGGGGCATCGCGGACCGGATGAACAAAACATATTCTCCGACGCCCACGTCGCGCTGGGTCACACCCGACTCAGCATCGTCGACATCGCCGGCGGCCACCAACCCATGCAGTCGGCGGACGGGCGCT
Organism: Pseudomonadota bacterium; assembly: GCA_021821045.1. GTDB lineage: Bacteria > Pseudomonadota > Gammaproteobacteria > JAADHS01 > JAADHS01 > JAKACW01. The sequence goes on from JAKACW010000075.1 coordinate 17,242, forward strand.
ACGTCATCGTTTTCAACGGCGAGATCTACAACTACCGCTTCCTGCAGCAAAGGCTTCGAAACCAGGGCGTTGCACTGAGAACCGACTGCGATACGGAAGTCGTGCTCGAACTCATCGCCCGGGAAGGTCTGGCGGGGGTGTCCCTGTTGCGCGGGATGTTCGCCTTTGCGATGTACGACCGCGACAACGCCTCGCTGTTTCTCGTTCGCGACCGCTTGGGCATTAAGCCGTTGTTCTACTCGCAGGACGCCGATTTGTTTGTCGCGTCATCCGAAGCCAAGGGCATATTCGCCTCCGGCTTGGTGGAACCTCGATTCAACGTCGAGTCCATTCGCGACTTCTTTTTTTATCAATTTTCGGTGTCGCCCCACACCATGTTCATGGACATCGTCGAGCTGCCGCCGGGACACTATGTCGAGCTGCGCGCCGGCCAGGAGCCGAAGCTCACATGCTATTGGGACGTCGCGTTCCCCCGTGACGGCGAGTACGAGTCGTTCGACGAAAGCTATTGGACGTCGGCCTTTCTCGATGGACTCAAGGACGCTACCGAGAGCCACCTCATCGGCGAGGTGCCGATCGGCTCTTACCTTTCGGGGGGTATCGACTCATCCACCATCGCGTGGCTGCTTAAGGATATCTACGATCAGCCTCTCAAAACGTTCTCCATCCATTTCACCAACGAGACGATGGACGAGTCGGATATCTACCGCCACACGGCGCGCTTTCTCGGCGTAAACAACGTCGAACTGACGATGGACGATCAGCAGGAGGCCAGCTTCCTGCCCGAACTGGAAAAGTGCCTCTATCATCTAGAGCAGCCGCAGCGGCTGGCCGTGGACATTCCGCACTTTCTTCTGTCCGATCTCGTCAGACGCAACCGCTACAAGGTGGTTTACACCGGCGACGGCGCGGATGAGTTGCTCGGCGGCTATGATTGTTTTCGCCAGGATTACATGCGAATCAGAGGCAATCAGATTCCCAATGCCCGGATGCGCGAGCAGCTGTATCTCACCGAATACACGCAATACTTTTCCGAGGACTACATCCGCCTGCTGTTGGAGCTTCATGATCCGGAGGAGCAGCGGGAAACCATCGAGCGGTTTGGCTGCTACCCGGCATGGTTCGACTTTTGGAACATCCTGGGCGAGCACGCGCTGGAGGTGTTCGACGAGAGTGCCCTGCTCGCCACGCCCCATACCGGCCAATTCGAGACGCTGGTGCGCCGAATGAAGCCGCACCTGGAGAATCGCCACCCGCTCAACCAGTCCTTGTACATCGAAACGAAGACGCGCTTGCCGGGGTGGATTCTTTGGAAAAGCGATCGGCTGAGCATGGCCCACAGCGTGGAAGCGCGGGTGCCCTTCGTCGATCACGAATTGTTCGAGCTGGCGGCGCGCATGCCGCCGGAATTCAAACTGCGCGGAATGGACGAAAAATACGTCTTGAAGCAGGTCGCGCGCCCCCATCTTCCGCCCCATCCGGCGGATCACAAGAAGCGCGCGTTTTACACGCCGATCCGCGAGTGGTTCTTCACCCGGGATCGCTCGGCCCAGGTCGAGCCTTATCTCAACCACGAAGCGTTGTCGCGCTGCGGCCTTTTCGACGCCGCCTACGTGACGTCGCTGCGTGAACAGCTGGCCAACGCCGCGCCGCCCACGGATTACAACAGCTATTACCGCATCATGAAGCTGGAGTGGACGTTAATGCTGGTGCTCAGCGTCCAGATTCTTCACGAACAATTCGTCAGGAAACAAGCGCCCTGCTTTGCTCGCGCCAAAGCGATGCCGGCTTAAAACGCTAGGCGGCGACTTGCTTCAATCCGGCCTTCTTGATCAAGCCTTCGGTAAGGCGCTCGTCGGCGGTAAGCAAGCGATGGTTTTTGAGTTCCTGGACATAGTCCGTGACGTCATTGCGGGAAAGCTGCTCTTTCGCCGCGCCGGCGCACACCATTTGATAGGGAAAGGACTGACCGATGCGCGCGTTGCCCTTGCGCAACACATTCAGAACAATCTCTTCGAGTTTTTGGAACTTGCCCGAGTGATGCATACGCCCCTCCTTGTTGTTGAACGTCGCTAACGATTTGCGACGGGCGACGTTCTGTTGGATGAGTCAGGAACAGCAAAGTTTCCACTGTTCTCGGACCGGCGGCGGGAAAGTTTAACGGTCGATGGGCGAGGCTGATGGGAACTACAGAGAATCCGCGAGCGAGGTCACGCTGGCAAAAAACTTGCCAGTCGTTCAGACCCAGCGGCGCACCGAACGGGCGTAGGCCAGATACTCATCCCCGAAGGTATTCGCTAGATAGCTTTCTTCAGGCGCGATCACCAAGCGATTGAAAAGTGCAATGAACAACGGCAGCGTCAACGCGACCCAATACGTTCCGGCAATGAAACTGAAACCCACAGTGCACATGGCCATAGAGAGGTACAGCGGGTTGCGGGACAGGCGAAACGGGCCGCCGCCGATAAAAGTCCGGGCCGGTCGACGCACGTGCAAAGGGGTGCCGGCGCGCTTGAAGCTGCCAACGGTCCACAGGTTTAGCAGAACGGCGAGGGTGAAAAACGTCCAACCCCAGGCTTGGGCAACCACGACGGGCAATTCCACCTGTGGCAGCACCAGTCCCGCCATGCTGCCGACAACGATCCAAATCGCGAAATACACCGGGGGAACCAAACGAATTCTCGGGATATCAATGGGTTGATGCATTGCAGCGCTCCAGTGAACCGGGTTGACCCTTGGGCAGGTGGACCGAAACAAGAAGGCTGAGTAAACCAGTAAATAAATAAGGTGGTCAACAATTATTTTGTAGGGTCTTTTTCGGATGCTCAATTGATCGGCGCACTACCCGACACAGTGGTTACAGGACCCAACACCGAACCCGTTTATGCATCAACCCCGGAAATGGTTTGCCGCAATAGTCATCGCGCTGTGCGCCCTCAGCCTGACCGCATGCTCGCGCGACCCCATCACATTGCCACCCCTGGCGCACGATGCCGTCGTCCTCGCCTTCGGCGACAGCCTCACCCACGGCACCGGCGCCAAAACCGAGGAGAGTTACCCGGCGGTGCTGGCCAAGTTGATCGGCCGCAGCGTCGTCAACAGCGGCATTCCCGGTGAAGTGAGCGCGGAGGGATTGAAACGGTTGCCCGAGGTGCTGGAAGCGGTGAAGCCGCGCCTGCTCATCCTGTGCCACGGCGGCAATGACATGTTGCGCAAGCTGGACAAGAATCAGCTCAGGCAGAATTTGATCGCCATGGTTCAAACGGCACAAAGCCGCGACATTGACGTCGTTCTGCTCGGCGTGCCCGAGCCGACGCTCCTAATGCGCAGCACCGCGCCCGTGTATCTCGAAGTCGCCGAGCATCTCAATCTGCCCATCGAAGCGGACAAAATCACTGAGATCGAAAGCGACAACGATCTGAAGGCGGATCACGTTCATCCCAACGGCGAGGGCTACCGGCAACTCGCTCATGCGGTCGCCGACTTGCTGCGGCGCAGCGGAGCGATTCACTAGGGGTCAACACAGGTATCGAAATCAATCGCGGTAAGAAACCGCTCCCACGAGATACAGGGCAAGCGTTCGCACGAAAAAATTTTGTGGGAGCGGATCATTCCGCGATTCTTCGCCCGACTCACCTGTGGCGCCGATTCAATTGCGGATGAATCCTCCCCTACGACGCTGGCATCCTTGATGTGGGAGCGGTTTCCTACCGCGATGCTTCGCCGATTCAATCGCGGATAAATCCGCTTATATGGACCCGTCCTGTTTTGCAAGATAGCCCTCTTGTTTTTGACGATGGGGTTGCGACTGCGCGCTTATATCCGGCC
>JAKACW010000135.1 GCA_021821045.1 Pseudomonadota bacterium
CGCCAAGCTGTTCGCGACCTGCAAAGGCTGGCGGCGGCAGGCAACTCAAATTCGCGCTAGAAACGACCCACAGCGGCGCCAAGCCGAGAATCGCTGATCTGCGAGTGGCTTAACAGCCCAAAGTACCGGTCGATTCGGGAGAAATGGTGGGTTATAGTTTCTACCTACGGCAATAACCCTTCTGCTGAAAGGAGAAATGAAAATGAATGATAGGATTACGCGGCTCGCGATCGGCGTGCTGCTCGCAATCGGCGTATTCGCGAGCGCCTCATTGCCCGCGGCCGCACAGAGCCAGGGCGTGTGTGACGCGATCGTGGCGCTGAAAGCGGGGGACAACGCCGACGCCTGGGCGCTTTTGAATACGCAGCCGGCGTCGTTGGAGCCGAATGCGGCCTTCCTCCGCGCCAAGATGCTCGAATACGCTCTTGGCGTGCCGCACGACGCGCAAACGGCCATTGCCGAGATGACGGACGCGGCCAATCGCGGCGTGGTGGAAGCGCAGGCGCGGCTTGGCCTCTGGTATGAGATCGGCACAGTTGGAGAGACCGCAATCGCGAGGGCGTACGACCAGTCGAAGTATTGGGTCGGCATCGCAGCCAACAACGGCCATGCCGATTCCATGAAGAACTACGCCATCCATTTAGAGGGCGGCCTTGTCGGTCCCGGCGAGGCGACCGGAACGCCGGACCTTGACGCCGCAATCACGTGGTACACGATGGGCGCGAAGCGCGGCTCCATTGCCGCGCTGCGTAATCTCGGCCGCGTTATGTTGCAGGTCGGCAACCAGCGCGCCGCGCTTATCCTGTTGCATCAGGCGGCGCGCATCAACGACGGTCTGGCGCATTGGCTGCTCGCGACCTATTACGACGCGATCCCCGATACCAATACGCTCGCCGATAACGCGGTGCACGTCGCGGCCTACTATCACTATTCGATGGCCGAGCGGCTGATCGACGATCCGTCCTACAAGCAACAGGCGCAAACTCTGCGCGCTGCCATCGGCATCAATGACGCCGTGGTGGAACAGGTTATGCCTTTCCAGCACAATCGCCTGCATAAGCCGGTGTACCTGATTGAGAGGGCGAACAAGCCGTGGGATGCGATCGCGGAAGCGGAAGGCTGCAACTGAACTGGATGTTCGACGCGCATGACCTGGATCGGGTGCGATCGCGCTCGTGTGCGAGTCGCCCACTAGCTGAACGATGATCGATCCATCCGTTCGCTTCTAGCAGCTTCCCTCTAGAAAACGGCCCACGGTGGTGCGTCAAGCCGAGGATCGCTGCTGTGCGCGTTGCTTAGCCGCCCGAAGTACTGGTCGATTTGGGAAAAATGGTGGGTCATAGTTCCAAATCTAGGCGTTTAATGCTGCCAGGTAAGGCGAAACATTTGTATCCCAGCGCGGCGCTGGCGCGCGCAGCACCGTGCCAGCCCCTTAACACCTTCTTAATATGCTGAAAATCGTGTCTAGGTTTTTTCTGGTTGAGTGTTTGGTTCAACGCGCGGGGGCACGAAACCGGGGGGGGGACACGACAACATTTCGAGGGCGCCTGCAAAGCGTTAAGAATTCGCGGTCCAAAATTGCCAAAACGACGCTTTCGGGCTAAACCGGGTCGTTTAAACTTGCGCACTTTGGCAAATCCGGAATGCTTCGGTGTTTTCTCAAAGGTAGTTAACAATGCTTGCTGTACGAATTCGCTTTGCATGCTTATTGGCCCCCGTGGTTCTGCTAATGCTCGGGTGTTCAACGCTCTCGCACTATGAAAGAGGTAAACGCCTTGCATCTGCGGGGAAAGAAGCCGAAGCTGTCGAAGCATATCGCGTTGGCGCACTTGCCGGAGAAGTCCCGTCACAGCTTGCCCTTGGCAGATCATTCTTTTTTGGGAGAGGGACTGAAAGAGATTTCGAGCAAGCGAAAAAGTGGTTCAAGATCGCGGCTGATTCGGGGGACGCTAATGCGATGGATTTCATGTCTTTGACTTCTCGGATTCTTGGGGACTTCGAGACCGCCAATTCATATTTGGAAAAGGCGGCGTCGGCTAATAATACGCAGTCGATGGCGACGTTGGGCATGCTGTTGGTAATCGGAGCCGATATCCCGAGGGATGTCAACAGAGGCACGCAGTTTCTTTTGGCCGCGGCCGAGAAGAATCACCTCGATGCGCAGTTGGAGCTCGGCAGGATTTATCGCCGTGGCGATCTAGGTCAGCCCAACTTTGCTGAGGCAGTCCGGTGGTTTCGGAGAGCGTATGACTCAGGTGGTCATGTTTATGGCCATGAATTAGGTTACATGTATGAGCACGGTCTCGGGGTGGAACGAGACGAGAAAAAGGCCGTGGACTTGTATAAAGCTGCGTTGTCGGGCGCCCTGGCTGAGGACAGTTCCTTCTCCGAAGTACCCGAAGCGGCAATTCTGAGCGGACTTATCGTCGAGAAAGGCAATAGAAATCGGAACGATCTTGCGATTGCGCTCGATTTATACGAGCGAGTGCTCGGCACGATGATCGGATCAACGCCAGTGCTATGGGAATTGGAAGCGTTTGTTGTCCGCGTCGCGCTCGGGCGCAAGAAGGAAGCGAACGAGAAACTGGAGTCGCACAAGCGTGAGTTCATTGCTTGGCCAGCAGGAGATCCGAGAGATCGGCTGATGTTTGAGAGCGTGATCGATTTCTATCTTGGCACAGTTGACGAGAAGGAATTGCTGGCGCGCGCCGAGTCGTTAGAAGTAAAGGACAATGATTATCTAAATCTACGAGATGCATGGCTGTGTACGGCGAATTATTACGTTGGCCGATTAAAGTTCGCAAAACGGGACGACTTGGGGGCAAGGCGAAGCTTCGAAAAAGCATTACAGTTTTCTCGCTCTGGCTTGTGGGGATACGATAACGCGTTGTCGATTCTGCGGAGAATGTCAGCGGGATCGCCAAAGGAAACACATCCGCCGCCGGTCGGACTTGAGCCGAAAGGCACCGTCCACACATTCTCGACATCGTCTACCTTTTCGATTTCGCGCGCAAGGTGATCCATAGTGGGTCAACCCTGCGATCGACGGAGGTGAGCCATTGCGAACACCAAATCAGGAGTACCCAGCAAAGCAGCGATTGGCGGTCACCCGTTCATCCCATGCTGGTGCCGTTCCCAATTGCGTTTCTGGTTTCCGCACTCATTACTGATTTCGCTTACATCGGAACCGATGATCCATTCTGAGCGCGCGCGTCGATGTGGCTGGTGGGCGCGGGATTCGTTATGGGCGCGCTCGCGGCAGGCATCGGTCTGACGGATTTTCTTTCACGGTGAGAGATTCGTTCCCATACCATTGCTTGGCCGACTTCATCGGCAACGCGGCGGCGCTGCTGGTTGCGCTTGTGAGTGTTGGCATGCGGCAAAATGACATGATCGCAGCGGTCGCGCCATGGGGTGTATCGTTGTCGTTTGCCACGACGGTGATTCTACTTTTCACGGGATGGTACGACGGCGAATTGGCGTATCGTTACAAGATCGGCATGATTGAATCGTGGGGCACGACACGTTTCAACGGCGGTGCCGCCCATTGGGCGCGAGCGGCTGATGGGACCAACGGGTCGCAGAGCGTACGCCCCGCTTAACTAGGCTGCGTGAATTCAAATCGGACCGTATATGGCAGGCGCATCCGGCGTTGGGCAATCCGGAGGAAATTGACATGTTAGAAAACAAGGTACCGTGGCAGACATCGTGAATTCTATGAGGGAACGCTTGGGCTACACCCGGTCAGTTCAGAAGGCGACGAATTGACTGTGTTCCAAAGTGGCCACACGAAGTGGAACGTTTACCACTCGGGCTACGCCGGCGCCAACCAGGCGCCCGCGGTAACGTGGACGGTCGGCGATGAATTGGTAGGCATCATGCGCGAACTAAAGTCCAAAGGCGTCACCCTCGAGCAATACGATATGCCGGACATAACGGTGAAGGGCGATGTTCACGTCGCCAGAGATCGCAAGATTGCGTAGGTAAATGATCGGACCGGCAAACTTCTCGCCATTGCAAACGGATGATCTTCGTACGTCCGTGTCTCCCATCAAGAAGGATGTAAGTAATAGCTGTTGTTTGGAGCCGGCGACTTCAAGGCAGGTTTGTCGGAGCCCGCTTCCCGATGGCAATGCGCTAATCAGCGAGCTGGCAGGGTGCGATCCGAAAAGAGCAAGAGTCCGACTAGATATTGTGAACGAAACCTCTTTGCATGGCTGGAGTGCGGTCGTCCTATCGTTTCGGCGGGAACTGACCCGCCAGATATCATTGGATGGGCGTGCGTTCCTTCACTCGTATGACTATCGCCTCGACCGCAAGCAGCGCCTTCTGGAGA
>JAKACW010000076.1 GCA_021821045.1 Pseudomonadota bacterium
TACCAGCGGCGATGGCGCCTGCTTGGGCTGCTCAGAGAAAACCGTGCTGCACTTGTTTACCGCCACGGTCGAAGCGCTGTTGCGGCCGCGGGTGGCCAAGCACGTCGAGTATTTGAGCGAGCTGATTCGGCGCTTGGAAGCCGACGTGCAACGCAAGCTGGTGGCGGAAGTAAATGTCGACGATGTCGCGATCCTGGATGACGTCTTGCACAGCGTGGGCAACGAGGATGTCACGCTGTCGGGAATCGCCAAGCGCATCGAAACATTGCGCGGCGTGCAGCCCGTGGATAAGGATTGGCTGGCGCGGATGATCGATCTGATCAAGCAACTGAAGGATCTGCGTTGGCGCTACAGCGACGGACCCAGCAACCGCGGCCGCAGCGCCATGGGCATGATCAATGCCACCGGTTGCACCTCGGTGTGGGGCAGCACCTATCCGTTCAATCCCTATCCGTTTCCTTGGGCCAATCATTTGTTTCAGGACAGTCCGTCCATGGCGATGGGGGTGTTCGAGGGGCACATGGCGAAAATGGCCGAGGGTTTCAAAGCTATTCGTCGCGCCGAGTTGGAGTTGTCCCGCAGTTACGATCCGAAAGTGCACGATGATTTCTTGCGTTACTTCAGTTGGCAGCACTTCTCCGACGAGGAGTTCAAGCTCTGTCCGCCGGTGGTGGTGGTCGGCGGCGACGGGGCGATGTACGACATCGGGTTTCAAAACCTGTCGCGCGCCATGATGTCGGGCAAGCCGCTCAAGATGGTGGTGGTCGACACGCAGGTTTATTCCAACACCGGCGGTCAAGCCTGCACGTCGGGGTTCAAGGGCCAAGTCTCCGACATGGCGGCCTTCGGCAAGGTGACCATGGGCAAGCAAGAAGTGCGCAAGGAGATCGGCTTGATCGCCATGGCGCACCGCACCAGCTACGTTATGCAAAGCACGATTGCCCATCCCAATCACATGATCGAAGGCTTTATCGAGGGCTTGCTGAGCAAACGCCCGGCCCTGTTCAATTGCTACACCTCGTGCCAACCGGAGCACGGCATCGGCGACGACATGGGCCATCATCAGGCCAAGCTGGCGGTGGAGTCGCGGGCCTATCCGCTGTTGCGCTACAACCCCGATAAGGGCAATACCGTCGCCGAGTGTCTCGATCTTTCCGGCAATCCAGGTATGGATGACGTGTGGCCGACCTACACCTTGAACTACCGCGATGCCGGGCAGAACAAAACCATGCCTTTGCCGCTCACCTTTGCCGACTTCGCCATGACCGAAGGACGTTTTCGCAAACATTTTCGCTCCGCGCCGCCCGACACCTGGCACGATAACATGGTGCCGCTGGCCGATTACTTGACGTTGGCGGAAGGTGAGCGCGAGGGCAAGTTTCCCTATATTTGGACCATCGATAGCAAACAGCGCCTAAGCCGCCTGCTGGTGAGCGAAACCATGGTGGAGTCCTGCCGCGACCGCGCGGATTTTTGGGCGATGCTGAAAGGTCTGGCGGGCGGCGGGCAAGCGCCCGTGGACAGCGCCGCGCTGGAGACCAAAGTCCGCGATGAACTGATGCAGAAGTTCACCTCGGCGGTCATGCACACCTTGGCCGAGCCGCCGCCGCAACAAGCGCACGCCGCGCAGGCCCAAGCAGCACCAACTGCCAAATCCGCTGCGCCTGCTGCTCAGCCCGCGGCCGAATACATGGCGCCGTGGTTGGACACCGAGCAGTGCAGCTCCTGCGATGAGTGCATCAAGCTCAATCCGAAAATTTTCGCCTACAACGAAAACAAGAAGGCCTATATCAAAGACCCGAGCGGCGGTCCTTATAGCGATTTAGTGAAAGCCGCGGAACGTTGCACGGCGCAAGTCATTCACCCCGGCCTGCCGCGGGATCGCTCGGCGAAGGACATTGAAAAATGGATCAAGCGGGCGGAGAAATTTAATTAGGAGCGTCGGTGTGGCCAGCGTTTCTGTAAATGAGGTCGACCCCGCGGCGATGCCGTGACGTATCAATGCGGCGAGTCATTGCCGAGATAGCGCTCGGCGTGAGCCAGCGCGCGGGCTGTAAAGATGTGATCGTCGAGAGGCGGATCGAGAACGGTATCCTCAAACTTGTAGGTCGTCTTGGTCTTTGACTTTGTGCTGGAGATAACGATCGACTCGCGAATCCGCTGACCCTCTCGGGTTCCCCAAGTTGTTTCGATTTCCTTGATTATTCCGCCATCTCGATCAAAAAAGGTGCTGTGGCTATGGGCGCAAGACGACCAATCAACGCCACGTTCAAAGCGCGCCACGATTTTGCCGTAGAGTGACTCTTTGCTGGTTGGTATGAGTTCGACATCGTAGGTGTGGCGCGCGGAATCGTTAACGGTTCGAAGCAGGGTTTTGGTTGATTCCGGCCATTGCATGAGTTTTAGGTCCTCGCCGATTAATCCCCACGTCAGATCTTCCGGATCGCGGGTCGCGATCCGTCGAGTCTTCTGGGTGTTGGTGAGATAGACCCACTGGTCCGGCGGCTTCGCGCTGGCGAGTGGAGGCTCCCAACGCAAATAGGCGTTGTATTTGAACTCCGGCGGCGCGGTGACGTAGATCGTCTGACGGGCGAATACGTCTTCTTCGCCGGCTATTTTCCAAAACATCACCATTGTGCGCTCTTTGGTAACATCGCCGGCCATGTTTGCGACCGTCAACTTTATTGTGGATCGCCCACTGCGCGCCTTAGGTTCGAACCAGCATTGATCGATCACTTCATCGGCTGAGACTGCGGTCGGCGCCGCTGCATTCTCGGCGCGGCAAGTCATCGCCGCGAGGGCGCAGGTGCAGCAGAAGACGAGTTTCATCAGTGGCGAATGCATGACGTTCTCGGACATTGTTTGCGAAGACCGCGCGCGCAACATTGAATTGATGGCGCCTTCCGTTACAGGATGGCGGATCGCTGTCGCTGGGAGCGTCCTTTACAGTACTATACCGGTCGGCTAGAGTACACTGCGCGTCGAGTGTGGGTTCCGCGCGCAGTGTGTCTTCGTGTCGCGTTAAATTCGCGACGTGTCTCACTCCGAAGAGAGGGGTGTCCATGAAAAAGCAGATGGTGTTTCCGGTGATCGTGGTTTCGTTGTTTACACTTTTGACGGGCTGCGCCAGCACCAGTCTGGTGGGGACCTGGAGCGAGCCGAATTACAAGACCAAGATTCAGAAGATCCTCGTCGTTGGGTTATCGCAAAACGAATCGATCAAGCGCACCTATGAATCAACCCTGTCCGAGTCGATTCGTGCGGCGGGCGCGCAAGCGGAGCCCGCGGGTTCGCTGTTGCCGGCGGCGACGGAGACAACGGCGGATGCCATCAAGGCGGCGATTGCGGGTAAGGGTTACGATACGGTTTTGGTGACGCGTCTGGTGTCTAGGGTGCAAGAGGAACGCTATGTGCCAGGGACGCCTTATCCGATTCCGCACAGTTATTATTATGGGTTCCACGATTACTATTCGAACGTCTATCCCACCGTATATTCTCCCGGCTATCTGGTAAACGACACGATTGTGAATCTGGAAACAAACATATACGAAGTAAACGAGGGCAAGTTGATCTGGGCCGTGGTATCGGAGACCTTTAACCCCGACGACATAAACAAAGAAATCAAGACGCTATCAGAGGTGCTCGTCACGCGGTTGAAGAAGGATGGCCTATTGTAGTTCCAGCATGAGATTCGCGACGCGAGCGCCGGTTGCGGAGGCGATATGTTCAATTTTCTACATTCGATTTTCTCTGAAACGGAGCCTTCCGGCGACCGCGGATATGATGATCGCCTTCTCGATGCGGCCACGGAACGTCTTGTCGACGCAACAGACCCGCGTCTGCGCGTCGTGAGCGGATACAAGCGGAAGTTGCGCGCTGGCGTGGAGCGGGCCGTGGACCATGCCGTGCACGCCGGAGACGCTCTTTCCGCGCCGCTGGAGCTGAGTCGCAGCGCCTTCGGCCGCGATCCACGGGTGAGGGCGATGTTTGCGTCCGCCGAACATTTAGAGGAGACGCTCAATACCAGCACGACGATTCGACAGTGGCTCGAACACGCCGATGCGTCCCTCGATACGGTGTATGCATTGTTGGTTGTCAACTGGGCGGAGCAGCAGACCTTCGGCATGGAGCTGGAAGGCGACATTGTCCGCCGCGACGTCGCGCAAGTGGTGGTGAATTTCGGCAACCATCGCTTTCCCGCCGTTGCCGGGCAGGACGTCGAGGTTCGGCGCGAGGTCAAGAAATTGGCGTTCGATCTTCTGGTCAAGGCAGCACTTGCTCGCTTGGTTAGTCAGCGCGGCCAGCGCCGAGAGTTGGAGCGGGAGCGCCTGCTGCTAAGCAAGAAACTCAACGAACTCGACGCCGCGCACGTCGGTTTGAAACTGGATGCAACACCCCAGGCGGCCGCCGATGATCCCGCCGCCGCCGCGGCGCGCCTGGCGCAAATCGAGAGCGAGCTGTCCGAACTGCGCGCCGAGGCCGGGACGCTGGACGATCACCTGAAAATACTCGCAGCGACTCTGAGCCAAGCCTCGGAGCATTTAACCCTGGCTCCCGTCTCCTTCGTGCTTGATCACAGAAACGTCAAGCGATCCAAGCCGGACGGCGAAACAATCCATGCCGTAGTTTTTCAGGAAGCCCGTGCGGACAACCGTCACGCGCTGGTCATGCTGGTTCAGTTTCCCCGTGCCAGCATTCACCCGATTCGTGGATTGGGAGAATGGAAAATATGAGATCGCGCGCTTTGTTTCTTCGCTCACTCATTCAGTGACAGTGGATTCACAAGTGGACGGTCCCCTGACCAGATGGCCAGGGGACTCGGACGAATTGTCATTACCCCGAAACTACCTGCAGTCCACGCTAGTCCGTACCCGCAACCTGCTGGCTAATCGTGCGGATCAATGGGCTTGCGTCCGCGCTACTCACCGAGCGCTTCACAAGAATGTCAACGGGCTGAACGGACTTTCCATAATACGCGTTATTCAATTCATCTCGCACAGCGATAACGGAACCCTCTAAGGTGAGTCCCCCAAAAACACCCTTCGAGCGCGAAAACTGCAGAATGTCCGCAGTTGCCGCTTGGGCGCCTGCTCCCACCGGCCCGGCAGCGATGCTGGCATCCGCACCTGCCTTGAACTCGGTGCTCAACATTGCGTTGGCGCCTTTTTCGGTCATGGCCATCAGAACAACTTCGGCGACCTCGACGCCGGCCTGCAACCCCCAGGATACCGAACCGAGGGTGTAGAACGCAGGACTGCTCCATGCCTTCGTTTTAGGATCCTGTTGCAGATAGACACCACTGCCACCAGAACCCCCGAAAACAAAACCCGCCTTCGCCAGCGACGGAACTATTAGAATTCCCTTCGCGTTCTGCACGTGGTCGCGAAACCAAGTCATGTTCGGATCGGCGGTGAATGTCTTGAATGTTTCCTCTGCTTCTTTAACCAGTTTCTGAGCCGTTGCTGCTGCATCCTCGGCGTTTGCCGGAGTCAAGCACGCGAACATGATTGTTGCCACGGCGGCCAATATGCATCGAACCTGTTTCCCTAACATTTCGCACCTCCTAGGTGAGTTAACGGCGCCCATTATTTTGCATGCGCGGATTTCATTCAATAGGCCGAGAAAATTTAGTTACGCACTGGTCATCGTTTCAGTTCATCCGGATGTCATCTTGATATCACGGAAGGCGCTACGAGCGCGTTCTATGCTTGGTTAAACAGCGATACTGAAGGCTCCATTGACAGCGCGGTGGACATCGTTGCTGGGCATTTTTAGAAAAGTGATTAACTACTTTCATGTGTTTTGCACGACGAATCGAATTGCGTCCCCGCATTTTTAGACATTGTCGACACATGAATCGCTACGCAGATGTTAACAATTGTTGTCGACATCTGATCTGCAGGTATTGTCGTTGACCTCTGAGAAGCATCTCACCTACACTTGGCCCGCGCCCCAAGCACAATTCATTTTCAGACCAAGCCCGGTTCATTCGTTATTGGGACAAACTGAAAATGTGGAGATCGCTTCTTCTCGATCTCAAAGTGGCCAGTGTTTATAAAATGATTGGCGTGATTCGAAATGATGTCAGGATCAGCGTCTAGTCTCGGCGGCGAGAGTGATTGAACCGACGGACCATACAATCTAAACAATGGTCGCGAATACGCAAGGACGGATGCGCGCCAGCACAGGACAGGAGAGACCAACGTGAATAGGACCGCAGTACGAGAAAAATCCAGCGCCAAACCACTAAGCACCGAAGAACTGCGCAAGATCAACGCCTGGTGGCGCGCGTGCAATTATCTTTCCGTGGGCATGATTTACCTGCGTGACAATGCGTTGCTCAAAGAGCCGCTCACTATTGCGCACACCAAGCATCGCTTGCTCGGCCACTGGGGCGCCAGTCCCGCGTTGTCTTTCGTGTGGGCCCATCTCAATCGGTTGATCAAGCGGGATGATCTCGACGTCATCTTCGTCGCGGGTCCGGGTCATGGCGCGCCGGGTGTGCTCGGACCAGCCTATCTTGAAGGAACCTATTCCGAAATCTACCCCGACAAGAGTCAAGATGCGGGCGGCATGCAGAAATTTTTTAAACAATTCTCCTTTCCCGGCCACATCGGCAGTCACGTGACGCCGGAAACGCCCGGATCGATCCACGAAGGTGGAGAACTCGGCTATTCCCTGTCCCACGCCTACGGCATGGCACTCGACAATCCCGATCTCATCGTTGCCTGCGTGGTGGGCGATGGCGAGGCCGAGACGGGCCCGCTGGCCACCGCCTGGCACTCGAACAAGTTCCTTAATCCGGTGCGCGATGGAGCGGTGCTGCCCATACTCAATCTCAACGGTTACAAGATCGCCAATCCGACCATATTGGCGCGCATCAGCCACGAGGAACTCGAGGCGTTGTTCGTTGGCTACGGTTACACGCCCTATTTCGTCGAAGGATCCGATCCAAGCGAGATGCATCAGAAGATGGCGGCGACGCTTGAAGAAGCCATCAGCGAAATCCGCGCCGTTCAGAAAACCGCGCGCGAATCCGGCAAGGCGGAGCGTCCGCGTTGGCCGATGATCGTGCTGCGCTCGCCCAAGGGATGGACCGGCCCGAAAGAGATCAAGGGCCACATGGCGGAAGGCTCATGGCGTTCGCACCAAGTGCCGTTTTCCGATGTCCGCTCGAATCCGGCGAGCCTAAAGCTACTAGAGCAATGGATGAAGAGCTACAAGCCGGAGGAGTTGTTCGATAGCGACGGCCGGCTGGTAGCCGAGCTGCGTGAACTCGCCCCAGAAGGCACGCGGCGCATGAGCGCCAATCTGCACACCAACGGCGGCCTGTTGCGCAAGGATCTCAAGCTGCCGAATTTTCGCGACTATGCGGTCGCTGTGCCGCAAGCCGGCAAGGTTTTGGAGGAAAACACTAAGCCGCTGGGCCAGTTCCTACGCGACGTCATGAAGAACAATATGACGAATTTCCGCGTGTTCGGGCCTGACGAGACGGCTTCCAACCGCTTGCAAGCGATCTATGAAGTGAGCAAGAAGGTGTGGATGGCGGACATGTTGGCGGAGGACGCCGACGGCGGTGAACTGTCCCGCGATGGTCGGGTGATGGAAATGCTCTCTGAACACACCTTGATAGGTTGGCTCGAGGGCTATCTGCTCACCGGGAGGCACGGCTTCTTCCATACCTATGAAGCCTTCGCCCATGTAATTGACTCCATGTTCAACCAGCATGCCAAGTGGCTCGACATCTCGAAAAACCACGTAGCGTGGCGTGCCCCAGTGGCGTCGCAGAACATACTGCTGTCCTCCACCGTGTGGCGTCAGGATCACAACGGATTCTCCCATCAAGACCCGGGTTTCATTGATTTGGTGACCAACAAGAGCCCGAGCGTGACGCGCATCTACCTGCCGCCGGACGCCAATACACTGTTGGCCGTGGCCGATCAATGCCTGCGCTCGACCGACTGCATCAACGTCATCGTCGCGGACAAACAAAAGCACCTGCAGTTCACCACCATTGACGAGGCCGTTGTGCATTTCAGCAAGGGCATCGGCATTTGGCAGAAAGCCAGCAACGATGAAGGCGTGGAGCCTGACGTGGTGATGGCCTCTTGCGGCGACGTTGCGACTCAGGAAGCGCTGGCCGCGACGGCCATCTTGCGCGAGCACTTGCCCGATCTGAAGGTCCGGTTTGTCAACGTTGTGGACCTGTTTAAGATGCAGCCGGCGTCCGAACACCCGTGCGGTTCAACCGATCGCGAGTTCGATAGCTTGTTCACCACGGACAGGCCGGTGATCTTCAATTTCCACGGCTATCCGTGGTTAATCCACAAACTCGCCTACCGCTTCAAGAATCACGAGAACCTGCATGTGCGGGGTTACAAAGAGCGGGGCAACATCAATACGCCGTTGGAATTGGCAATCTTGAACCAGACCGACCGCTTTACTCTCGTCATCGACGTGATCGACCGGGTTCCGCACTTGGCCGCCCGCGCCGCTCACCTGAAGGAACGGATGAAAAACGAGATTATCCTGAATCTTGCCTATGCGCACGAGCACGGCACCGACAGTGAGGAGGTCACCAACTGGGTGTGGCCGTACTGAGCGTGGCCTCGTGAGCCAGGTGTCTTCACCCGCCCCAGGCCAGGCGACCGTGAGTCTGGCCGACGAGGAAGCCGTCAAAAAAATCCTCGTCGAAACGGTATTCGGCCTGTGGGCGGCGGTCAACAATCTCACCCGTTTGCGCCCGACCAAGCGCGAACGCTACCGCGTCACCATTTTCGGTTCGGCGCGCACCGCGCCCGGGCATTGGGTTTACCAAGAAGTGAAGCGAATGTCCGGGGCCTTGGCCGGCATGGGCTGCGACATTGTGACGGGCGGCGGACCCGGGCTGATGCAGGCAGCCAATGAGGGCGCGGAGGCGGCGAAAGCGCCCGAGCGGGTACAAAGCATCGGCATTCGCGTGGAGTTGCCGTTTGAACAAAGCGTGAATCCGTTCGTCGGGGAGGCCTTCGAGCACCAAACATTTTTCACCCGGTTGCATCACTTCGTGCTCATGTCGGACGCGTTTATCGTCGCGCCCGGTGGTATCGGTACGGTGCTCGAGTCCACGATGATCTGGCAGCTGTTGCAGGTGCGGCACCTGCACGACACGCCGCTTATATTCGCCGGGGCAATGTGGAAGGGACTTGTCGACTGGGCGACGCAGATGATGTTGCGTCCCGGATTCGAGCTTGCCAACGCCGAAGACATGAAGATTCCGTGTTGTGTGGACGGTGCCGATGAAGCGATCGAAATTATTCGGGTGCACCACGAGCGCTGGCGGGCCGCGCCGAGCGGACGCGAGTCGAAACGATCTTAAGAGGGATTGACGATGAGCAGCAAAACACCCCTGAAACATCCAAAAGCGGAGACCCGTGCCGAAACCATTTCCCTCACGGAAGAGGAAGTGCGTACCGGCATGAGGACCCCAGCCATCAAACAGGCCGTGATCGATCACCTGCGTTATTCCGTCGGACGCTTGATGTCGGTGGCGACGCCTCATGACTACTACCGAGCGCTGGCGCTGGCGGTGCGGGATCGCATGCAGCAGCGCTGGATGACCACGAATCAGACCTACTTTGACCTGAACCGCAAGATCGCGTGTTATATGTCGGCGGAATTTCTCATGGGGCCGCATTTGGGAAACAATCTCGTGAATCTCGATATCGAGCAGGAGGCGCGGACCGCGCTGGCCGAGCTTGGCCACGATTTGGATAGCATTCTGGCTTGCGAAGAGGAACCCGGCTTAGGCAATGGGGGCTTGGGCAGACTTGCCGCCTGTTACCTCGATTCACTGGCAACGCTGCAACGCCCGGCCATCGGCTACGGTATCCGTTATGAGTTCGGCATCTTCGATCAGGAGATCCACGACGGCTGGCAGACCGAGACCACTGACAAGTGGCTGCGCTACGGCAATCCCTGGGAGATAGCGAAACCGGAGGTTGCCTACTACGTGAAGTGGGGCGGCCACACCGAACAGTATCAAGATGACCATGGCCGTTTTCGTGTGCGTTGGGTGCCGCACCGCGTTGTCAAAGGTACGGCCTACGACACGCCGATCCAAGGCTACGGCGTGAACACGTGCAATACCCTGCGCCTGTGGAGCGCCGAGGCGGTTGAATCTTTCAACTTTCAGGCCTTCAATACCGGTGACTATTACCAGGCGGTGCAGGAAAAAATGGTCTCGGAAACCGTGACCAAGGTTCTCTATCCCAACGACGAGCCGGCCATTGGCAAGCGCTTGCGTCTGGCGCAACAGTACTTCTTCGTGTCATGTTCCCTGCAGGATATGTTGCGCGTGCTCGATATCGCCGGGGCTCCGGTGGAGAAGTTCGCCGACGTCTTTGCCGTTCAGCTCAACGATACCCACCCCTCCGTCGGCGTGGCTGAGCTGATGCGGCTGCTCATCGACGAGCGCGGTCTTGGCTGGGATCAAGCCTGGGCCGTTACTGTGGCGACATTTGGCTACACTAATCACACGCTTTTGCCTGAAGCCTTGGAAACCTGGCCCCTGCCCATGTTCGCCGAGACGCTGCCGCGTCATGTTGAAATCATCTACGAAATCAACCGCCGATTCCTCGACGAGGTGCGCGCGCGGTTTCCGGGTGACGAGGCACGCGTGGGACGGATGTCGATCATTGGGGAGGAGGGGGACAAGCGGGTGCGCATGGCCCATCTCGCCACGGTCGGCAGTCATGCGGTCAACGGCGTCGCCGCACTACACTCCGATCTGCTCAAGGCCAGTGTGCTCAAAGATTTTTATGAGCTGTGGCCGGAGCGCTTCAGCAACAAGACCAACGGCGTCACGCCGCGGCGCTTTCTAGTGCTCGCCAATCCGTCGTTGCGCGAACTGCTCAATCGCGTGATCGGCGACCAATGGCCGGCAAACCTGGACACGTTGCGCGCGCTCGAAGCGAAGGCCGAGGACGCCGCCTTCCGGCGCGACTGGCGGACGGTAAAGCGGAACAACAAAAAGCGCCTCGCCGAATATATTCGTGCCCAGACTGGAATCGAGCTGGATCCAAGCTGGCTTTTCGATATTCAGGTCAAGCGGATCCACGAATACAAACGCCAGCATCTCAACGTGCTCCACATCGCCACGCTCTACCGTCGTTTGAAGGAAAACCCCGCATTGGACGTTGCACCGCGCGCTTTCATCTTCGGCGGCAAGGCCGCGCCGGGCTACTTCATGGCCAAACGAATCATCAAGCTCATTAATGCCGTGGCCGAGACGGTCAATGCCGACCCGGATGTGAACACGCGCATGAAAGTGGCCTTCGTGCCAAACTTCAACGTCCAGAATGCCCACCTCATCTATCCGGCCGCCGATCTGTCCGAGCAGATCTCCACCGCCGGCAAAGAGGCCTCCGGCACCGGAAATATGAAGTTCATGCTCAATGGTGCGCTCACTATCGGTACTCTCGACGGCGCCAATGTGGAGATCCGCGAGGAGGCCGGCGCCGAGAATTTCTTCCTGTTTGGTCTCACCGCCGACGAGGTGGAGCGCGTCAAGCGCGAAGGGTACCGCCCGGGTGACTATGTTGCCGGCAACGCCGAGCTGCGCGCGGTGTTGGAGCTCATCGGCAGCGGCCACTTCTCCCGCGGCGACGCGGAGGTGTTCCGCTCCGTCGTCGAAAATCTGACCTGCTCCGATCCCTTTTTGGTGCTCGCGGACTACGCCGCCTATATCGCGTGCCAGGAGCAGGTGAGTGACGCATGGCAGAACGAGGACAATTGGACGCGGATGTCTATCCTCAATACCGCACGCAGTGGCAAGTTTTCTTCCGACCGAGCGATCGCGGAATATTGCGACGAGATCTGGAAGGTGAGCCCGGTGACCGTGAAGTTATAGAAGGCGAAGTCTTAACAAAGGGAGCATTCTCCGGTTGTTTGCCTGATGGATTGTCAGCCGCACACATGGTTTGAGGGTGAAACGGTCCAAGCAGGCGCCAGCGCTCCGCTGGGCGCCACGGTTTCGGCTCACGGCGTTAACTTCAGCGTGTTTTCCAAGAGCGCGACACAGATTGAGCTGCTGCTTTTCGACGACGTGAACGCCGCGCAACCGGCTCGTGTTATCCTGCTTGATCCCAATAGGCATCGCACCTATCACTATTGGAACGTCTTTGTGCCGGGTCTCAAGCCGGGCCAGATCTACGCCTATCGCGCCCATGGGCCGTTTGCGCCGGAGCGCGGTTGGCGATTTGACGGCGATAAGGTTCTCATCGACCCTTATGGCCTCGCGGTCGCGGTGCCCCAAGGTTACGACCGTGACGCGGTGGGCCGAGCTGGTGACAACGCCGCCGTGGCAATGAAAAGTGTGGTGGCCGATCCCTCCCGCTACGACTGGGAGGGCGACCGGCCGTTGCGGCGTCCACTCGCTGAGACGGTCATTTATGAGCTTCATGTCCGGGGCTTCACCCGCCATCCCAGTTCGGGGCTGGCGACGGAAAAACGCGGCACCTACGCCGGCTTGATGGAAAAGATACCCTATCTCAAGGATCTCGGCGTGACCGCGGTAGAACTGTTGCCGGTGTTTCAGTTTGACCCGCAGGATGCGCCGCGCGGACGCGCGAACTACTGGGGTTACCAGCCGGTGTCTTTTTTTGCGCCGCACCACGCCTACTGTTCGCGCCAGGGCGCGCTCGCGGCGCTCGATGAATTTCGCGACATGGTCAAAGCGCTGCACCGCGCCGGGATCGAAGTCATTCTCGATGTGGTGTTCAATCACACGACGGAGGGGGGTAAAAATGGGCCGACACTCTGCTATCGCGGGCTTGGAAACGAGTTTTACTACATTCTCGAGACGGACAAATCGCGCTACGCCGACTACACCGGCTGCGGCAACACGCTAAACGCCAATCAACCCATCGTGCGCCGCATGATCCAGGATAGTCTGCGCTACTGGGTGACGCAGATGCACGTCGATGGATTCCGCTTTGACCTTGCCTCGATTCTCTCGCGGGATGAGACCGGCCATCCGCTACCCAATCCGCCGGTGTTGTGGGACATCGAGTCCGATCCCGTTTTGGCGGGGACCAAGCTGATCGCCGAAGCGTGGGACGCCGCCGGTCTCTATCAAGTGGGCAGTTTCATTGGAGACACCTGGCAGGAGTGGAACGGTCGTTTCCGCGACGATGTGCGACGCTTCTTGAAGAGCGACAGCGGCGCCGTGCCCGCTATGGCGGCGCGCTTTTTGGGCAGCCCAGACATCTATGCGCACAAAGAACGGGAGGCGGAGCAGAGCATAAATTTCGTCACCTGTCATGACGGATTCACCCTCAATGATTTGGTGTCATACAACGGCAAGCACAACGAGGCCAACGGCGAGAACAATCGCGACGGGGCGAACGACAATCAGAGCTGGAACTGCGGAGTCGAGGGCCCGACCGACAATCGGGAGGTCGAGGCACTGCGCAACCGGCAGGTAAAAAACTTTTTTGCATTGACTCTGTTGTCGGCCGGTACGCCCATGCTGTCGATGGGCGACGAGGTGAGGCGGACGCAGCACGGCAACAATAACGCGTATTGTCAGGACAGCGAGTTGAGCTGGTTTGACTGGCGCTTTTTGGATAAGCACGCCGATGTGCATCGCTTCGTCACGGAACTCAACGCTTTCCGTCAGCGCCGCGACGTGGTCGCCCACGAAGGCCGGTTGAGTCTCAATCAGCTGTTGCGCAAAGCGTCGATTCAATGGCATGGCGTGAAGCTCAATCAGCCGGACTGGAGCGAGCACTCACACGCGTTGGCCTTTACTCTGCAGAGTTTGGCCGTGAGGTTTCTGCTGCACGGAATTTTCAACGCTTACTGGGAGCCGTTGTCCTTTGAGTTGCCGCCGGTTCCCGAGGGCGGTCGGCTAGTGTGGCGGCGTTGCATGGATACCGCGCTGTCCGCGCCGGATGACATCGTCCGTTTCGCTGCGGCGCCGCCCGTAAGCGGATCGGTCTATGTCGCCCAGCCGCGTTCGGTGGTACTTTTGGCCCTGGCGCTCCAACCGGCGCCGGGATGATCGGAACAAATGAGGTAACGCAATGACTGTTCACGCACTTGCCGGCAAGCCTGCTCCGAAGGAGTTGCTCGCCGATATCGACAAGCTGCGCAACGACTACTACGTCCGCAAGCCCGACCCCGCAAACAAAGGGCAACGGGTCGCTTTTGGCACCAGCGGCCATCGGGGTTCGTCACTGCGTGGCACCTTTAACGAAAATCACGTTCTAGCCATTACTCAAGCAATCTGCGACTACCGCAAGGGTCGGGGCACCACGGGGCCGCTGTATCTTGGACGGGATACCCATGCCCTGTCCGAGCCGGCGTTCGTGTCAGCCTTGGAGGTGCTCGCGGCCAACGGTGTCGACCTCATGATCGACAGCGGCGACGGCTTTACACCCACACCGGCGGTGTCCCACGCTATTCTGACGCATAACCGCGACCGAAAAGCCGGCTTGGCCGATGGCATTGTGATCACGCCCTCGCATAATCCGCCGGAGGACGGCGGTTTCAAGTACAACCCACCCCACGGCGGTCCCGCGGACACGGATGTCACGCGCTGGATCGAAGACAAAGCTAACCAGTACCTCGTCGATGGTCTGAAGAATGTGGCGAGAATCGACTATGAAAAGGCGCGCCGGGCGGCGACGACCCACCGCTACGACTATGTTGAAACTTACGTGGACGACTTAGCGTCGGTGGTGGACATGGACGTTATTCGCAGCGCCAAGCTCAAAATCGGCATCGACCCTCTGGGCGGCGCGGGCGTTGCGTACTGGCGTCCGATCATTGAACGCTATGGCATTCATGCGGAGGTGGTGAACAGCGCCGTGGATCCTAAGTTCGGCTTCATGTCCTTGGATTGGGACGGCAAGATCCGCATGGACTGTTCGTCGCCTTATGCCATGGCCAAGCTGATCGGTCTCAAGGATCGATTCGATATCGCCTTTGGCAATGACACGGACTTCGACCGTCACGGCATTGTTACGCGCACCGCCGGCCTGATGAATCCCAATCACTATTTGGCCACGGCGATCTATTATCTTTTTACTCACCGCCCGGGGTGGCGTTCCGATGCGGCGGTGGGCAAGACCGTGGTGAGCAGCAGCATCATCGACAGGGTGGCGGCGAAGATTGGGCGAGCGCTAATCGAAGTGCCGGTGGGATTCAAGTGGTTCGTTTCCGGCCTGCATGACGGATCGTTGGGCTTTGGGGGCGAAGAGAGCGCGGGCGCCTCTTTTCTGCGCCGCGACGGCACAGTCTGGTCGACCGACAAAGACGGCATCATCATGGATCTTCTTGCCGTTGAAATCATGGCACGCACGGACCGTGATCCGTCGGAGCTGTACAACGAACTCACCCAGGAGCTTGGCGCGCCGGTCTATGCGCGCATCGATGCGCCGGCCACTGCCGCGCAGAAGGCAGCCTTGCTGAAGCTCTCGCCGCAGGACGTTGATGCGACCGAGCTGGCCGGCGACCCGATCCAGGCCATGCTCACCAGCGCTCCCGGCAATGGTGCGCCCATCGGCGGGCTGAAGGTGGTCACGACAAACGGTTGGTTCGCGGCGCGCCCCTCGGGGACGGAAGAAGTCTACAAACTGTATGCGGAGAGTTTTCGCGGCGAGGAACACTTGCGGCGCATTCAGAAGGAAGCGAAGGCTTTGCTCGGCAAGACGCTGGCGGGGGGCTGAGGCGTGCGCGATGAAGGCCGTCGTAATCGAACTCAACGGGGAGTGGGCACGGACAGGACATGGCCATGGGCAACGTGAAACAGCAGGTCTTTCTCGTCCGCCATGGCGAGACGGAGTGGAGCCTGAGCGGCCAGCACACCGGGCGTACCGATATTTCCCTGACGGAGAATGGACGCACGGTAGCCGGTCGGTTGGCGTCCGTTTTGGCGCAAACGAATTTCGAATTGGTGTTGACGAGCCCGTTGCGCCGCGCCCGCGAGACTTGCGAGCTAGCTGGACTTAGCGAGGGCGCGCAAATCGATTCTGATCTGGCGGAATGGGATTACGGTGAATACGAAGGACTAACGCCGAAGCAAATCCATGCCAAGGTTCCAGGATGGATGTTATTTCGAGACGGCGCTCCGGGTGGAGAAAATGCCACACAGGTGGGAGCCCGGGTCGATCGGTTGATCGTCAAAGTTCGCGCGGTGGACGGCCACGTTGCTTTGTTTGCGCACGGTCATATATTTCGGGTTTTCGCCGCGCGCTGGATCGGACTTCCGCCGGACCAAGGATGCCGCTTCCTGCTCGATACAGCGACGCTGAACATCCTGAGCTACTATCGAGGTATCCCGGCGGTGAAGCGGTGGAATGCGGTGATTCCTTAGTGCGTTCCTTCGCGTCAAACTTTTGGAGTTTAAGTTGTCGGTGAATACGCAGTCGACCGGAGTAGTCCGACCATGAACAACAGTTCCATTCTCGTCGTCAACGCCGGGTCGTCGAGTCTCAAATTCTCAGTGTTTCGTCTCGACTCCACCGAAAGCGTAACGCTGGCGGCACGCGGACAGATTGACGGAATTGGAACCCACCCGCGCTTGCAGGTCAAAGACGCCGCCGGCAGCACTCTCGTGAAGCGGGATTGCACGACTTCGGAGGCCGGCGCGATGAAGCAGGCCATCGTGCTAACGGGATCTTGGCTGCGGCAGCACTTTCAGAAAGAACAGTTGCTCGCAGTGGGCCATCGCGTGGTGCACGGCGGAGCGGATTTTTTTCAGCCGGTGTTGGTGGATGCGAACGTTTTGGCGGCGCTGGAACAACTGGTCCCGCTTGCGCCATTACACCAGCCGCACAATCTCTCGGTGATTCAAGCCATGCGCGAGATGCAACCTCAGGTGCCGCAGGTAGCCTGTTTCGATACGGCGTTTCATCGCAGTCACTCCCAGCTTGCCGATCTCTACGCTTTGCCCTGGGAATACTACACGGCCGGGGTGCGGCGCTACGGTTTTCATGGACTCTCATATGAGTATATCGCCGCGACGTTACCGGAAATCGCGCCCGAGCTTGCCCAAGGGCGGGTGGTTGTGGCCCATCTGGGCAGCGGCGCTAGTTTATGCGCGTTGCGCGGAGGCAAGAGCGTGGATTCGACCATGGGTTTCTCGCCGCTCGACGGTGTTCCCATGGGGACCCGGCCGGGCGCGCTCGACCCGGGCGTGTTGCTGCATTTGGTCAGTCAGCAAGGCGTGTCGGCGGCGGAACTGGAGAAGCTGTTATATAACAAGTCGGGTTTGCTCGGTCTGTCCGGCATCAGCAACGATATGCGCGTTTTGCTGGACAGCAGCGAACCGCGGGCGCGCTTGGCGGTGGACTACTTTGTTCACCACGTCGTCAAGCAGATCGGTGCCCTGGCGGCGGTCCTTGGCGGCGTGGATGGCCTGGTGTTCACCGCCGGAATCGGCGAGCACTCGGCGGCGATCCGCGCGCGCATCATGCAGGGCTGCGCTTGGCTGGGTGTTGCGGTCGATGCCGATGCCAACCAACGCGGCGGCCCGCGCGTTTCGGCGGCGGACAGTGCCGTTTCGGCATGGGTAATCCCGACGAACGAGGAACTGATGATTGCGCGTCATACGTTGGCGCTGGTCGCCGCTTCCGCGAGAGGGTAATTGTAGGAGCAAGCACTTATGTCCGGTTGGGTATGCTGGCCGAGGTTGCGACAATGGCCGCACCAAATGTCGTTTACCTGCTCGCCGCGCTGGAACCGGCGCTTTCGTTGGTGGTCGTGGCGGGCTCTGCCGGTGGTGGCGTCATCTCAAAATCACCACCAAGGGCCAGATGCAAATTGACCCGCTGCACGCGGGCCTCGCTGCGCACCCGCAATAGCGTGGTGCGGGCGGAAAGCAACGCGAGCTGTTGTTGCGACACGGCGCGCAGATCCGATGCGCCTACTCGGTAGCGAACCTCGGCCAGCTCGAGCGCGCGCTCGTTGTCGACAACGGCTTGAGTCAACAGTCGTTCCCGCGAGCGCAAGGTCGACTCGCTCGACATGGCATTTTCGACGTCGCTGAAGGCGCGCAGGCCGGCGCGGGCATATTCGGCCAGCGCTTGCTTCTGTTCCGCCGTGCGAATATCGACTTTAGCGACCAATGCGCCGCCTTGATAGATCGGCGCCAGCAGCGCCGCGCCCGCGCTCCACACAGGGTTGTCGCGATCCTGCAGTACGAACAATTCGCTCGATATGGAGCTGCCGGCCGCGCTGAGTGAGATCGTGGGCAGTCGCGCCGCTTTGGCTTCGGAGACATTGTGGAAGGCCGCGGCCACGCGCCGCTCGGCTGCGACGATGTCCGGTCGGCGCTCGAGCAACTGCGAAGGCAGGCCGGCCGGGATCGGCGGGGGCAAAACAGGCAAATCCGCGGCGGTTTCGATGGCTGCGCTCGGATAGCGCCCCAGCAACACTTCCAGCGCCCGGCGCGCCTGCTGGTAACCCAGCTCTAATGCTCTTTCGTGTCGCGCAACACGCCGAGATTCGCATCGGCGACGACGACGCCGTATTCGTCGTCTGCGCCCACGCGCCGGCGTTCGCGGGCGATGGTGGCGAGTCGAACCGCTGACGTCACCATTTCCTGGGCGATCTCCAACTGGCGCCGCGCCTCGATGGCGAGAAACCAACTCTTCGCGACCGCCGCGGCGACAGACTGGCGCGCGTAGAGGTAATCCGCCTCCGCGGAACTGTACTGAGCCTCGGCCGCAGCGCGCTCGGCGCGAACACGGCCCCACACGTCGAGTTCCCAGGACGCATTGAGCCAAACGCCTTCCATGCCCGAACCGTCGCCCGAGAGCGGACCGCCACCTCGGGCAAGCGCGCTGACCGCAGGGTAGATAGCGGCACCCGCAGCCCGGGCGTAGCCGGCCGCGCGTTCGACGCGCGCCGCCGCCACGTCCAAGTCTGCGTTGTGCTGTAATGCTTCGGCAATCAGCGACTCGAGCAATGGATCGTTGAAGCTGCTTACCCAGCCATGTTGCAGCTCACCCGCCGTGGTGTGCTCCGAAGTCCAGTTGGTCGGCAAGGGGGCGTGGGCAAGCGCTTCCTTCTGTATCTCGATGGCTGTTGGCGGCGCTTTGAAGGCACAGCCGAACAGCGGCGTAAACAGTGCGACAACGGCCACGACAGCGGTCTGTCGTCGTTGGCTACACCCGGTGATCGATATAGCGCGCGGCGGCATGAACTAGTGCAGTTTGGGAATAAGGTAATTGGAGTACGAACCGACCCGCAAGATCACTTTGCGAATGATGTGGATCGGCGCCATTCGCTCGGTGTAAATGGCGGCGTCGCCGCGCGCGCCCGCGGCAAGAAACAGGTCTCGATCTTTCTCGGCGATATCGAGTTTGACCGCGAAGCGTCCCGGGGGGGTCGGCTGGATGCCAGTCTGCGGCACCATGCCGCTTACGGGAAGTTGCCCTTGGCCCTGGGCCCACACAATGGAGTCGACGGTGGCCTTGATGATCTTGCCCGGCAACGTTCTGAATGCAATCTCGGCCTCGTCGCCAGGCTTCACCTGATGCAGCTCGTTCTGATGATAGAGGGCAACAAGCTGGAATTCCTCTTCCACGAAGCTGATGGCCGGCATCGCCGGCAGCGGCACGGCGTACGAGCCGCGACGCAGCTGCACGTTGATGGGTGTGCCATCGGTTGGGGCGAGAACGGTGGTCTGATCAAGCTCCCAACGCGCGTTGGCGAGCTTCGCCTGGTACTGCGCCGCTTCGGTTTCGAAACGCTCGACATCGAAACGATTGCCCGCCCCTGACTTGGCCAAATCCCGCGACTGCCTGAGACGCGTGCGCGCGAGTTCCAATTGGGACGCGATCTCCTTGACCTGCAATTCATACGGAGTCGGGTCGATGCGAAACAATACGTCGCCCTTTTTCATCGGCCGATTACCCTCGGCCGGAACATCGATTACTTGACCGCGCACCTGCGGATTGATCTGCACCACGTAGTTGATCACGCGCACGTCATTGGACGACGGCGCGAACACGTTGAGCAATAGTATCAACGTTGTTAATCCGACGATGGGGATGACGCCGACCGTAACTTTGTGCGGTGTTGTCCACGGCAGCAGCTTGAACTTGAAATAGATGAGCCAGACAATCGTTGCATAGATGCCAAGCAGTATGGCTTCCATCAGGTTGTCTCCTGGCCTTGCGCCGGCGTGGGCGCAGACTCCAGACGCGTCAACTCTTTTCGCAACGTCTCTAGGTTTGCCGCGTCGGTAACGATTTTTTCCGACAGTTGCGCGATGCTGATACGCAAGCGCGCGAGATCTTCTGTCGATGGGTTCGGCGCGGACGTTTCCCGCATCGCTTTGTAATAGTCTTCGTGCTTATCGGTGCCGTAGGCTAATTTGTAGAGTGTCGGTTTCGTGTAGGCCCACAGCCATGCGATGGGCCACAACAGGCCGCCGAAGAACAGCGAGAGGATGCAGAGTGTGCGGATGGCGTCTTTCTGCGGATGGTGACGCTTTTCGGCAATTTTTTCCGGCAAGATGTGCAGTTTCCAAAAGACGTAAATCCCGGCGATTGGAACAACGATTATTGCAAATATGGCTAAATAATCCGCGGCGGTGTCGACCATTGGTCCCGTCATGGCGTGGGCTCCAATCGGGAATCCTCCGCACAAAATGGCGCCAGTCAGCCGGCCAGTACGTGTCACCCCATTCGCGTACCAGGGAATTGTCATCTCCAACCTCGCACGCCGACAGAAATTTGTTTAGTTCTAATTTGGGAATGCTGGCGTCCGATACTGTGCTAGCTGACGCCGGACGCCGTCGAGTTTGTCAGCGGAAAAAGAATAATCCCGCGCACCGGCAAACGCAATGGTTCCGAGTTGACGTGGGGATGAGGTCAGTCAGTTCAGAGATTGTGGTTTAATCGACTACGACAATTGTG
>JAKACW010000077.1 GCA_021821045.1 Pseudomonadota bacterium
TGGGTAACGTGCAGTCCCAAAGCACGTCGAACCCGACGTCGATTTCCCAAGTCGCGGCCCAGGCCGCGCTGGAAGGCGATCAAAACTGTATCAAACCGATGATCAAGGCCTTCCACGAGCGCCACGACATGGTGGTCGCCGGCCTCAACGCCATCCCCGGCTTTCGCTGCCTGTCAGTGACTGGGGCGTTTTACGCGTTTCCGTCCATAAAGGGCCTGCTGGCCAAACATCCCAAGATCAAGGACGATGTGGAGATGTCGGAAGTCATTCTGAATGACGTCGGCGTCGCGCTGGTGCCGGGCTCGGCCTTCGGGGCACCAGGCTACATCCGGCTGTCCTTCGCCACCAGCTCGACGATCCTCAAGGAAGCGATCAAGCGCTTGGCAGACTTCGCGACGCGTTGATTAATCCACTCGCGGTAGGAAACCGCTCCCACCGGTAGTGCGCAAAGTCGTTATGGGATTGGGACATCACGCCAAGGAGGACGAATACGATCAAGATCGCCGCAGCGAGGCCGGCGAGAACGTAAGCGATATTCAATATTTGCGCGTCCGACGGCGTCAATGCACTGCGACGTTGTTCGCTTTAGTGCCGTCGTCCAGCTTTTCAGGATAAGCGATGGCATAGCCTTGAGCGAAATCGATCCCCATAGTCGCTAGGTGGGCGCGCACGCTATCCTCTTCCACGTGCTCGGCAATGGTGTGCAGTCCGGCCACCCGGGCGATGCGATGAATGGATTCGACAATGGCGGCGCTCATGGGATCGGTGAGCATTTCGCGCACGAACGCGCCGTCGATTTTGATGAAATCCGCGGGGATGGTCCGCAAATAGGAGAAGGAACTCAGACCGGAACCGAAATCATCCAACGCAACCAGACAGCCTTCCTTCTTGATCGCGGTGATGAATCTCAGCGCCGTGGACAAGTCTGCAATGGCGGCTGTTTCGGTGATCTCAAAACAAACGTGCTCCGGTTGAATGCCATAGCGCTGGAGTTGGTCCCGAATAAATGTAAACAGTGTCTCATCGCTCAGTGACGCGCCGGATAAGTTGATGAAGGCCGTCAAATTGCCTCCTCCCCCGGCGCGCGACGCCGCAGCCGAGGCCACCGAGCGCAGCGCATTCTCGATGACCCATCGGTCCACCGTCGGCATCAGGTTGTAACGCTCGGCGGCGGGAATAAAGGCGCCCGGCAGAACCAAGCGGCCATCGTCACCCACCATGCGCACTAAAACTTCCGCGTACTTCGTGCCATTCACACCGCGACTGCCCAGCGGCACGATGGGTTGGGAGTGGAGCAAGAACCGATTGTTCTCCAACGCCTCCGGAATGCGCGCCACCCACTGCATTTCACCGTGCCGGCGCAGGAGGTCATTGTCATCCTCGCGATAGACGTGAATTTGGCTGCGACCCCGCTCCTTGGCCGCATAGCAGGCCATGTCCGCGGCAACCAAGACATCGCTCGGTTCGTGGTAGCGATCGGTGATCTCGACGACACCAATGCTCGCGCCGACGGCGAACGTCTTTCCCTGCCACGCGAAGCGGAAGGACTTTATTGCAGTCAGCAGTTTTTCGGCGATCTTGCGCGCTTGCTTGCCGGTCGCGCCGTGCAGCACCAGCCCGAATTCATCCCCGCCAAGGCGAGCCAGGCTGTCGGACTCGCGCAAGCTTTCTTGCAGTACAACGGCGAGCTGCTTGAGCAACTGATCGCCCGCGGTGTGTCCGCAGGTGTCGTTGACAATCTTGAACTGATCCAAGTCGATATAGAGCAATGAGTAAGGTTCGCCGCGGGTGCGCACATCCTCCACCGCCTTGCTCAAGCTGCGCTCGAATTGGTGGCGATTGCCCAAGCCGGTGAGCGCATCGTGATAAGCGAGATGGTGAATTGTCGCTTCGGCTTGACGGCGCGCCCCGCGAGACTTGGCCTCGCGCAATTCGCGCTCGACCGCCGGAACCAGCCGGGCCAAGTTGTCTTTCATCACATAGTCGTGCGCACCGGTTTTCATGGCGGCAACGGCGATCTCCTCGCCGATGGACCCCGAGACGATGATCACCGGCACATCGATGCCCGAGCTTTGCACCACCGACAATGCGGCTTCAGAACTGAAACTGGGCATGTTGTGATCCGTGATCACCAGATCCCAGTGCTCGCTCTCCAGTGCCTCGCGCAACTCGTCCCGCGCCTGCACACGGCGAAACACCGTGTCATAGCCGCCGCGACGCAGCTCGCGATCCACCAGAATCGCGTCGTCTTCGCTGTCTTCCACCATGAGCACCCGCAATCGGGTCATGTGCGGCCTCCGCGCGGCACCTGATTGAGCACCAACCAGTACAAGCCGAGCTGACGCACTGCATCGATGAATCGCTCGAAATCCACCGGTTTGTGAATATAGCTGTTGGCGCCCAGTTCGTAACTGGAAATGACATCGGCCTCCTCCAGCGAGGTGGTAAGAATGACCACCGGCTGCAGTCGGGTCCGGTCGTCGCCGCGAATGCGCCGCAGGACATCCAAGCCGCTCATTTTGGGCAATTTGAGATCCAGCATAATGAGTTGCGGTTGAACCTGAACGTCCCGTCCGTCGTACTCACCCATCCCAAATAGAAAATCCAAAGCCTGCGCGCCATCGCGGGCCACGACGACGTCGTTCATGATGTTGTTTTTCTTCAAGGCGCGCAGTGTCAGCGCCTCGTCGTCAGGATTGTCTTCAACCAACAGAATGAAATGCTCGCTCGTCACCATGTCACTTCCCTTTTTCTCCCTGTATGTAATCTCTCAGTAGGCGCAGTCGCTGCTCCGGCGGGCCGGCTACGCTGCTCTGCTCTGTTTGCGCCGGCCTTGCTTTTGATTAGCCAAAGTGAAATAAAACCGGGCGCCCTTGCCCGGCTCCGCCTCGGCCCAAATCAATCCGCCATGACGATGAATGACGCGCTGCACCGTGGCCAGACCAATGCCCAACCCTTCGAACTCGTCGGCGCCGTGCAACCGTTGAAAGGCGACGAACAGCTTGTCCGAATAAGCCATATCAAACCCCACGCCGTTGTCGGAGATGCAGAAAACGTTATCATCTCCGCGCCGTTCGCTGGACAACTGGATATGAGGGCGCTCCCGCCCACCGCTGTATTTCACTGCGTTGTTCAGTAAATTGAACAACGCCACCCGCAGTAGTTCAGGATCACCGTAAACGGAAAGCCCCTTCGCAACGTCAAAGTCAACCTTGCTCGGCTGACTGCCATCGCACACTTCCTCCATCACCGATCGGGCAAGCGCGGTCAAATCCACGCGCTGCGGCTTGAGTTCGGTCCGGCTAATGCGCGACAGCGTGAGCAAGGCATCGATGAGTTTGCCCATGCGCTTTGCGCCGCCGCGCACACGGGAAATCAAGTGGCGCGCTTCGTCGCCCAGCTTCGGTCCGAAGTCATCCTCGAGCGCGCGGCTGAAGCCGTCGATTGTTCGCAGCGGCGCCCGCAAATCGTGGGATACGGAATAGGCAAAGCTTTCCAGTTCCCGATTGACGGCGCGCAAATCGGCGGTGCGTTGCTCGACGCGCTCTTCGAGATTTGCGCGGGTCTGCTTCAATTCCTCCAACACCTCGTGACGCTCGATTTCGTTGGCCAGTCGCGTCGCGAAAACGCCCAGCACCGGTCGCACCCATGGATCTAGCGTCATCGGCCGCACATCGAGCACGGACACAATGCCCAGGATACGTCCATCTGTCGCCGTCAACGGCGCGCCGAAATAACTCTCGACGCCCATGTCCTTGAGCAATACATCTTTGGGATACGACTTCCACGCGTCGCGCGGAATGATCTCGGCCTTTAGATCAAGAATGTCCTGGCACGGCGTTCCCTCGAGGTCATAGTCGAAATTCGGCACATGGGCCGGACCACCCCACACCGCCAGCGTTTGAATGCGCGTCTTGTCCGGCTCGACCAGGCGTCCGACGAAGGCGTAACGCGCTTGATATACGGTGGCCAATTGGCGCACGCATTCGCGCAGGAAGTACTCAAAGGACACCTCCCCGGCAGAACGGGCCAACATGTTGATGACTTCGTCGACGCGCTTGCGCGCGGTGATATCACGAGCGATCGCCATCACCGCGGGCACTTGCGGGTTAGTGGGAGATTCGATCCGCCGCAGGCGAATCTCAGCCGGAAATTCATCGCCATTTTTCTTGCGCGAAAGCCACTCGAAGTCCATCGGCCGGCCCTCGAGCGCTTGATCGAATAACGGTTTGGCGATTTCCCAGGAATAACCCTCGCCGCACAGTTTATCAAACGGAATGTCCAGCAATTCTTCTCGGCTGTAACCTGTGGTCGTGGCCGTATTGTCGTTCACGGCGACGATACGGCCATCGGCGGCATGGAGAAAGATCATGTCGGGAATTGCATCGTACAATGTCTGCAACTTCGATCGAACGCGCTGAAGAGCCTGCTCGGTGAGTTTGCGATCGGTCACATCCCACACCACACCCAACATGCGCAAAGGATTGCCCTGGGCATCTCGAACAACGGTGCCACGGGCCGCGACCCAGCGGTGCTCGCCGTTAGGCCATATAACTCGGTGCTCGGTGCGGTACGGCGTGTCATTGCGCAAGGCGTCTTGCACCGTCTCGGAAACCTGCGCGCGATCGTCGGGGTGAACGCGGGCCAAATAGGCCTCGTAGGTGCCGCCGAATTCGCCGCGCTTGAAGCCGAACATCGGCTCGATGGCATCGGACCAGAACACCTTATTGGTCGTCGTGTCCCATTCCCACGAGCCGGTACCCGCCGCCAGCAGAGCGGACGCATAGCGCTGTTCGCTGCGGCGCAACGCTTCCTCCGCGCCTATGCGCTCCAGTTCCGCGGCGACGCGTCCGGCCACAATACTCAGGACCGCAACGATGCGGTCCGGATTCTCGACGGGTTCCACATCGACCACCGCCACGATGCCCAGCGGCGCGCCATGGCGGTCATACAATGGCGCACCGACAAAGCTCTGGGCGCCCAGCTCGACTAGCAAACGATCCTTGGGAAACGTCCGTTGCACGTCATGTGGGTAGACGCAGGCTTCGTGTCCCACGACTTGTCCACAAGGCGAATCGGCAAGAACGTGGGTAAAATTGGCCGCCGGTTCGCCGTTCACGGCCACCGCAAGAGTTCGAACAGCCGGCTGAGGTCCACTGTCGTCGATCTGACCGACTAAAGCATATTTAACACGCAGCGTGTCGCATAGACACTTCACGAGTGTCGCAAAAAAGACGTCGCCCACGGCCGCGGACAATCCCGACGCCAGCTTTCGGATAAGACTATCCAGTTCGATTTCGTCGTCTTTGCCCATCTGGAACTCGGCCGGTTTCGCAGGACCGGCAACGATGCCGGTATTAGATGTTCCTAATTCTAGACCGAATCACACCGGGCATGGGCAATCAATTTTGGACTTTCACTGCCGAATTGGCCACATTGTCCTCAAATCGGCGGCGATTAAACGCGAGCCGCCTCATGGATTTAAAGAGACAGGAAATCCACCACGTCGAACCGTCGTCGCATGGTATCGCGGTAGCCCAAATCGATCAGCTCGCGACAATAGCCTTGCTCGAAAAGCAGATAGCTGACCAACGCGGAACCTCGCCGGTGACTCGCCCCGACCCCGCGTAACAGCAAGCGCAAGCTCAACGGTAAACTGCGCCGATGCCTGGCGGCAATTTGTTGAATGTCTTCACTGGGCGAGATCAGTAACACGTCGACCGGACGCAGCCCCAAGCCGCTGTCCGCGCGCTGTTGCGGCGACATTAACGACAATGTGCGATTGATGCGCTGCAAGCGTTCTAAATCCGCTTCGAGGGTGTCGAGGAAAATACTGTCCAGCACATAGCCGGCAATTTGCGCCAGCGAGGGATACTCATCGGTAGGAACGCGCGCGGGCTTTTCCTCTTTGTCCCGGCGCACGCCGATCACCATCACGCGCTCGGCGCCCAGATGGAGCGCAGGACTGATGGGCGCCATTTGCCGCATGGATCCGTCGCCGAAATACTCGCGATTCAAGCGCACCGCTTCGAACAAAAATGGAATGGCGGAGGACGCCATCAAGTGCTGCTGGGTGATCTCCGCCGGAATACCGATGCGCCGCGCCCTGTGCCACGGCGACAACTGCGGCTGGCCTTGAAAAAAAGTGACGGACTGGCTCGTCGTATAACCGGCGGCACTCACGCTGAACGCGCGCAAGCTGCCTCCCTCCACGCTTTTGCGAATGTCCTCGCACGGCACGTAACGCGCGAGCAGCTCTTCGAGCGGCGTGCGATCGAACAGAGCATAGGGATTGAAGCGACCCAATCCGCCGAGCATCATCGCCGCCAACCAATGCGCCCCACTCTTGGCGACGCCCAATGGATCCGAGCGGAATACGTGATGAACGTGGAAGTTGCGCCACACCCTAACCAGGCGGCGCACGCCTAAGGTAAAACGATCGGCGTGGATGGCCAACACCGCGCCGTTGATGGCGCCCGCGGACGTGCCGCAAATGACCGGGAACGGATTGTCCGTGCGGTTATGGGCCAGCTCGCTAATCGCTTTGAGGACGCCCACTTGATAGGCCGCCCGCGCGCCGCCGCCGGCGAGGATCAGCCCCACGCAAGGTCGAGATTGGCCTTCCTTTGCTTCCGACATCCCCGCAACATCCCTATTGGCTCAAAAAACGACGCAATAACACACACTTATATCGTCTCTTGTTATCGGCGGAGGTGTCCAGAGGTTGAAATGACAGTGTCGAAGTAGTACGCCGCAGTGGACGCAAGCTGACCGTAAGGGCCGGTCACAGGCTTTCCTGTAACCAGAAAATGAATTACATCAGGGTTGGTAGAGAAATTGGCTCCCCAGCGCGGACTCGAACCACGGACCCGGTGATTAACAGTCACCTGCTCTACCGACTGAGCTACTGGGGAATCGGCTTGATTAAGGAGGCAGTATGGTACCGACCTCCACTGTCAGGGTCAATATTACGTCGCAAGAAAAGAAAAAGCGCGGGAATAGTGCCCGCGCTTTAGAGACAGTGGAGCTGGCGCCGCGTTGCGCGGCGCGTCAAACACTAGAAGTTGACTTGGGTGCGGAAGCCGTAGACCGCGATGGAGTCATTTTCTGCATCGAAGTCCGGGTTACTGATCAGCTGGATGTCGAAGCTAAGATAAGTCTCTTCCGCCACCATGAAGCTGACGTAGGCTTCGAACCAGGACAGCGAATCCCAACCATCGACCGAGGGCGTTTGCAGCGAGTACGCCAATCCCAGCGCGTGGTCATCGAATAATGTGATTTGACCGCCCAAGCTGAAGGCGACTTCGGTCTCCGGCAGTTCGTTCGGCCCCAGTTCCTCGACAACGTTGCTCACGAAGCCCAAACGCATGAACATGCCAACCATCTCTTCAAACATGGCTTGGTCAAGATTGAACGCAAAACCGCTGCGATCGTTGACTTCGCTATTCCACCCAGTAAAGCGGAAGTTGCCGGGGTTATCGAACAAGTCGTAGTGGAACGCCAGTTCACCGATGAAGAACACGTTTTGGAACTCGCCCGCGATGGTGGCGGCGTCGTCTTCGTACATCCCCAGGGACATGGTCATGAATTCACCGATGTCCAGCGACAGGTTCATGCCAGGGGTATAGGGCGTAAAGAGAATCCCAGGATTATTGACGAACACGTCGGCCAAGAACTGCGTCGTTTGGTCGTTGGCGAACTCATTGCCGTCGTAGATTCCGGTCGGGTCGATCTTACCGATGCGGAACTTGAGCATTTCGTCGAACATCCAGTGCTCGTACCACGCTTCGGCCACGCCCACCAATTGATTTTCGAAATCACCGCCCTCGGCATCGGCATTCGATCCGTCGAATACTGCGTCGCCTTCGGCGCCAATCAGGTAGAGGAAGAACGTGCCGCTTTCCATTTCCTTTTCGAACGTGACGTCGATGGAGTAGATGATGCTGGCACCGTTGCCTGTGCCTTCCGGATCCGTCTCGTCGACGAGCGAACCGTTCGTAGCATAGGCGTCATCGCTGATCGCCTGCCCCACCACGGTCAAACCGCCAGCAATGGTCAGATCTTCTTGCGCAGCAGCCGGATGGGTCGCCGACCACAGGGCGGCCACCAGCACAGCCGGCGCAAACAGCTTGGCCAGCTTCCTGTTATTAGAGTTGTTCGAGTTATTGTTCACTGTCATTTCTCCCACAGTCATACGTCACTAAGCTCGCACAGTTGCGAAACGCCCAATTCAGTCTGAAGTCTGTTCCGTGACGAGACCGCAAACGACAGATAAACAGCGCGCGGCACAGGTTGATTAGATGTTTCTTGTTGTGCTTTCAAAAACCGGCCGCACCGAGTCGTCTCGGTGCGGCCGATACACTTTATAGCGTTGGCAGATCCTGTGTGTAGCGCAGAATGTCGCCCGCCGCTTGATCGGACAACCCCTTGCCGACAGTCGAAGGCATGTCGGAGTTGGGTTGACCAAAGCGAATCTTGTGCAACGTCTCCCAAGGATTATCCACGGCCAACGTACCAAGGAATTCATTGGGTGCGAGCGCCGGATTCCCGTCATCAAAGTCGATCAGCTTCCCGTCAGCGCCGTGACACGCAATACATTCTCCCCCGGTCGTGGCCGTATTGTTATAAAGGGCCATACCGGTTTCGGGATTACCAACTGCTGCCTTCTGACCGCGTGTGTTCAAGATGTAGACATCGGTGTCGACGAGCCCATTCAGCACAAACTCCGCCAACGCCTGCAATTGGGTGTCATTCAGCGCAGGGCTGCCTGGGATTAGCGGCACGCCCGCCGCATTAGTACCGAACGCATGGACCAAGGTCGAAGTACCGTTGATGTTCATGCGCACACCGAACTTTAGGTAATTGAACAATTCGGCCGTACTTGTGAACCGGGTGCCATATATACCCGAGAATCCCGTGTAATGGCTGTTCGTGGTGTCGCCATACACACCGTCACGACCTTTATAATCCCAGCCATGACATTCCTTGCACCGCCACGTGTCGATGCCGGTACGCGCGTTTGTCGTTTGCGCTGCCCACAAAGGGTTGTTCACTGCCGTCGTTTTCCCTACCTCTTCAAAATGGTTGTCGTAAAGCAGACCGCCAAGGACAACGCCGGTCGCGCCGCTGCCGCCACCACCGCCACCGCCACCACCGCCACCGCCACCGCCATCGGGCTGAATGATTTGCCCGCCGCCTACCAGCGAAGCCTGGGAATATGTCGCGATATCGAGAATGTCCTGGATCGTCAAAGGCGTAACCAGATCGGTTTCAAACGCCGGCATGTTCGGATCGTGGGTATCACCGAAGCGCGTCTTATGCAGAAACTCCCACGGATTCTCAGTGGCAATCCCTCCCAGTCCAATGTCATCCGCATTCACCGATCCGTCGGCGGCGTGACAACGCGCAGCATTGCAGCCTGCATCGGCAAACAGCGTCTGCCCATTGGTTGCGTCGCCGTTATATATACCGCCGTTAGGAGCGATGTATGTGGTCGTGTCGACGGCCTTTTGAATCAGGAAGGCGGTGATATCCCACATCGCCTGTTCGGCCTCAGCCTGTGTCGCACCTGCGGCAACCAATTCGTCAAGCTGGCTATGGTCGGCACCAGCGGAGTTATTTCCAGCGGCTATCACGCAGTAGATGTTGGCCGGATTGTTTCGATTCTCGTCGACATGACCGAAGACACCTTCGATGCCGGTATAGTTGCCGGACGTCGGGTCGCCGTAAGCGCCGTCTGCGCCTTGATAGTCCCAACCGTGACAATTCTTACAACGCCAGGTCTCGCCGCCGGATTTGGCGTTATTGATACCGGCACTCCAAAGAGGATGGGTTTCCGCCGGACCTGTGGTGACGAAGATCTTGTCGAACATGTCGTCGTAATACTGCGCGCCGAGCATCGGGTCGGCCGCGGCGGCGCGGGTCTGCGCTTCGGCACCAACTGCGGTTATGCAATCCTCTAACGATGGCACGTTACCGCCGCCCGGATCGGTATCCTTTTTTGTACTTGTGCCACCGCAGCCGTGAAGCGCGGCGACGGCCATTGCGACCAACAGGGCCGACTTCGTGTTAACAGCAGATAAGCTCATTCCTATTACCCTCATCGAAAATTTTGTCCAGCCAATCGCTTGTTGATCGTTCATCGCGACGTTGGGCACCGCGAGAAGTGCCGTATGCCAGCCCGATTCAGCCGTTGAAGTCGTTCCGAAAATCACGCGATCTGTTTAAAACACCAGGTGGTCGCGATATACCTCTTCAGCAGAGCTGCTTTTGCAAGGCGCGTGCCCACATTAACTTTGGATTTTTAGGCGCTGATTTTGTTGTACTTTTTGCGCGCATCAACGTCGACCATTTGATTTTTTGTCAACAAGGCCGACGATCAAACCTCATCGAAACTCTCAGGAGGCCATTAGAAAACAGGGGGCTAGGAGAAAAAATACGTACTGGCCCTCATGTCATTGCGCAGTCGTTCATAGGTTTGACCGGTGCGATGCGGACCGATTTGACAGTCGCCGTCGCCAGGCGCGCGGGCAACTTGTAAGAATTACCAACACTGAGGATCACTCGACACTCGACGGTTTCCACCAAGCGCATCGAACACACGAACCACGAGCAACGCATCTGCGGCTAACCCGTATTTACCCACTGTGGCTGTATGGCTACAGTTTCGAGGCTTCGCTTTGCATAACGGACCTCCGCGTTGCGTTGCAATTTATCGAACTCAAGCGAGACGGAGAATTCCAGATGGCCCTCATCTCAAAAGCAAACTTTGCATCAACACTCATCATCCTGATCCTTACACTGGGCACGATTTCGTACGCCAACGCAATGGACGTTGACACCTTCCTCAAGACCGCGAAGAAGACCATGAAGGCTGTGAAGAAGAATAAAGTCCGCAACGTCGATGATTTGATTGCACAGCAAAAAGAACTCATTCGGATCGGGATCGAGGGCTGTCTTGAATTCGCCGAAAAAAACCCGGCGGATGCCAAAATGATGCACTTGATTGTGCTCAATTCGCTCAAAATGCAGAATCTCTCGCTTGAACAAATCGAAGCGGAATGGCACGCCGGCGGCTATCTGCGGGCCCACGGTATTGACATCGACAAGTTCACCCAGGCCGATGTGCAGGTCAATTACTACGACTCCATCGTCCATCCGGCAACGGCGATCATTGCCTTGAACGAATACAAAAAGTCCCAGGATCCCGCCTTGCTCGAACAGGTTCATGACGAGCTGGCCGAGGTCGTGCACCATGTGGAAGGGCTGAGGTAGCCCGGCTCGCAATTGTCGGCGTCCCCATAGGCGCGGTTTTAACCGCGATTCTGCGCCCGATTAAACCTTCCTCACCCTGCACCGTCTATACTGTGAGCAGCACAATCGCACGGGTATTCGGCGGTGAAGAACAAACCTATTCCAGACGAAGACATCGACCTCTTCCGCGATGCGGTCGGCGACGCCAAGCCGTTAAACCACAACCGCGCCGAGACGCCCCCGAAGCGGCCCGCGCCCGTCCCCCGACAGCGGGAACGGGACGACCAAGCCGTCAGCCATGAAATGCTGTTTGGCGACATCGATCCCGCCGACATCGAAACCGGCGAGGAATTGATCTATCACCGAGCCGGATTGCCATTGCGCGATTTCATGAAGTTGCGCCGCGGCCGATTCGTCGTCGAAGCCGAACTCGATCTGCACGGATTGACGCGCGAAATGGCCAAAGTGGCCTTGAGCGATTTCTTGAAAGTGTGCCAAACGCGGCGAATACGCTGCATCCGCGTCATCCACGGCAAAGGGCACGGTTCGCCCCACCGCCGGCCGATTCTTAAATCCCACGTCGCGCGATGGTTACAGCAATGGGACGACGTGTTGGCCTATTGCTCGGCCCGCGTACCCGACGGCGGCACCGGCGCGGTGTACGTGTTGCTTAAAAAACGCTGAGCGGCTGTGGCACAATGGGCGCCTTTTCCATACCGCTGAAATAAGACGATGAATCCGGCACCTGATCACGCCGCCGGCGCCACGGACGCGCCCGCATTACTTTTCCCGCGCCTGCCGAAGAAAGCCGGGGAACGCATCGGTTGGCGCGGCTTGCACGGCAGCGCCATCGGCATGATCGCGGCCAACACGGCGCTCAGTCATGACGCCCCGGTAGTGGTGATCGCCGCCGATCCCAATCAGGCGTATCAGATCGAATCGGAAGTGCGGTTTTTCCTCCCGGACGAGTCCGTGCCGATTCTCCCGTTTCCGGATTGGGAGACGCTGCCGTACGACACGTTCTCGGCGCACCAAGACATCATTTCCCAGCGTTTGACCACCCTCTCCCGCCTGTCGCAGCTGCGGCGTGGCCTCATCATCGTTCCGATCAGCACGCTTATGCATCGTCTCGCGCCGGCGGAGTTTCTGGCCGGGCATATGTTCTTGCTGCGCCTCGGCGACAGCCTAAATATCGATGCCCTGCGCACGCGATTGGAATCGGCGGGCTACCGTTGCGTGTCCCAAGTGATGGAGCACGGCGAGTTCGCGGTGCGCGGCAGCTTGGTGGATCTGTTTCCCATGGGCAGCGACGTGCCCTATCGCATCGATTTGTTCGACGATGAAGTGGAAAGCATCCGCACCTTCGACACCGACTCCCAGCGCTCCCTGGACAAGATCGAGGAAATCCGCCTGCTGCCGGCGCGGGAGTTTCCCCAGAATCCTGATGCCATCCGTTTATTCCGACAGAACTTTCGTATGACCTTCGGCGGCGACCCGCAACGCTGCCCCGTCTATCGCGACGTCAGCGACGGCCTCGCGCCCGGCGGCATCGAATATTACTTGCCGCTGTTTTTCGAACGCAGCAGTACGTTTTTCGACTATCTGTCGCCCGGCAGCGCGTTGATCATCATGCCCGAAGCCCGCGGATCCGCGCAGACGTTCACCGCCGACGTGGCCGAACGCTATGAGCAACGGCGTCACGACATCGAACGACCCATCCTGCCGCCGGACAAGTTGTTTCTCACACCGGATGACGTATTCACGGGCGTCAATCATTACCTACGCATCGATGTGCTCGGAA
The DNA here is from genome assembly GCA_021821045.1 of Pseudomonadota bacterium. Classification (GTDB taxonomy): domain Bacteria; phylum Pseudomonadota; class Gammaproteobacteria; order JAADHS01; family JAADHS01; genus JAKACW01. The sequence continues at coordinate 13,055 of JAKACW010000077.1, forward strand.
ACGACGACGCTTACCCCTACGGCACGGAGCAATATGCGACCCAGCCGCCGCCGACGTTGACTATCAACGCCCGGGCCGGCGACCCGTTAGCCAGCCTGAGCGCATTTCTTGCCGAACAGCCTCAACGGCGCGTGCTGTTCGCGGCGGAATCGGCGGGCCGACGCGAAGCCCTGCTGGAACTGCTCGGGCGCCATGACGTCACTGTGACCCAGTATCCGTCGTGGGCCGATTTCTTGCGCGACGATCGCCGATTGGGACTGACCGTCGCCCCGCTGGATCGGGGCCTGCTGTTGACCGATGCCGGCATTGTCATCATCAGTGAGGCTCAACTTTTCGGTGAGCAAGCGTTGCAGCGCCGGCGGCGTCAGGCCCGCGAGCGCGATGCCGATGCGATCGTTCGCGACCTCACGGAATTGAATCCCGGCGCACCGGTCGTCCACGTCGAACACGGCATCGGACGCTACATCGGCTTGCAGACCTTGTCCATCGGCGGGATGGAAACGGAATTTCTGACCTTGGAATACGCGGAAGGCGCCAAGTTGTATGTGCCGGTGGCCTCGCTGCATTTGATCAGCCGCTATACCGGTGGCGCGCCGGAGTCGGCGCCGCTGCATAAACTTGGCTCGGACCAATGGCAGAAAGCCAAGGAACGGGCGGCCAAACGAGCGGTCGACGTCGCCGCCGAGCTGTTGGACGTTTACGCCCGGCGCGCCATGCGCAAAGGCCATGCGTACCAGATTCCCGCCGTGGACTACGCGGCGTTCGCTGCTGCTTTTCCGTTCGAGGAAACGCCCGATCAAGCCAACGCTATCCGCGATGTGCTGGCGGACATGGCGTCGGATCAGCCCATGGATCGCCTGGTATGCGGCGATGTCGGCTTCGGCAAAACCGAAGTCGCGCTGCGCGCCGCGTTCGTCGCCGCCCACGAAGGCGGCCAAGTGGCGGTATTGGTGCCCACCACCTTGCTCGCCCAGCAACACTTTCAGAATTTTCAGGATCGCTTCGCCGATTGGCCCATTCGGGTGGAAATGGTGTCGCGGTTTCGCTCCGCCGCCGAGCAGAAAAAGATTTTGGACGGGCTCGCCGCCGGAGAGATCGACATCATCGTCGGCACCCACAAGCTCATTCAGCCTGACGTGAAATTCAAAAATCTCGGCCTGGTGATCATCGACGAAGAACATCGCTTCGGCGTCAAGCAGAAGGAAAAGTTCAAGGCGCTGCGGGCCAATGTGGATGTGTTGACGCTGTCGGCGACTCCGATTCCGCGCACGTTAAATATGGCGCTATCGGATTTGCGCGCGTTATCGATCATTGCCACGCCGCCGTCGCGCCGTTTGGCAGTCAAGACGTTCGTCTCACAATGGAGCGATTCCATCGTCAAAGAAGCCTGTTTGCGCGAGATCAAACGCGGCGGTCAGGTGTATTTCCTGCACAACGACATCGACACCATCGAGAAGACCGCGGCCAAGATCACAGAACTGGTGCCGGAAGCCCGGGTGCGTGTCGGTCACGGCCAGATGAGCGAACGGGATCTGGAACGGGTGATGCTGGATTTCTATCATCAGCGTTTCAACGTGTTGGTCTGCACCACCATCATCGAAACGGGCATCGATGTGCCGACTGCCAATACCATCGTCATCAACCGCGCCGATCGCTTTGGGCTGGCGCAGTTGTATCAATTGCGCGGTCGCGTCGGTCGATCGCACCATCGCGCCTATGCTTATTTGATCGTGCCGCCGAAGAATGTGTTGTCGAAGGACGCGGAGAAACGCCTGGATGCGTTGGCTTCCATCGAAGAATTGGGCGCCGGGTTCACCCTCGCCATTCACGACCTGGAAATTCGCGGCGCGGGCGAAATTCTCGGCGAGGAACAGAGCGGCCAGATTCTCGAAGTGGGCTTCGCGCTGTTCAGCGAAATGCTGGAACGGGCCGTGCGGGCGTTGAAGCGAGGCGAAACGCCCCAACTGGATCAACCGCTGGAAACCATCACCGACATCGATCTGAATATTCCGGCGCTTATTCCCGAGGACTACCTGCCCGATGTGCACAGCCGCTTGGTGTTGTACAAGCGCATCGCCAGCGCCGCCGACGAAAACGCCCTGCGCGAACTGCAAGTGGAAATGATCGACCGTTTCGGCCTGCTGCCGCCGCCGGCCAAAAATCTGTTTCTGCTGGCCGAACTGCGTTTCCAAGCCAAGCAACTCGGGATTGCTAAGATCGAAGGCGGTTCGAAAGGTTTGCGCATCGTCTTCGGTGATAAGCCCAACGTCAACCCGTCGAAGATCATTCGCCTGATTCAGTTAAAGTCAAAGCAATACAAAATGGACGGCCAGACCAAGCTGCGCTATTTGGATGATATGCCCGATGCGGAGAGTCGTTTGAAGGCGACGCGCGAGTTGATGGAATCCATCGCGCCGTAGGAGCGGATCATTCCGCGATTGAATCGGCGCCAACGATCACCACAAATTGCCATCGCGGTAGGAAACCGCTCCCACATCAATGCGCGCTCCACTGTGGGAGCGGATCATTCCGCGATTCTTCGCACCCACCACGTCCCCGCGCCCTGGCCTTCCCGCGCGAGCACGCCTTCCTCGTTCATCTTCGACAAAATGCTCCGCATCCGCGCCGCCGACAACTGCGGAAAACGCTGCCGCACCAGTGCCGCCCGAAACCGCGTCGGGCATTCATACAAAATGTGGTGACGCACGTTGCTCGAGTGATTCTCGGCAATGCTCGGCGAATACCCGGCCGCCGCCTCGGCAATCGCATCCGTCACCCCATCATTCAAGCGCGCCGACACCGCGGCAAAGAATCCACTCGCCCACTCGTTGGCCAGCTTGCGATTTCCCGCAAAAATCACCGGCACGCGCTGATGCAACGCGGAGATTTCCGCCAGTAGCCGCGCCGCCCGGGTCACTTGAACCGGCCGCACCTTCTCGGGCACGAGAAAATCGCCGTACTGGGCTTCGATCACCAACGCGCTGTGGGGAAACGCCGCCAACTCCGCAAAAGTCTGATGCAGGATCTGAATCTTGCTGAAATCCTGCAGCATATTGTCAAACGACTTGCGCTCCACCACCGCGACGATGCGCGCCCGATGCAGCAAGGCGTAGTCGCCCGCCGGCAACTTCTCCCGGCGCACCTGGGCATCGGAGAACTTCCACGGATAGCGCTCGGCGCTGTCGATCACCACCTCGAGCGTACCGTGATCGAACAACTGACCGCGGCCCCGCGACTGATGCTGGCGCAGACTCTTCTGAGTGCGAAAGAAAATTTGCTCGTACTCGCCGGGCCGGTTCTTGAACGGCTTGGTGAGAACCAGAAAGTCGCAGCGCTTATTCAGCGGTCGATCGAGAACCAGCGAGAGCTTCTTGCCGAACCGCGTCAACGTCGTCACCGGCACCTGCTCCACCAATTCCAGCGGCTCGGCAGGATCCAATGTTTTCTCGCGCAGGCAAAATACCTGCCCACCCGGCGCCGGCCAACGATCCTGCGCCCGCAGCACCAACAGCGCGCGACTCCCTTGCTCGACGCTGATGCGAAACGGAAACTTGTTGTCCGTGGTTTTTTCGATTTTCCAGGTGGCGTGGGGCATGGAGAAGTTCCGTAGAGTGACTTGGTGATTGGCTCTGTCTTCTCCGTTTTGTGTGGAAGTATATTTGCCATGGAGAATGAGATCAAACCCCAGGTTGGCTTGCCTGGCCCATCCCGTTGCGCCGATAGCCGATCCACCGATACTCGCCGGGGTAGCTCACCCTCGCCGCGCGCACCGGGTTCATCCCGATGTAGCGGTAACAGGCCCGCACATCACGGTTTGTTCCCGCCAAGATCGCTGTATAGAGGTTGTCCCGAAGAATCAACTTCAATTCAATTGTGGGAGCGGTTTCCTACCGCGATTCTTCGAATTATTCCCCAAACGCCGGAAAAACTCGGCTGGTGGCTATTCCCCCGCTGCGGCTGCCGCCCCGGCAAAGATACATTGAGCGATGTTCACCGCCCGTGCTACACTGATCCCGTGCTACACGACAGGAGCTCGGGTATGGCCAACCTAACCATCACGGTCGACGATGAGGCGCTAAAAAAGGCACGTTTGCGAGCGCTCGAAGAAGGCACCTCGATTAACGCGATTTTGAAAGAGCTTCTTGAAGCCTACGCGGGGGTCAACAAAAACCACCTCGTCGCAGCGGATAATCTGCTGCGGCTGTCTGAGCAGGCCAACAGCCAACGCGGTGCGGCCAAGTGGTCACGTGAAGAGCTGTACGCGCGCGACTAGCGGTGCGCTCGTTCTTCGACACCAACGTCCTGGTCTATCTCTTCGATGCCGGCGCGCCCGAGAAGCAAGCCCGTGCCCGCGCCCTCTTGCACGACGAGGTCGCCGCCGGACGCGCCATCCTGAGCACACAAGTCGTTCAGGAGTTCTATGTCACCGTGACGCGCAAGCTGGCCCGCCCGCTCGCACCCGACCTTGCCCACACGGCGGTCGAACAACTCTGCGCACTGCCGTTGGTCACCGTCAACACCGATTTGATCAAAGCCGCCACTGGTCGCAACATGCGCGACGCCTTGTCGTTCTGGGACGCGCTGATCGTGGAAACGGCGCTGAGCTGCGCCGCGTCGACGCTGTGGAGCGAAGACATGCAGCATGGACAACGCGTCGAAGGACTGACGATCAAGAACCCGTTTGCCTAACAGTCAGCCCTTCGACGAGGTGCCCAAGCCGTTGCACCGAAAACTACTCCAGCGATATTCGCCGGGATGGCTCACCATCGCCGCCCGCACCGGGTTCATCTCGATGTAGCGGTAACAGGCCAGCACATAGTCGTCCGTTCCCACCAACGTCGCTTTGTAACGGCCCTGCCACCACATCAAATTCAATTGTGGGAGCGGTTTCCTACCGCGATTCTTCGCCCGAAGCATCGCCCGCGCCAATTGAAATCGCGAAAGGAATTCGCTCCCACAACCGATCACGCCTGACGGTTATTCCCCCGCTGCGTCACATGCTGCGGATAACCCGGCACAACACATCTCGGCTTTCTCGCCATGAAGACGGCTCCTTACACATCGCTCCGTCTTCACTCTATTCTTATGTCACTGCTTCGTCTGTCAGCTAGCGCCTCGCCAAGCTGTCAGCCTTTTTTCGAGCGGTCAGAGACGCAGTCTCGCCCCCCTTAAGCCTCCTCCTCGACTTCGACCTTCAGCTTAAGGCCCAGCACGTGGAGTATCTTTTCAATACTGCGCAGCTCAGGGTTGCCCGTTTCGCTGAGCATCTTGTAGAGGCTCACCCGATTAAGCCCCGCTTGGTCCGCCGTTTCCGCCACACCGCGGGCGCGCACCACCTTGGCGAGCGCGTGTAAGAAAAGAGCGGGATCATCTTCTTCCAACGCCGCACTCAAATACGCCGCCGCCTCGGCCGGGTCCGCAAGCGCTTCCATCAAAGACTCGTCATAATCGCGATAAGGTTTCATCACATTCTCCGCCGGTAGTCGTTCCAGTAGGATTGCGCCCTTGCAATGTCGTTTGACTGTGAGGACTTATCTCCACCGCACAACAGCAACACGACCACATCACCTTCTCTCGCGAAATAAACTCGATAACCCGGCCCGTACGGTATGCGCAGCTCGCAAACGCCACCACCGACCGCTTTGTAATCTCCCAGGTTTCCCATCGCGACCCGTTCGAGGCGAATCCTCACCCGGGCACGCGCCTGTCGATCCCGCAGGCCATTCAACCAATTCGCAAAAGGCGACTGACCATCCTCTGTTGTGTATTCCCGTAACTCCATCACGAAGCCAGTGTAGCCTATAGGCTACACTCCGTCAACCTCATCTTTGCTTAAACGTCTCTGACCCATTCTTCCCGATCACGCCTGACGGTTATTCCCCCGCTGCGTCACATGCTGCGGATAACCCGGCAAAACAAATCGCGGCTTTCTCGCCATGAAGACGGCTCCTTAAATATCGCTCCGTCTTCACTTTATTCTTCTCTCAACCCGCGCTCTGTCAGCCCGCGGCGCGTGGGAATGTCGGGCTTTTGCTAAACGCCTCTGACCCCTTCCGGGAGAAACGTCTCTGACCCCATTCTTCCCGTTTGCGCCGGTTCCAATCGCGAAAGGAATTCGCTCCCACAACCGATCACGCCTGACGGTTATTCCCCCGCTGCGTCACATGCTGCGGATAACCCGGCACAACAAATCTTGGCTTTCGCGCCATGAAGACGGCTCCTTAAACATCGCTCCGTCTTCACTTTATTCTTCTCTCAACCCGCGTCCTGTCAGCTCCCGGCGCATTGAGGTGTCAGCCTTTCCCTAAAACGTCTCTGACTCCCTCCAAGAGAATCGTCTCTGACCCCATTCTTCGCTCTTGGCTAAACGCCTCCGACCCCTTCCGCGAGAAACGTCTCTGACCCCTGATGAAACGGTCTTTCGCTAAACGCCTCTGACCCCTTCCGGGAGAAACGTCTCTGACCCCATTCTTCCAGACGGTTATTCCCCCGCTGCGTCACATGCTGCGGATAACCCGTCAAAACAAATCTCGGCTTTCTCGCCATGAAGACGGCTCTTTAAACATCGCTCCGTCTTCACTTTATTCTTCTCTCAACCGGCGCTTTGTCAGCCAGCGGCGCGGCGGGGATCAGGCTTTTGCTGAACGCCTCTGACCCCTTCCGGGAGAAACGTCTCTGACCCCTTTCTTCGGATCCCTTCCGGGAGAAACGTCTCTGACCCCATTCCTGCTATTCTTGCGGGTGCGTTTCTTTGCCGCCTATCCTTTAGCTTCTATACGCTTCAACACTTCTTTGAGCATCTTTTTCGGGCCAACGGCCATCCCGGCCACTCGAAGACCATAATTTGCAAAGCCTGCCGCTTTTTCCAAATCACCTCGAAACTCATGTAGTCTGGCCAATAACAGGCTTGCCCTTACTTTTGTCAACGAAGAAACAACGGCCGGGATTTCGCCATCCAAGTCTTCGGGCACGATAGCGGTAATGTCATGGCTACTACTATCGCCAGCGATCTCATACTGATCGAAAATGTCATCGGTGCGCGCGAAAATCAGATCTGAAATCTCGACTGCGGAATTCGGCTCAATACTCCACCAATGATCTCTCTGTCCTTTATCCGGTGCTAAGCGAAATTTAATTTCACAATCGGCTAACTCAATACTCCCCTCACGAGGCAAGTCCAATGTTCCCACTTTCGGCAAAAAATCGTAATGAACCCCAATGTTCACACACACATTGGAGCTAGAACTGTGTTTCTGAACTGAAATAACGTTTATGTCATGCCCGTTGCGAAACCGAACCCAGAGATCATCCGCAACCCTCTTGAACCCTTTCTTTGCCAATGGTTCGGATAACTGCTTCGCCAAAAGTTGCACAAAGTCCGACAGCTTCATCTCTACCACACCACCTCAATACCAAATTTCTCCAGTTTTTGAGCAAGGGGTCGGCTCGGGCCACCCATTCTTGTCACCGGACTTGGGGTAAAATGCCATTGTACTCGTTCAACTTGACCTGATCTCAACAACTTCACATCGCGAGCGAGTTCTTGCCTTACACGCGGAGTTAAGCTTGTTCGACCGACCTTGGATTCGATCGCAGTAGTTCCATTCAGCACGTCAACTCTTCGCAACCCCCCTGTAACGCGGAAGTTTTGCTCCGTAACTCCGCCGACTTTGCCAGCTATCGCATCTCTTGCCGCATCACCGGCTGAACTACCCGGACACCCATTAATCCACGGGCGAAAGTTAAACGCAAGCCGAACATGCCCTTCACGCTAGCGACTTGTTCGTTAAATCCCCGGACACCCATTAGTCTACGGGCGAAAGTTAAAC
>JAKACW010000078.1 GCA_021821045.1 Pseudomonadota bacterium
CGGTTTCCTACCGCGATTCTTTTCTCGACTCATCGCCACAGCCCGACTCATCGCGGAATGATCCGCTCCCACACCACCGGTGATTCCTAACTCGTCGCCGAAATCAAAATATTCCGCGGCGTCACACTCGGTTCGCAAAACGTGTTCACCGCGACATCGTAACCTTTGGCTTCCAACCGCAGCGCGAGATCGAACACCAGCCACAACTCCAGCGCCCGCCGGAACGCCAGCCGCACCACCGACAACCGCATGACCTCCCGCTGGCGGCGATAGCCGGCTTGCTCGTAGCGATCCCATTGCGACACGCTCACCACAGGCAAACCATCCCGTGCCGCCAGCGCCCGGCAAAAGCTTTCGAAGCTCCCGCCCAGCCACGCTTTGGGGATGGGTTTGATCGGCGCGTAAGCCGCCGACCCCAGCACATCTTCCCGTAAACAGACATAACCCAATTTCCACGCCATCTCCCGGTCGCGCAGACGCAACTCTCGGGCCGACGACGTCGCGGTGTCCGTCACCGCCAAACGGCGATCCTCCCGCGACAACACCAAGCGAGCGGCGGGCAAACAGGCGTGATATTCGGATTGCGCCGAGAGGTGATAGCAACAGGGCGACAGGTGAAGCCGGGTGGAGCTATCAGGTTCCGCCAGCTCCACCAACTTGCGATGCAAATCCCCGCAAGCATGCAATGCCATCACACCATGGCGGCCGTAAGCCTCGAGCCCGACCAGTGACAGCACATCCCGCGTCTCGAATTCCTGCGCCACGCCGGCTTTGCGCGCCAATCCCCGGCCGGCCTCACACAGCTCAGCATCGTGCTCCAAGGTATGCACCGCTTGCCCCGACGCCGCCGCAACCACGCGCCCCAAATGCCCTTTGCCGCCGCACCACTCCACACCCTTGATATCGAATACCCCCAACGCGCGGGCAAAAGCCTCGATTTGCTCCCATTTGCGGCCAGGGATATCGCACCGGATATGGGGCCCGAGTTGCTTCAGGGCCGGCGCCTCGACCGCATCGACGCGGCACAATGCCGGCATATCAGGCGGTCCCGGCACCCAGTGGGAGACGAACGACCAAGCCGCCGCCCCGTCCCTGGTCAACTGATCCACCGCATCGTCGTCCAGGGCCAAACACGCTTGCGCCAGGGCCGGCGCATCATGGCACCATTGCGGCCGCGCCTCTTTAAAGGGCATCGGCCGCCACAACCAGGCCGTTTCAGTCAGCGCCGCGTCCAACGCCAGGAGTCTTTCGGTTTGTAGATACGTCATGCCGCTGGGGATTCCGGAAACAATCTAGTTATAAAAACAGTGCTGGCTTTCCGCGGTTTCACCCTGTATGATGGCGCCTTCCTCGAAAGCCATGGAAATCCATGTTTCGGGGCAAGACGTTTCTGACCATCCAGTGCAGGCTGCTTCGCCAACGCACTATAGAGTAATCGACCCTGGTTAGTAACGTTTCACACGGCAAGTGCCGTGTGTGGCTGAACCAGGCGTTATCGACCCTCTAGTCTTTCCCGCTGAGTTCAAATTTTTTAACTTTTTGTTGATCGCCCCGAGGGACCATCAAGCGCTTTGCTTGTGCGTCCGCGAATCGGGTGGATCGAGGATTATTATGTCTTTTGCAAGTCTCGAATTAGATTCGCGCCTCGTGCGCGCCGTTGAAGCCTGCGGCTTTACCAGCCCGACCGACATTCAACTCCAAGCCATCCCGGTTGTCCTCAAAGGACAAGATTTGATGGCCTCGGCCCAAACCGGCACCGGCAAAACCGCCGCGTTCGTACTGCCGGCCCTGCATCGCATCCTGACCACGCCGCCGCCGAAAGGTCACGGTCCGCGCGTTCTCGTGCTGACGCCGACCCGCGAGCTGGCCAACCAGGTGAGCGACAACATCCGCCAGCTCAGCCGCTTCGCCAAAATCGTATCCGGCGATGTGGTTGGGGGCATGCCCTACCCGCCGCAGATTCGCATGTTGCAGCGTCCGCTGGATCTGCTGGTGGCCACACCCGGCCGCTTGATGGACCACATGGAGCGCGGCCGCGTCGATTTCTCCAACGTCGAAGTTCTGGTGCTGGACGAAGCCGACCGCATGCTCGACATGGGCTTCGTCGATGACGTCGAAATCATCGCCAAAGCAATTCCGAACAAGCGCCAAACACTGCTGTTCTCCGCCACGCTGGAAGGCAAGGTGCTGGGCATCGCCAAGCGCCTGCTCAAAGATCCGCAGCTTATTCAATTGGCGGCGAATCAGGTGCGTCACGAGTCGATTCAGCAAACCATGCACCGCGCCGACGACATCGGCCACAAGCATCGCCTGCTGTGCCACTACCTGGACAAGCAGGACCTGACCCAAGCCGTGGTGTTCACTGCCACCAAGCGGGGCGCGGAAAAATTGGCCAAAACCTTGGGCGACCAAGGTCACGAAAGCGCCGCCCTCCACGGCGACATGAGCCAACAAGCTCGCAAGCGCACGGTTGATCGCATGCGTCGCGGCGGCTTGCGTCTACTGGTTGCCACCGACGTCGCGGCACGCGGCTTGGACATCAAAGGCATCAGCCATGTCATTAACTTCGACCTGCCCATGGCGGCGGAAGACTACATCCACCGCATCGGCCGCACCGGCCGCGGCGGCGCGAGCGGCACCGCCATTTCTTTCGTCGGTCCGGACGACATCCGCAAGCTGGCGGGCATCGAACGCCTGACGGGGCAAAAAGTCGAACGCAGCGTCATCGCGGGATTGGAACCGGCCACGCCGGAACCCCGTCGCGGCGGTGGCGGCGGCGACAGCCGTTTCCAGAAACACAAACCGCGGCCCCATTCGGCAGCGGGTCGCCCGGGCGGCGGCGGCAAGCGTCCCGGCAACGGTGCGCGTTTCGGCAATAGCGAAGGCGGTCAACGCCGACCTGAAAATCGCCGTCCGCGACGTCAGGCGGTTTAGGGAAAGGCAAGAATCGCGGTAGGAAACCGCTCCCACAACAAGACAGCATCGCTGTTGTGGGAGCGGATCATTCCGCGATGATTTATCGAACGAATCGCGGTAGGACACCACTCCCACCTCGAGGCAGGCCCTCTGTTGTGGGAGCGGATCATTCCGCGATTCTTCCTCTAGTTCACAAACGCAACTTCGATACGCCGCGCCTCCCCATCACCGATCTTCCCCCGCGCCAAACACGCCAGCGCATCCAAAGCATCGCCACCAAGCGCGCCACAACGTCCAACACTCACCATCACCTCTTCAAGCTCCGCAAGCGCAGCACTGCTCAACGCCTCACTGGGCAACTTCCCCTCACCCCGCAACAAACACCCCACCAGATTCGCCCGCAGATACTGCAGGCTGTGCACGACGTGGGTATTCATATCGCTGATCAGATAATCGAATGTCTTGACGAACTCGGCGTCGCGGCAATATGGCGCAAACAATTCCGCGTCCACTGCGCGTTCGAGCGTCGCAAAGAGATTGCGCTGCGAGCAATGCAACCGCGGATCATGAAAAAACTTATGCACATGCTCCAGGTCATGGACCATGAATTCGAACGCATTAGCCTTGGTCAGCACCGGACAGAGCAGCTTGTCCCAATCGAAAACCACGCTCACCGGGCGCTGCCCGCGCGCCTGCATGGCCAGCACGTCCCGCGCGCTGGGAACGCTTTCGCATAGCACGACCGGCCAACCCTGACGCAACCAACCCATTAGCGCCTGCGTCACACTCGGAATAACGCCGAGAAACTGGTAGCGGTCGAAAGACGTTCCCAGCAGAACGTCGAGATCCTTGGGTTCGCAGCGGGACAGCGCCGCGCGCCACTGCGCGACGTCCGGACGCACGTCGGTCTTGTAGCGACGCGAGGCAAATCGCGAACCCGTCAGCGCCATGTGAAAGCACAGGAAATACAGCCCGGCGAGTGCGGCGGACGAGACATCCCCGCGGCGAAAACGCGCCAGCCACGGCGACAGATCCTGCGCCATGCGTTCGGTCGCGAACGAATCGTTTAGTTCAGACGGAAGAGGATTCACGGGAGCTATTCAAACACTCCGTCGACGTAATACCAATGCCCGTCTTCCCGGGTAAACCGGCTGGTCTCGCGCAGACGTTGCGCTTTGCCGTTCACTTTGAACTTGGCAATAAACTCCACCGTGCCCTTGTCGTCCGCTTCGCCGCCGCTCTCCGTATTTAGAACCCTCAGCCCGAGCCACTGCATGGGCCCTTGATTGGCCAGATCCAAGTTGCTCGGCAGCGTCGACGGATGCCAGGTTCGCCGCAGGTAAGCTTCGTCGCGCAGGACGTAGGCGGTATAGCGCGAACGCATCAAGGCCTCGGCCGTCGGCGCCGGCGCCGCACCGGAGACGAAGCGCCCGCAGCAGTCGTCATAGTCACGGCCGCTGCCGCAAGGGCACTTCGCCGACTGCGATCGTTCACGTCGGTTATTCATGGTGCAACAGGCTATCCCAACCGCGGCCTCGCCCTCTACCGCCGGACCCGGCCTGAATCTCATCAACCCCTTGTACAAGCTGGCCCAGCACGCACGTACAATCTCTGTATAAGATATAGCGGCCGCCTATTAAGCTAGATTTTTGCGGAAATGTTGAGTAAAAATTACGCGAAAACAGTAACTTGTACAATATACGCCACTGATAGCTTGTACGATTATTGTATAGAAACCAACGGAACTTGCCCTCAACCCCGCGGACTAACTTACCGTAACCGATGCATTGTCCCAGATTTGTACAACTTGGAGGTATGACATGAAAAGCAACATTTCGCAGATGGATCGCGGTATTCGAATGGCCACGGGCGCAGCGCTCATCTTGGGTGTTCTGACCAACCCCTTCAGCCCGGCCTGGATGTCCTTGTTGGCGGCCTACGCCGTACTCACCAGCATCGTGAGCTGGGAACCGGTGTACGCGATTGCACGCCTGGCCACGCACGGAAGCACTTCGCCAAAGGTGACCCTGGGCCGGCGCGACTTCGCCCTCGAGCCCTAACAGAAACGCGACCATAAACCACATCGACCCAAATAGCACTCATCAAGGAGATTGTCATGAAAGCAAACATTCTGAAAATGGAACGTGGAATTCGTTTGGCCGCCGGCGCCGCCCTTGTTCTCGGCGTGCTCACCAACCCCTTCAGCCCCGCTTGGCTCGCACTGATCGGCGCCTATTTTACGCTGACCGCCATCATGCGCTGGGATCCGATGTATGCCGGCGCCAGGGCCCTGTTTGCGGAGCAGACCAAGCCCCGCGTGATCGCCCGCCAGCCGGCGCGCTTGAGCACAAGCATGCGCTGACGCTTGGCAATGGCAGGTATAAGGCTTGGGAGCGGGGGTGAGCAGCCTGCAGCTACGCTGACAGGGGAGGGAGCTGCAACAATCTCCCGCTTCCATTTTTTCCCACAATGGCAGATGTAACTTCATGTGGGAGCGGTTTCGATGCACATGGATGCCGAGAGCGACCACCGCGATTCTTCGCCAAGTCCATCGCGGAATGATCCGCTCCCACAAAACGGGTCCGGTCACGCTGTGGGAGCGGTTTCCTACCGCAATTCGTTTCTCGTACGCAACGTGAGTGAATCGCCCGCGCAGCCGTTCAGCCATAACCGGCACCTACATCGCCAGCGTCACCTGTGGAACGGCTTCCGCGTCTGCTTCCAGAACCGGACGGCAATCGAACAGCTGGTCCGGATTGACTTGGTGCTTTTCCAATAATTGCTCCCGCACCTGCTTGCTGCGTTCATCGGCAAGTAGTAACAACTGATCGTCAGACACCGTCGGCGGCACCTGCTCCTGCGAGCTTTGCTGCGCTTGCGGCCTTGCTTTGTCTGACTTTTCCGCCTTCTCAGCCATAAGCTTGGCTTGCTCGGCTTGCTTGTCTAACATGGCCGCGCGATCGCTTTCCGTTGCGCTGCCGCAAACGCTCAGCTTGATGCCGGGGCGATCCTTGAGAATCCCCGCGATCTTCTCGACATAAGCGCCCGCGGTATCGCTCAGCGTCGCATCGCCCGGGGCGAACTCGATGGGCTGGAGCTGCATGGCGTTAACCGCACCGCTGGCGAGCTTGCCCACCAACAGCACAGTGCCCAATGGCTGCAGCGCGGCGGTCAGGTAGGACATGGCCGCTTGCTGCGCCGCGGCTTGCGTCGCCAATCGAATCACGTCGTTGAAGCTGAATTGCGGATCGCGGATGTTGCCGGTCACGGGCACGTCGAGCTTGATGCGATCCTCACTGTCGCGCAGATAACCCAACGCGACATTGAGCGGCAGAGCGGTGGCGCCGCCCGTCGCGCTGCGCTTGGCGTCACCGCCGCCGCCCTCCAAGCGAAGCTTGGTCAGCGTCAACTTGTTCAGCATATCCAACTCGCCCTCGGTCGCGTTGGCGGTGATGTCCGCGTCCAAGCGCCCACTGCGCAAGTTGTAGCCGGCCGCCGCCGCGTAGGGACCGAAGCCAGTCAACTCCAACCGCTTGATGGCGCCGTCAAGCTTGGAATTCGGCTTGGCATCGAGGGGCGAAACGTGGCCTTTGAACGTGATCTCGTTATTCTTGTGCAGCGAAGCGCTCAGTGACACGTCCGTGCGGCCGCGCGGGTCGGCGGTATCGAATGCCCCGACCTTCAGGGCAAACGGCTTGACGGTGACCGTTGCCCGCGGCTTGACATGATGGTCGGTCCAATGAATCTCCGCATTGTCGTCGATCGATAACGCGCCCAATCGAATGGTCATGGCGGCCTTGTCCGCCGCAGGCGCGGAAGGCGCGGCCTTGTCCGGCGCCGCCTCGATCGGCGCCTCATCAGTGGACGCAAATTGCGCCAAGCCGTAAAGCGATCCATCCGCCTCCCGAACAAACTCTCCCTTCAGCCCGTTGATGCCGATGCTGGCGATTTCCAGACGCGCCGGCTCGAACGTGTAACCGATTTTCTGCACACTTGTCTTGGCCACCGTCACCACCGCAGGCGGTCGCTTTTCCTTCGCGGCGTCCGGCCGCAGCGCGCGAACATCAGCCAAGTCGACACTCCCCACCGATGCGCCTTCCTTCAATTTGAGATCGAGCTTGGCAAGCTTCACGCTTCCCAACTCGCCAAGCGTAAGACCCTTGGCCTGGTCATGGGCACGCGCTCGCGCCACCTCGACCGCCGCCACCGACACGGCCTGTTTGGCAAAGTCATACACTGCATCGCTCAAGCGCAGCGTCTTCAAGCTTATCTCGGGCAACCCCGTTCCCGGCCCGTCCTTTGTCAGCGACTCGAGCGCCCGAGTTTCTCCTATCGTGACATCCGTGACGGACACACTTTGCGGGAACTGCACATCGACTCCGGCCATCTCCACGCGCCGTACATCGGCCAATCGAATCGACTGCTTGGTATCGTCGATGAGCAACGAGTCGACGCTCCCGGCAACCTTTGAGTGAATAACCATCGGCGCTGTTTCACTCTCCGCTTTGAACACGCTGGTCGTTGTCTGCAACCCAAGCGCGGCGTGCTTGACGCTGAGATCCCCTAACGCGATGAAACTGTCTTTGCTCTCCCACTTGCCCTTCACATCCGCCATGGGAACATCGGCCGCGCCGCCGAGGTGGACGGTGAAATCGCCGGCGTAATGCAGCAATCCCTGAGCGATGCTTGTCTCACCCTGAACCGCGCGCAAATCGCGCAGAACGACATCGCCCTTGATGTCCACGCGGGTCTGGCTTTTGTCCCGGTGCACCGCATCCACCGCAAGCTTCAACGACAGCTTGCCCGACAGATCCCGCACGCCGCCGAGGTCGGCCAGGGCGGCGAAATCAGCCAGATTGAGCTCCTCCAGATTGAGCGACGCCACCGTATCCGGATCGTCGGCGAACGCGCGCACGTCGGAGCTGATCTTGAAAGGCTGATTGTTAACGTGCATATCCAAGCCGAACTGCGCCGGGCGATCCGGTTCCCAGCTATGCATGTTCAGCAAATACAGCACCGTGGCGTACAGATCTTGTTCGAGGCGCGGCGCCCGATATTCGACCGTTGCGTTGGCGAGCACAAATGCATTCACTCCGACATCCCACGCCGACAGATCCATTGTCGGCGCGGCAGCCTCGGTTGCCGCAGGTTGATCGGCCGCCGGCTCGGGAAGCGTGATCCCGCCGATGGTCAGCTCGCCTTGCTCGTTTTGCACCACCGACAAGTGGCTGCCGTAAAGCCACAGGGTTTGCACCACGACGCGCTTGTCCAACAAATCGAGCCAATTGAGGTCGCCGGCAAGCTGCCATATCCGCAGCGGCGTGTGATCCTGCTTCTGCACCACCAAATTGTCGATCTGAAAGGAACCCTCGAACAAGTTCAGGTCCACATCCTCGATGTGCGCCTTGTCGGCGCCATTGCGCTCGAGCCATTTAACGGCCTGGTCCTCGATGACATACGGCAGCGCTATCAACGTCGCGGCGAACAACACCGCCAGCGTCGCCATGATCCATAAGCCGATGCGCCTGCGCGGTCGCGCCGGCTGCGCGACCGGAACGCTCGCAGAAGTTTGATCACTCATCTCGCGCTGCCTGGGTACTGTTCATTTAATTGAGCTTTTTATTATTGAAATCGCCGTCGACTTAAACACTGTTTCGCGCGTTGATTCTATCACGCCTGGCGTTTACGCCGTGCTTCGCGCCGCAGCTTGAACGGCAGCCCGACCAACGCGGCGACGACAATCGACTCAACCACGGCGATGGCCAACAGCATGGGGAAAAACGCTTCGAGAAACCCCGACTTAATGAACAACGCGACGTGACTAACGACCACCGACGTCAGCGCCGCGCCGACAATCGCCATCGCATAGCGCTCAAGCAGTGCGTGCCAAACGATCGCCGACACGATGGCGACGCCAAAAAATATTAAAAACCCTTGCGCGACGTGTTCCATGCACTTGTAATCTTTCGCGGTTGACACCACCTATAGAGTACGCTTTTTCCCGATACTTTGTCCGGCAAGCGGTTGTTATACTGAATTCATAATTTGTTTGCAGGAGACTCGCCATGCGCGACCCGCACAACTGGATGTGGGCGGAAGCCTGTCAGATGCTCGAAAGGGCGGAACGTTTGCAGCGCGAATTCTTTCGCGTCGGCACGTCCGCCGCGTGGCAGCCGCCCGCCGACGTGTTCGAGACCGACCGCGCCGTCTGGGTGCTGGTGGCGCTGCCGGGCGTGCTGCCGGGCCACTTGTCGGTCGATTTCGACAGCGGAGCGCTGATCGTCGCGGGAGAACGCGGCTTGCCGTTGGAAACTCGTTCCGCGGCGATCCATCGCCTGGAAATCCCCCATGGACGTTTCGAACGGCGCGTCAAACTTCCCGTCGGACGCTATGAACTGGAACGCCAAGAACTCAATCATGGATTGCTCATCGTTGGGCTGCGCAAGATTTAGCTGCGGACTCCGCGAGAAACAGCAAAGGACGTGATATGACGACCGAATCGAAAAACGCCGCAACCAGCGAAACCAAAGCGCGCTACACCCTTCCGGACGATGCCATGATCATCGTGCCGGTGCGCAACGTGGTGCTCTTTCCCGGCATCGTGCTGCCCTTGAGCATCGGACGAAAATCGTCCGTGGAAGCGGCGCAGGAAGCCGCGCGCAGCGAGCGCAGCGTGGGCGTGATACTGCAGCGCGATCCCGCGGTGGACAATCCCGGCGCCGCGGATCTTTACACCGTCGGCACCGAAGCCAGCATATTGCGCTACGTCACCGCGCCCGACGGCGCCCACCATCTCATTTGCCATGGCAAGCGGCGGTTTCGCGTCACCGAGTTCTTGACCGGCTATCCGTTTCTGGTCGCGCGGGTCGAACCCATCGAGCGCGCCGAAACCTACAGTAACGAGATCGAGGCGCGCATGCATCGCCTCAAGCAACAGGCCGCGGAATCCCTCGAGCTGATGCCACAGGCGCCGGCTGAACTCGCCTCGTCGATCCAATCCGCCGAATCGCCCGCTCTGCTCGCCGACTTGGTGGCCAGTTTTCTCGATCTCAAGCCGGCGGAAAAGCAAGCCGTGCTCGAGGCCACCGACGTCGAGATGCGACTGGACCAAGTGCTTGCACTGCTGGCCCACCGGCTGGCGGTGTTGCGCTTGTCCGACGAGATCGACCAGCGCACCAAGAGCGCCATGGACGAACGGCAGCGCGAGTTCATCCTGCGCGAGCAATTGAAGACCATTCAAAAGGAGTTGGGCGAGGAAGGCGGCAAGAACATCGAGATGGAGACCCTGACCAAGGCCATCGCGGATGCGCGCATGGCCAAGGAGGCGGAGGATCAGGCCAAGCGCGAACTCAATCGCTTGTCCCGCATGTCCGAGGCGGCGGCCGAATACGGCATGATCCGCGCGTACATCGACTGGCTGGTGGCGCTGCCATGGTCCGCGCTCAGCGAAGAGTCCATCGACATCGCGGAAGCAAGACGCGTCCTCGATGAAGATCACTACGGGCTGGCCAAGATCAAGAAGCGCATTCTTGAGTATCTCGCGGTGCGCAAGCTCAATCCGGAAGGCAAGAGTCCCATACTGTGCTTCGTCGGCCCACCCGGCGTGGGCAAGACGTCACTGGGCCGCAGCATTGCGCGGGCCACCGGACGCGAGTTCATCCGCGCCAGCCTGGGCGGCCTGCACGATGAAGCGGAGATTCGCGGTCATCGCCGAACCTACGTCGGCGCCCTGCCCGGCAACATCATTCAAGGCATTCGCAAAGCGGGCACGCGCAATCCGGTGTTCATGCTCGACGAGATGGACAAACTCGGCGCCGGCTTTCACGGCGATCCGGCCGCGGCGCTGCTGGAAGTGCTCGATCCGGAGCAGAACAACACGTTTCGCGACAACTACCTCGGCGTTCCGTTCGATTTGAGCAAGGTAATGTTCATCGCCACCGCCAACGTGCTGGACAGCATTCCCGGGCCGCTGCGCGATCGAATGGAAGTGATCGATCTGACCGGCTACACCGAAGAGGAAAAAGTCGAGATTGCCCGCCGCTACCTCATCAAACGCCAGCTCGAAAACAACGGCCTGACGGATGCGCAATGCCGCATCGATGACGACGCGCTGCGCAGTATTGTTCGCAACTACACCCGCGAGGCGGGCTGCCGCAACTTGGAGCGCGAGATCGGCGCGGTCTGCCGCAACGTCGCCATACGAGTCGCCGAAGGCGCGGCGCAAAGCGTCACCATCGGAGCGGCGGATCTGCACGACATTCTCGGCGCGGCGCGCTTCGAATCGGAAGTGGCCCAACGCACCAGCATTCCCGGCGTGGCCACCGGTCTGGCGTGGACGCCCACCGGCGGCGACATTCTATTTATTGAGGCCACGCACACGCCCGGCGGCGGTCGCCTCATCCTCACCGGTCAACTCGGCGAGGTGATGAAGGAAAGCGCCCAAGCGGCGGTAAGCCTGCTGAAAACCCGCGCATCCAAATTCGAAATCGATCCGGCGGTGTTCGAAAAGAGCGATATTCACATTCACGTGCCCGCGGGGGCGATCCCCAAGGACGGACCGAGCGCCGGCGTGGCCATCTTTACCGCCCTGGTGTCGCTGTTCACCAACCGCACGACACGCACCGATCTGGCCATGACCGGCGAGATCAGCTTGCGCGGACTGGTGCTACCGGTCGGCGGCATCAAGGAAAAATGCGTCGCCGCCGCGCGCGCCGGCATCACCACCGTCATGCTGCCCGCGCGCAACAAAAAGGACTTCGAGGATATTCCCGAAAGCGCGCGCAGCACCCTCGAGTTCGTCTGGCTCGAAACCGTCGACGACGCGGTGCGCGCCGCACTGAGTGAATCACGTTACACCAGCGAATCGCAGCGGCGCGCACACGGCGCGTAGAAATTCAAACAAGACAAACTGTACGTTGCGTACACTTCGCGACGCAGTCGATCCGTTCCTGTTACCTCACAGCGACGCGAATTTTGTCAGACACGGCCTGTACAAATTGACGCAACTTTTTGGAAGTGCTACCGTTCACGCCGCGATGGGTTAATCTCATCAACGCAGTGCCGATCGCAGCCCTCGAATTCAAACCAAAAGACAAATAACAAGATCGCGTAATTCACCCCGCCGGATGTACGGCGGTCCGATGTCAAAACAATGGAAAGGATGAGCACACATGAGTACTTCGAAGAAATTTTTGCTGGCGGGAATCTCGGTAGCGTGCGTCGTGGCCGTGGCCGCGTGCAGCAAATCGGAAACGCCGGAAATGGTGGGGCAGAAAGCCGAGGAAGCAGGCGAAACAATTTCTCAGAAGGCCGAAGACACCACCGAGATGCTGTCTGAGAAGACTGAAGAGGCCGGCGCCGCCATCAGCGAGACTAGCGAAGAGGCCATGGCGAGCATGGAAGACGCGGCCATCACGGCGCAAGTTAAATCCGCCATCCTCGCTGAAACCGGCCTAAGACTGTTGAACGTGAAGGTTGAGACGATCGACGGCGTGGTAACGCTCACGGGCTCGGCCGATTCGCCGGAAAATATTGAGAAGGCGAAAAATCTTGCCAGCGCCGTCGAAGGCGTGAAGGGCGTGGAGAACCGCTTGGCGTTGGAAACCGCCGACTAACGGCGACCCCGATAGGATCGAGCGCTACGCCGGTCCCTGTTTGCCACCGGCGCCAGCGGCATCTTCCGCCATCGGCGCCGGCGGCAGCAAAAACTCCCGCGGCCGCTCGCGAATGCGGGCAAAATAGGTTTTGAGCAAGCGATTCAGTCCACCGATGCGCGTTCCCCGCGCGCGAAGCGCGACATAAAGCGCCAGGAAAAAGCTCACCCACAGGTTGACCGCGCCAATCAAAAGCACCAACACGAAATACGGCGCGAGTGCGAGCAGTTCATCCAATTGAGTCGACGCCACATAACCCAGATTGGCCGAGCCGAAAGCCACATGCTGGATGTCCAACGGCAGATTCAGCAAATAGCCGAGATAGGCCGTGCTGCCCAGCAGTACGCCGAAAAAGAAGTTTCCCGCCAACGCGCCATAGTTGTGACCGATGAAATCAGCAAAGCGCTCTCTGGCCGGCTCCGGCAGCAATCGCACCAACAACGGATGCGCGCGCAGGCGATCCGGTAGAGCCAGATAGGCGCAGCGGTTGTCGAAAAAGCCCGAGATCACCCCGGCGACGAACAGCCACACCCCGGCGATGGCCGCATGAAACAGCGCCAACCCGGAGAATGGCGTGAGCTTGTGGAGCTGGTAGTCGACCCGCCCCGCATCCAGCACGGGCGCACCGAAAATCGCTCCGTACGCCCAGCCCACAAGGATCGCCACGGGCAAGGCCACGCCCACGTTGCCGAGCACCGCCACGAACTGTGAACGACCCACCTGAATCATCAGTTCCGCGAGTTTGTCTGGACTCGCCGTGCCCTTTTCCGACTCTTCGATAGCAGCCGCCAACCGCGCCGCAGTCATCGCCGGCTGTTTCGTGGCAACCGTAAAATGCAAAATATGGATGAGCACGAATCCGAGGCCGTAGTTGAGGCTGACCCACAACGTGTTCCACCCAGGGGAAAGCCCGAGCGCTTCGATTTTGATTTTGAACAGTGCCATGAGCGCGATGATGAACCCCGCCCCCGCGCCGGCGCGAAACATTTGCAGATATTCCGAACGGTCGCTGGTGATGTAATGTTCGCCGGTATCACTGGCTTGCTGGGTGACACTGCGCGAGAGCAGCTTGATGTTCTCTTGCCACAGTGAACTCAGACTGTTGCGTTGCGCGTTGGCGAGCACCAGTTCCCGAAACACCTGCATGGCGACCGTGCGCTGATCGGCGGGATCCGACGGATCAAGCATATCCAACAGGTTGGCGATGCGCGTGAGGGTCTGACTCAGTCGTTCCAACAGATGGGTGAGCGAGATGCTGCTGCCTTGGGTGACGGCGCGCTTGCGAAAGAGCTCGATCTGCTCCCGGCACTGCTCCAGCAACACCTGGACGTGTTTGTCGTCATGGAACTCCACTGTGCCGTCCGCCAGCCAGGCCCGGTAAGCGGCCACATAATCGGCCAACTCCCGCTGCAGCGCCACAAAAGCGGAGTGACGCTTGGCGATCGCGGGATCCAAACGCAGAAACTCCGGCTCCAGTTCCTCGGCGGCAACCCACACGCCCAGCATTTCCAAAGCATAGAGCACTTCTTCCCACGCATGACGCGCCACCTTCGACGATTCGCCGGACAGAAAACCCAACCCCTCCAGCAAGCGCCACCACGCATCGTTGGGCAGCATCGCCACCCACGTCACATCGCGCCGATGATGAAACACGTAAGCCAGCAGATCCTTGAGATTGTCGCGTTCCAAGGGCCGGGGATTGATGCGGTCGTAGAGCCGCTCGCGAAACTCCCGCACGAAGCCGCGGCGCGAGAACAGTCCGATCTCGGTGTACAGCGTGAGGTGCCGCGCCGTCTGCAGCTCCTTCTCGAGCCGCTGCGCCAGCCGATCGCGCAGCGCCGGATGGTCATCGAGCGCCATGGCGAGTTTTTCAATGCGAATTACCGCCGTCGCGATCCCTCGTTCCGCGTCCTCCGGTCGCAGCCAGTCGACAATCAACCGCAAGGTATCGGCAAGATCCAGCGTGTCATCGCTCTGCAGCTTCGCCAGCAGTTCGGTCGCGCTCAAGTCGCTCATCGGTATCTGGTCATGTGGTTCGCCTAAAGATGATCCGGCGGGGCGCCCAGGTCACACTTTTTGCAGTTTAACCGGCACCCTAACATCGACGCACGGCCCGCCTCCGTGACCACCCATGGACGCTCCATCCACGGCGGATCGTGACGGACATGCTGAAAGTGGCCGCAGGCCAACTCCGCCACCCAGTGGTTCTCTTCATCCAGATGATAACCGGTAATGGGTTGCTCCATGGCTATTTGTTTGCCATCCGCCGCGAAGTGCCTCAATGATGAATTGCGTCCCCGTACTCCGAATGCCACGATATCCGGCCCGTTTCCGTGTCCAGCCATGCCTCGTGTTCGGCCACTGCGCCGCCGCTGACGAAATCGAAGGCGTCTCGGATCTCGCTATATTCCACTCGCATGTTTTTCCTCATTGGCCAACGCGGGCCTCAAGGGTGATGAGCATTTCGAGACTAAACTTCTCCCATTTACCCCGAACAAGATCGGAGACGCGAGATTGTGCAATTCCCAGACGTTCAGCCGCTTCGGCTTGGGCAAGTTCATTATCTTCGATGTATTTGCGCAAATCGCTCATTAGATTGGCGCGCATTTGGAGCACAGCTGCTTCAGCAGGCTCAAACCCCAAATCAGCGAAGATATTTTTGCTAGATTTTTTGGACTTAGACTTCATTTCTTGCCTCCAATTTCGCGGTGCCGTTTGCGCGCTAGCTCAAGCGGAGCGGCTTTTGCGCGAACATGGAGCGAAGCGCAATGCGCAAAAGCCGCGTAGCCGCACTGGTCCGGCGCGCGAAGCGCGCGTACTTCAACGCTATGTTGGACGAAGCCGCTACGCGGCAGAAAAGAGACATGGTGATAATTCCTCCACGCACCCACTCCCGGGTGCGACCACAGGAGGAATTACACCATGAACGACACTCAGAAGAAACGCTTTGAATCACTCTACGCGCAACATCTTAACGCACTGGCCCGGCTGGGTAAAAGCAAAAAGACCATTGAATTGTACTCCCGTGCGGTGCGGCGGATCGCCGAGTTTTTCGATACCTGCCCGGACCAGCTCACGGCCGATGATTTAAAAACGTTTTTCACCGCTCTGATCAAGAGCCATTCGTGGAGCACGGTTAAAACCGACCGTAATGGGCTGCAGTTCTTCTACAAACACGTGCTCAAGCGCCAATGGCAGTGGCTGGACATCGTCAAGCCCCCGGTGGCTAGACGACTGCCCGATATCCTCACCCCGCAAGAACTCAGCCGTATGATCAACGGCGCGCGCGAAGCGCGTTACCAGACCTATATCCTGACCACCTACAGCATGGGCCTGCGCTTAAGCGAAGCGCTCAACCTGCGTGTGGGCGACATCGACGCCCAACGCCAGCAGGTTCACATTCGCGCTGGCAAAGGTCTCAAAGATCGCTACGTGTTCCTGCCCCGTACCACACTGCAGGTGCTGCGCCACTACTGGGCTATGCACCGTCATCCCAGTTTCGTTTTTCCCGCCGGGAAAAATGCCCAAGAGCGACACACCGCTACTCAGCCGATGCCCCGCAGCGGCGTGCAGAAAGCCTTTCAAGTCATCGCCAAGGAGTGCGGCATTCACAAGTCCGTCTCGATTCACACTCTGCGCCATTGCTATGGTACGCACCTGCTGGAGAATGGGGTGAACCTGCGGGCCATTCAGGATCAGATGGGGCATGAAAGCCCCACCACCACCGCGATCTACACCCAGTTAACCCAAGTCACGCAACACAATACCGAGCAGATGATCAATCAGTTGGTCGATCGCTTGGCGTTCACGCTCATCGAGAAGGAGGGCTAACCATGGACCTGGCTCCTCTGATCGAGCGCTATGACGCGCGGTTTCGTGCGCGCTACGGCGCGCGCCTGAACAACGAACAGCGCCAAGCGCTGTTTGCCCTGCGTCATTGCCGCAGCGAACAATACGGCGAGATCCTCTTCGGCTGCTCGCGCTGCGAGCAGCAGCAAGCCTGCTTTCGCTCCTGCGGCCATCGCTTGTGTCCACACTGCCAGCATCATGAGACCGCGCGGTGGCTGGAACGTCAGATGCAAAAGCTCGTTCCCGTCGATTACTACATGGCCACCTTCACCCTGCCGGCGCAGTTGCGGCCGTTGGCGTGGCGGCATCAAACTGTGGTCTACAACACCCTGCTGGCGTGTGCCGCCAGCACGTTGAAAGACTTCGGCCGCAACAGCGCCAAGCTCGGGGGAGAACTGGGATTGATCGCCGTCCTGCACACCCATGCCCGCAACCGCAATTACCATCCCCATGTCCATGTGGTCGTTCCCGGCGGTTGTGTCAACCGGCAACGCCGGCAATGGAAAAAACTCAAAGGTAAGTATCTATTCAACGCCTTCGCACTCTCTGAGGTCTTTTGGGGTCGACTGCTCGACGCGCTCACGCGCGCCGGCTTGACGCTGCCCCGCGCCTTGCCCGAAGAATGCGTCGTCCATTGCGATCACGTGGGCCGCGGCAAAGAAGCGTTGCAGTATCTGTCCCGTTATCTGTACCGCGGCGTCATTCGCGAGAAAGACATCGTCGCCGATGATGGTGAGAACGTCACCTTTCGCTACACCGACAGCAACACCGGCAAGGATGCCTATCGCACCTTGAAGGGCGAAGACTTCCTGTGGCTGCTGCTCAAGCACGTCTTGCCCACGGGCTTTCGTCGCGTGCGCGACTACGGCTTTCTCAACGGCAATGCCAAACGCACCTTGATCCTCGTTCAATACCTGCTGGCGGTGATCATCGAGGCGTACACGCCGCGGGCCCGACCGACGATGATGTGTTCACACTGCAAAGCGCCCATGCATCTGGTCGGCTTTCGCCGACCGCCGTGGCAATCGGGGTAAGCGGCTCTGCAAGTCAACAGGCTTCGGCACACTTCACCGAGGAGGGTCATCGACGTTATGAATTAGCGATTTTCTTCCCATCGCCGCAATCGGCGAGGATCGTGCTCGCCCTGCAAAAACAGCGCCGCGATCATGCGGCGTCATCGTCCGCGCTTCTCATCGAGATCTTTGCTATATAAAGACTGCCGCTCCGGGCTTGTCCAACTACAGGATACAGGTCGCGGCTGCGCGCGACCTATCCTTATTTGTTATGTGCGTGATTTCCAATGTTGTGGACTTTGACGCGAGTGTAGGACCGCTAACACAGCGATACTTTTTTCTCGCTCGATATAATAGACGCCGTACGGGAAACGTTTAACAAAGGCCCGACGCACGGGGTTCAGCAATGTTGGATAGTGTTTCGGATTTCGCGAAATACGAGAGAACGCTTCATCGACGCACAGCATGAAATTTGCGCCTAATCCCTCTCTCTTGCTCTCGTACCACTCATATGATCGGCTGATGTCGCTTTCCGCTTCCTCGCGGACAATGACTTCTTTCATTCAGTTTCCATTATTCGTTCTTTTACGACTTCCCACGGCGTTCCGGCATCAGCATCGACTTCGTAGGCTTTCAATCGCTCTTCAATGATCTTTCGGTGTTCCTTACTCAAAGGTACCGACGTTTCATCTTCCAATGCGCTATCCCACAACTCCTCAGCGAGCAGGATCTTTTCTGAAGTGCTAAGGTTCTGAAACTTGGACATTTTGCAGTTTCTCTTGATGCTAGGGTTGCAGCTATTTTAACGGACTTTGGCGTTGTATCATAAGGATAAAAACGCCCGACTTCTCAAGCACATAACGTAGTGTTAAGCGGCCAGTGTGGCGGAGCGCTTTTTGTGGGAAACAAGCGCGCAGCGCGACCCACAAAATGCGCGGAGTCACACTGGTCCGGCGCGCGAAGCGCGCGTACTTCAACGCTATGTTAGGGCTTGGTGTGCCAGGAGATATCGATTTCACGATGGTGCGCCACGCAATCTCTCAAGTACAAGTTAATGAGGCTCTGGTAGGGCACTCCAGCCTTCTCGGCCATCTTCTTGAAATACTCAATTACGTCTTCGCTCAATCGCATAGTGACCGGCTTCTTGAGCTTGGCAGCATAGGGATTTTTTCGAGATTTCATCTTCGACAGGTTGTATTCAGCTTTCATAACTTACCACCAGGATAGAACTTGCGCTCGGACTTCGTGGCCTTTCGCGCGGAAATGATTCGAATTGTGCGACCGGAATCGCGCTCACAATGACATACCAGCAGAATTCTTGCCTCAGCACTCATCCCAAGCATCAGAAATCTGTCTTCTGAGCCTGTGCTTTCTTCTTCATCGAAGAATTGCACGGCGAACTCATCGTAGAACACAGACTGCGCCTCCTCAAAAGAAACTCCGTGCTTCTTTTGATTTGACGCGGCCTTAGCTGGATCCCATTCGAACTCGATCATGCATACATTGTATGGACAATGTCCGGGGAGTCAATAGGGCCCTAACGAGCCTGTAGGAAAACACGTTGCTGAAAATCGAATCCGACCCGCGCTTTACTCAGCACAAAGAAATTACTCCGCTGAATTGATAGTGATCAAGTTCGCGACGTGACCACGAAAGGCGCGCATCTCGCCCGTTCCATGCCGTTACGCCGGCATCGCATGGGCGATCTTCTCAATATTGTGAACCAGGGCGAACAACTTCCATTGCGTATCGACTTTGGTCTTGCCCCGCAGCGTGAAGCGTCTAAGCCCCTTGTTTTTTAGATTGCCAAACACCGGTTCGACGATGGCGATACGCTTATTATAGATATAGCGTCCGAACAGGGTGTCGAACTTGCGCTTCATGGCCTCGATCGGCTTGTCTCTGAGCTTATCCGTTCGGCCAAGGAAGATCGTCACCTGTTTGGTTTGGGTATTGACCGGATCTCTCAGGCACCGATGACGCAGCGCGCACGGTCCGCAGGTGGATTGGGCGCCGCGGAACTTCACCCCGAAGAACCCTCTGATCTTAACGTTCTCGCCATTGCGGTAGAGCGTGTTGCCCGCGGGACAGCGGCAAGTGCGGTTCTGCTCGTCGTAAATGAAATCGTTCTTTGTAAAGCGCCCCTCGTCGCATCCTCGGTAACGGCGGTTTTCCTTGCGGGCGCGCTCTTTATAATGCCCCGCATTGGCGAAGGCCGGATCGCGTTTACGAAAACCGCGGTCCGCAATGTAGGCGTCAATCTCATTTTCCTGGGTATAGCTGACAGATTCAAAGCTGTGATAACCCGCATCGGCGATGACGCGGGTGTGTTTGAACACATCTTCAGCGATACCGGTCGACGCCAGTTGTTCCCTGGTGCTCTCAAGGATGGGCTCCAAAAGGTGCATCTCTTGGCCTTCGCCGTGGGCCTGCGCGTTCACCACGATCTGGTGCTTCTCATCCACTACCGCCACCCCGTTATAACCTTGAATCGTGCCATGGCTGGTGCTCATCTTGGCGCTTTGCGGGTCGGTGATGTTGCTTTTTCGCTCCTTGCCGCTGCGACCGATGTTCTTCTTTGAAGTCTTTAGGAACCCTTTGATCTTCTCGATCTTCTTCTCATAGGTCGCCAGTTTCTTGGCCTCTTGCTCGGCCATCGGGCTGAGCTTTTCCTTGGTATCGCGCTCCTGATGGCGTGCGACGATGGCCTTAGCCGCTTTCTCCAGTTTGCGCTGCTTGTTGCGCAGTTCCTTGTGCGTTCCGCTCCATTGCTTGGAGGCGTTGGAGGGCATTTTGCAGCCGTCGATGGCGAAATTGTCCTTCCCGATCAGCCCCAGTCCATCGGCATAAAACAACACATCGGCAAACACGGCCGCCACTTCGTTGTGCATGGTGGCGATAAAATCGGCAATCGTCGTAAAGTGCGGCCGGGTGTCGGCCGTCAAGGCCATGAACTGTACGTTGCGGTTACAGGCTTCGGCCAGTTTTCGGCTGGAAACAATGCCCTTGTAGTAGCCAAACAGCACGATCTTGAGCAACACCTTAGGATCGTACGCCAATCGGCCCGTCTCGTCGTTGCTGTAACGCGCCGAAAAGGGCGTCAAATCCAGGTGCGATTCGACGATCTCGTTTAGCGCATGCTCGAAACTTCCCGGCACGATCTGATCGGCAAAGGAAACGGGGATCAGTTTGTCTTGGTTGGTATCGTAGTGTTTGTAGCGGGCCATCGTTTCACTCTCGTTTTTGGCTGAGGGGTCGATGTGGCGTTCGACAGTGCCGATTTATCGAGAATTATAGGCCCGAATGAAGTTTTTCTACAGCCTCAAC
>JAKACW010000014.1 GCA_021821045.1 Pseudomonadota bacterium
CCGATGTAACCTACATCAAACGAGACAGGGATGAGTTCAACCATAGACGAAGCACAGCGGATTATCCTCGATCCCGCCCACCTGACCGAACGGGACTTGTCGGGAGTGTTGGGCGATGTAATGACCCACGCGGTGGACTACGCCGATTTGTATTTCCAGATCAGCCGCCACGAGTCGTGGGTGCTCGAGGACGGCATCGTCAAAGAGGGCAGTCATAGCATCGACCGCGGTGTGGGCGTGCGTGCCGTCAGCGGCGAAAAAACCGGCTTTGCCTATGCCGACGAAATCGGCAAGACCGCCCTGACCGAAGCCGCCCACGCGGCGCGATCCATCGCCCGCAGCGGCAAGAGCGCCGGCATCAAGGCGTGGACCCGGAAAGCCCCCGCTCCACTGTACAGCGGAATTGATCCCATCCCAGCGCTAAGCGAAGACCACAAAGTTGCGCTATTGCGCCGTATCGACGAGGCAGCCCGGCGCGAAGATCCTCGCGTGTCGCAGGTGATCGTGAGCCTGTCCGGCGTCCATGAGTTGATATTCATCGCCGCCAGCGACGGCACGTGGGTGGCGGATGTGCGGCCGCTGGTCCGGCTCAATGTCAGCGTGGTTGTCGAAGACAACGGTCGGCGCGAGGTCGGGTACAACGGCGCCGGCGGACGATTCGACTACGCGTTCTTCAATGCCCAGGATCGCGGCCTTGCCCTGGCGCGGGAGTCGGTGCGCCAAGCGTTGGTGAATTTGGATGCGCGGGATGCGCCGGCGGGAACCATGACGGTGGTGTTGGGACCGGGCTGGCCCGGCGTGCTGTTGCACGAAGCCATCGGCCATGGCCTTGAAGGGGATTTCAACCGCAAGGGTACGTCGGCGTTCAGCGGCCGCATCGGTCAAAAGGTCGCGGCTCCGGAGTGCACGGTTGTCGATGACGGCACCATGCCGTCGCGCCGCGGATCGCTGACGGTGGACGACGAAGGCACCGCCACCCAGCGCACTGTGCTCATTGAAAACGGCGTGCTGCGCGGCTATATGCAGGACAAACTCAATGCGCGCTTGATGGGTGTGGCGCCCACCGGCAACGGCCGGCGCGAATCTTATGCCCATATGCCCATGCCGCGCATGACCAACACCTATATGCTGGCCGGCAATCACGCGCCGGAAGAGATCATTCGGTCCGTCGACAAGGGTTTGTACGCCGTGAATTTCGGCGGCGGACAAGTGGACATTACCTCGGGCAAGTTCGTGTTCTCCGCCAGCGAAGCGTACATGATCGAGAACGGACGGGTGACTTATCCGGTCAAGGGCGCGACGCTGATCGGCAACGGGCCGGATGTGCTGACGCGCGTGTCGATGGTGGGCAGCGATCTCAAACTCGATGAAGGCGTCGGCACTTGCGGCAAGGAGGGGCAAAGCGTTCCGGTCGGCGTTGGACAGCCCACCCTGCGCGTTGACGGACTAACGGTCGGTGGGACTGCGAGCGAATGAGCGAAATACAACAATTAGAAGCAATGGTTCAGCAACTGGTGGACGAGGCCAAGAAGCGCGGCGCGACGGCGGCCGAAGCGGATGTCAGCGTGGTGACGGGATTGTCCGCCACCGTGCGCTTGGGCGAAGTCGAGACCGTCGAATACAACAAGGATCGCGGCCTGGGTTTGACCGTCTATTTTGGCAAGCGCAAGGGATCGGCCAGTACTTCGGATTTTCACGCCGGCGCTATCGAGGAAACGGTGGCGGCGGCCTGCGGCATCGCGAAATACACTGCGGAGGATGAATTCTCTGGTCTGCCCGAAAAGGACAGTCTGGCGTTCGACTATCCTGAATTGGATTTGCATCATCCCTGGGAAATCGACTCGGAGAAGGCGGTCGATCTGGCCAAGGCGTGCGAAGACGCGGCGCGCGGTTACGACCAGCGCATCACCAACTCCGAAGGTGCGTCGGTCTCGACCCATCGCGGGGTGCGGGTGTACGGCAACAGCCTCGGCTTCGTCGGCGGCTATGGCACGACCCGTCACTCCATCAGTTGCTCGGTCATTGCGCAGCAAGGCGAGAGCATGGAACGGGACCATTGGTATACGTCGTCCCGGGTTCCCGCAACGCTCGACGATCCCGAGGCCGTCGGCTTCGAAGCGGCGCGCCGCGCGGTGCATCGGCTCAATGCGCGCAAGCTGGCCACCGGCGTTTGGCCGGTGCTGTACATCGCCGATGTCGCGGGCGGATTGTGGTCCCACTTCACGGGCGCGATTCGCGGCGAAAGCTTGTACCGCAAATCGACGTTTTTGCTCGATTCCCTGGGCACGCAAGTGTTTCCGGATTACGTGACCTTGACCGAGGAGCCGCACCTGGCGCGGGCCATCGGCAGCGCGCCGTTCGACGGGGAAGGCGTGCGCACCCGCGCTCACGACATCGTGCGCGACGGCGTCGTGCAGAGTTATATCCTTGATACCTACTCGGCCCGCAAGCTCGGCATGACCTCCACCGGCAATTCGGGCGGTGTTCACAACCTGCACGTTCGCAGCGGCGACCAAGGGCTGGATGCCTTGTTGAAGCGCATGGACAAGGGACTGTTGATCAACGAACTAATGGGCCAGGGCGTGAACCGCGTCACCGGCGATTATTCGCGCGGCGCGGCGGGCTTTTGGGTCGAAAACGGTGAGATCCAATATCCGGTTCACGAGATCACCGTGGCCGGCAATCTGCGCGATATGTTCAAGAGAATTGTCGCCGTCGGCAACGATATCGACCCGCGGCGCAATGTTCGAACAGGGTCCGTGCTCTTGGAAGCCATGACGATCGCGGGCACCTAGAGCGTCACTGATCCACCAATGGCCAACGCAAGTAAAGACGAAGTACTAGTCCGCATTCGCGGATTGCACTTCAGTCACGGACCCCGCGTGATTCTTGACGGCATCGATGTCGACATTCGCCGCGGCAGTGTGGCAACGATCATGGGTCCGAGCGGCACCGGCAAGACAACGCTGCTGCGACTGATCGGCGGGCAGCTTAAGCCGGATGCCGGCACCGTCGAGGTCGACGGCCAAAACGTGGCGAGTCTTTCCCGCGGCGAGTTGTTCCAATTGCGCAAGCGCATGGGCATGATGTTTCAGACCGGCGCGTTGTTCACCGATCTGACGGTGTTCGATAATGTCGCTTTTCCTCTGCGCGAACACACCGATTTGCCGGAATCGATGATTCGCGATTTAGTGATCATCAAGCTCAACGCGGTCGGTTTGCGCGGCGCGCGCGATTTGATGCCCAGCGAACTCTCCGGCGGCATGGCGCGGCGGGTGGCGCTGGCTCGCGCTATTTCGCTCGACCCGATGATGATCATGTACGATGAGCCGTTCACGGGCCAGGATCCCATCACCGTCGGGGTCATCATGCAGCTTATTAGACGGCTCAATGACAACATGGGGTTGACCAGCGTCATCGTGTCTCACGACGTCGCCGAGGTGTCGGCCATTTCGGATCAGATTTGTCTGTTGTCCGGCGGGAAAGTCGTCGCCGATGGGTCGCCCCGGGACTTGCGCGAATCTCAGTCGGCTTGGGCGAAACAGTTCTTGAATGCCGAGCCGGACGGGCCGGTGCCGTTTCACTATCCGGCCAAAGACTACCGCGACGATTTGTTCGGCGAGAGGGATTAGAGACTATGGACCAATGGCTGCAAGCCTTGGGCAAGGGCGGCTTGAGTTTCTTCGAGCGGCTGGGTCGCGGCAATGTGTTTCTACTGCGCACGCTCACCGGTCTGCCTTCGGCGATGGGGCATTTCCGCCTCGTAATTCAACAGTTGCACTCAGTGGGCGTGCTGTCGATTCAAATTATCGGCGTGTCGGGTCTCACGGTTGGCATGGTGTTGGGACTGCAGATGTACAACACCTTGGTCGATTTCGGCGCCGAGGATTCTCTTGGACCCGTGGTGGCGCTGTCGCTGGTGCGTGAACTTGGGCCGGTGCTCGCCGCGTTGTTGTTCGCGGGCCGGGCCGGGTCGGCGCTCACTGCCGAAATCGGTTTGATGAAAGCGACCGAACAGCTCTCTGGCATGGAGATGATGGCGGTGGATCCGATCAAGCGGGTCATCGCGCCGCGATTCGTCGCCGGGTTTATTTCCATGCCGCTGCTTGCGGCCATATTCAGCGCGGTGGGTATTCTAGGCAGCTACTTTGTCGGTATTGGGTTGCTGGGTGTTGACTCCGGGGCCTTTTGGTCGCAAATGCAATCCAAGGTTGATTTAATGGAAGATGTGGTCAATGGCGTAATCAAGAGCGTGGTGTTCGGTTTTGTCGCCACCTGGATCGCCGTTTTCGAGGGTTACGACGCGGTTCCGACCACCGAGGGGGTCAGCCGAGCGACGACGCGAACCGTGGTTCACACCGCGTTTGCAGTGCTGGGGCTGGACTTTGTACTGACGGCGATGATGTTCGGGGAAGATTGATATGGTGAAACAAAGACAAATCGAAGTGCTGGTGGGCGGGTTTATCGCCATTGGCATCGCCGCGTTGGTGATGTTGGCCATGAAGGTGAGCAATATCAGCGCCTTCACCGAGCACGAAGGCTATGAGGTCGTCGCGAAGTTCAACAACATCGGCGGTCTTAAGGCCAAGGCTCCGGTAACCATGGCCGGAGTGCACGTCGGGCGTGTCGTGGGCGTGGATTTCGATCAGGACGCCTATAAGGCGGTGGTGCGGCTGCGCATTTTGCCTAAGTTTGATCGCATTCCGGTGGATACGTCGGCCGGGATCTTTACCTCCGGGGTTCTGGGGGAAAGCTATGTCGGCTTGGAAGCCGGCGCCGAAGAGGAATACCTTCGAGCGGGAAGCGAAATCACCTTAACGCAATCGGCGATGGTGTTGGAGAATCTGATCGGCAAGTTTCTTTTCGACAAAGCCGCTGGCGATGACTCCAGCAAGAACGACGAATTTTAGAGAGCCTCGAATTTGCCTTCGAAGCCCTGCCCGCAAATTGCGATTGGGCGGACATGCTCCCGACGCGGCACTTATCGCGGATCGATCTGGTCCCATGGCAACGGGGATAGCAAATATTCTCTCCTTTTCGAAATGGATTTTATTTCGATTTATTCCCCGTAAAATAGCCTGCGCATAAGGACCGACACGAATAGGAATGGTTATGCTCCGAAGTACTGCTCTCCGCACATTGATTCACGGGATCTTCGTCTTGATCTCGTTTGTGGTGTTGCCAATGTCGGTGGCGGCGAGTATCGACCAATCGCCTCAGCGGCTGGTGGAGGAAACCGCCGAAAAGATGCTGACCACGCTTAAGGCGGAGAAGGAAGCAGTTAAAAAAGATTCCGGTCGCCTTTATGCCTTGGTCGATGAAATCGTGCTGCCCCATTTCGATTTCGAGCTCATGGCCAAGCGCGTGCTCGGCAAGTACTGGCGTGACGCGTCGGCCGAGGAGCGGGCCCGTTTCACCGATGCGTTCCGCGGTCTTTTGGTGCGCACTTACGCCAACTCGTTGACCGAATATACCGACCAGACGATCAACTATCTGCCCATGCGTCGGGAGAGCGGCAACCAGCGCGTCGAAGTTCGTTCCGAAGTGGAGCAAGCGGGGCGCCATCCGATCCAGATCAACTACCGGCTGGTGCAGACCGGTTCGGAGTGGAAAGTGTACGACGTAACGATCAACAACGTGAGTTTGGTAACCAATTACCGCAGCTCCTTCGCCAATGAAATCGACCGCGGCGGTCTTGGCGCGCTAATCAGCAAAATAGACAGCAAGAACAAGGGCACGCCGTGAGTCGGCAGGGGAGCGGCGATGACCGCGTTGTGCGTGCCGGCGGAGTCGTGCAGCTCAAGGGTGATCTCGTTTTTCAGACGGTTCCCGCCATCTGGCGCGGGCAAAGGAACCTGTTTGAAGGAGGAGAGGCGGTCACGGTCGACCTGAGCGGCGTCGGGCGCGTGGACAGCTCCGCACTTGCCCTGCTTTTGGGCTGGGTACGGTTGGCTCGGGCGGCGAAGAGCCCCCTTAGTTTTTCTCACATCCCGGAGTCGCTGTTGACAATTGCCAGAGTGACCGGGGTCGAGGAGTTGTTGCGCGACCCGTTGGGTTAGCCCTCGCCATCGCCAATCCAGGCCAAACTCGCTAAAATAGCCGGCCTTGTGCCTTGGCACTTATCAAAACCAGCGCGAAGTGACGGGTCAATGCAGCCGGATCAAATCAAACAGCTTATTCAGAGCGGCTTACCGGACGCGCAAGTGTTCGTCGAAGGCGACGATGGTCAGCACTTCACCGCTGTCATCGTGTGCCCCTCGTTTGCGGGCAAAACCATGTTGCAGCAGCATAAAATGGTTTACGGCACCTTAGGAAATGCCATGCAGGGCGCCATTCACGCCTTGTCCATGCGGACCTTTACGCCCGAGGAATGGCAAACGGCCCAGAAGTCTCGGCCCTAACAAACGAAACCTGTCATGGACAAACTGCAGATTACAGGGGGCGTACCCCTACACGGCGAAATTCGCATTTCCGGCGCGAAAAACGCCGCGCTACCCATCATGGCGGCGACGTTGCTGGCTGAAGGCCCCATTACCATCAGCAACGTGCCGCACTTGCATGACATCACCACGACCATGAGCCTGCTCGGCCAAATGGGCGTTCAGCTCACGGTGGACGAGCGGATGAATGTGGAAGTGGACACCAGCACGATCAACAATTTTCGCGCGCCCTATGAGTTGGTTAAAACCATGCGCGCGTCCATCCTGGTGCTTGGACCTTTGTTGGCGCGTTTCGGTCGGGCCGAAGTGTCCCTACCCGGCGGCTGCGCCATTGGTTCGCGGCCGGTTAACCTGCACATCTCCGGCTTGGAAGCCATGGGCGCCGAGATTACAGTCGAAGGCGGCTACATCAAGGCGCGTGCGTCCCGCTTAAAGGGTGCCACATTGGTCATGGATTTAGTTACCGTGACCGGAACGGAAAATTTAATGATGGCCGCGGCGCTGGCCGAGGGTACGACGATCATCGAAAATGCCGCACGCGAGCCGGAAGTCGTCGACCTGGCCAACTGTCTGAATAAGATGGGCGCGAAGATTTCCGGCGCCGGCGGCCACACGATTACCATCGAGGGCGTCAAAAGTCTCAGAGGAACCGAGTATCGAATCCTGCCGGATCGCATCGAGACCGGCACGTTCCTGGTGGGCGCTGCAATCACCGGCGGCAAGGTCAAGCTCAAGGATACGCAGCCGAATCTGATGGACGCCGTGTTGGGCAAACTGCGTGAGGCGGGCGCGAGCATCGAAACCGGTCCGGATTGGATCGAATTGGATATGCACGGCCGGCGCCCGCAGGCGGTGGATGTGCGAACCGCGCCCTATCCGGCGTTTCCCACCGACATGCAAGCGCAGTTCACCGCTTTGAATGCGGTGGCGGAGGGCACCGGCACCATCACCGAGACGGTGTTCGAGAATCGCTTCATGCACGTTCACGAGTTGCAGCGCATGGGCGCCGACATCCGCCTGGAAGGCAACACCTGTATCAGCATCGGCGTGAAAAAGCTGCAAGGGGCGCCCGTTATGGCGACGGACTTGCGCGCTTCGGCGAGCTTGGTGTTGGCGGGTTTGGTGGCGGAAGGCGATACCACGGTCGATCGCATCTATCACATCGATCGCGGCTACGAATGTATCGAAGAAAAACTTGCCCAGCTTGGGGCGCAGATCCGGCGCACGCCGGCGTGAGCGTGAAAAGGCCATGGTTTCAGCCGACGTACTGACGATCGCGGTTTCCAAAGGGCGCATTTTCAAGGATGCGCTGCCTTTGTTGGCGCGGGCGGGAATAACGCCCAGCGACGATCCCGAGACCAGCCGCAAGCTGATTCTGGAAACCAACCAGCCCGACGTGCGCTTGGTGATCATTCGCGCGGCGGACGTGCCGACGTTTGTCGAGTACGGCGCCGCGGACGTCGGTATCGCCGGCAAAGACGTGCTGATGGAATATGACAGCGATGGGCTGTATGAGCCGCTCGATCTGAAAATCGCCCAGTGCAAACTGATGACCGCGGGCTTCGCCGGTAAGGCTGCTTCGCGCGGTCGTCTGCGGGTGGCCACCAAATACGTCGAAACCACCCGGCGCTATTTCGCCCGCCAGGGTCGCCAGGTGGACATCATCAAGCTCTACGGCTCCATGGAGTTGGCGCCGCTGGTGGGGTTGGCCGACGTCATCGTCGATCTCGTGGACACCGGCAATACCTTGCGCGCCAACGGGCTGGTTCCGCTGGAAACTATCGCCGAAATCAGTTCCCGTTTGATCGTCAACAAGGCCTCCATGAAGATAAAGCATGAGCGCATCAAAGCGCTGATCGACGGAATCAGCGCAGCCGTCGCCGCCAAGCAGGAGGGCAAGGGCGTATGACGTCCATCAAACGCCTATCGAGCGCCGAGCCGGATTTTTGGGCGAAGTTCGACGCCTTGCTGGCATGGGAGAGCGTGTCCGATGACCGGGTCAATGCCGTCGTGCTGGAAATACTCAACGCCATCAAGACGCGCGGCGATGCCGCTCTGGTCGAATATACGAACAAGTTCGACCGTCTCAACGTCACGTCGGCGGCCCAACTCGAGATTCCGGCGCAGCGCTTGGGTGATGCGTTTGACGCCGTCGGACGCGAGGCGCAAGATGCGCTCGCTTACGCGGCGGACCGCTTGCGGGATTATCATCAGCGTCAACGCGTCGACAGTTGGAGCTATGTCGACGGCGATGGCAATACCCTCGGCCAGAAGATAACGCCCCTCGATAGCGCGGGGCTCTATGTCCCCGGCGGCAAGGCGGCCTATCCCTCGTCGGTGCTGATGAATGCCATTCCCGCCAAAGTGGCCGGCGTCGGGCAACTCATTATGGTGGTGCCGACGCCCGGCGGAGAAGTAAACGAGCTGGTGCTCGCCGCCGCCAAGGTGGCGGGAGTAGATCGAGTGTTTTCGGTGGGCGGCGCGCAGGCGGTCGGCGCGCTGGCCTACGGCACCCGAACGGTTCCCCGCGTCGACAAGATCGTCGGGCCTGGCAACATTTACGTGGCCACCGCCAAGCGCCACGTTTACGGCACGGTGGGGATCGACATGATCGCCGGCCCATCGGAGATTTTGATCATCTGCGACGGCGGCACCGATCCGGATTGGATCGCCATGGATTTGTTTTCCCAAGCCGAGCATGACGAAGACGCGCAGTCGATTTTGATCTCTCCGGACGCCAAGTTCCTCGATGAAGTCGAGAAGGCCATCGCCCGGTTGCTGCCCACCATGGAGCGGCAGGACATCATTCGCGCATCGCTGGCCAATCGGGGCGCGCTGATTCAGGTCGACAGTCTCGAGGAGGCGGCAGACGTGGCCAATTATGCCGCGCCGGAACATCTCGAGCTGTCGGTGGAGCAGCCCGAGATCTTGGCTGAGCGGATACGCCACGCCGGCGCCATATTCATGGGCCGTTACACCGCCGAGGCGCTGGGCGACTATGTGGCGGGGCCCAACCACGTGCTGCCCACGTCGCGTACGGCGCGGTTCTCGTCGCCACTGGGCGTTTATGATTTTCAAAAGCGGTCGAGCATAATCATGGCCTCCAGCGAGGGCGCGAACGTGCTCGGACAGCACGCGGCGATCTTGGCGCGCGGCGAAGGTCTTACCGCGCACGCCCGTTCCGCGGAGTATCGCGTCAAGAAGCATCGCTAGCATGCCGCGGGTGATGTGTGGTTGATTCCGTGAAGACATTAATCGAGAAATGGGTACGGCCCGAGATTCGCGCCTTGCGCGCCTATCACGTACCGAGCGCTCAGGGAATGGTGAAGCTGGACGCCATGGAGAATCCGTATCGTTGGCCGGAAGACCTGTTGCCAGGCTGGTACGCGCGTTTGGCGGGGGCCGAGATCAATCGTTATCCGGATCCGGAAGCGGCGCGCCTGAAAGCTCGCCTGCGGCAGGTGTTCAGCGTGCCGGAAGGCATGGGCGTCACGTTCGGCAATGGTTCGGACGAGCTGATTCAACTGATCATCATGGCGCTGGCCGGCGCGGGCTCCAAAGTACTGGCGCCGCACCCCACCTTCTCCATGTATCAAATGATCTCCACGTTTGTCGGCGTGGGTTATGTGGATGTGCCATTGCGCGCGGACGATTTCAGTTTGGACCGCGACGCCGTGCTGCAAGCGATCCACAAGGAACAACCGGCGGTGGTTTTCCTGTCCTATCCCAACAATCCTACGGGCAACTTGTTCGACAATGACGCGATTCGCGCCGTCATTGAAGCCGCGCCGGGACTGGTGGTGATCGACGAGGCTTACCACGCCTTCGCCGAAACGTCATGGTTGAACGAGGTTGCAACATATCCGAACCTGCTCGTGCTGCGGACGGTCTCCAAGCTCGGTTTGGCCGGCCTCCGGCTGGGCTGGCTATGCGGCGATCCGGCCTGGCTGCGGGAAATCGACAAGATCCGGTTGCCTTACAATATAAATGTGTTGACTCAGGCGACGGCTGAGTACGCGCTCGAGCACTACGCCGTGTTGGAGCGCCAGACCGCCGCGTTGCGAAGCGAGCGTGGCGCGCTGCTGCGGGCGCTGGACGGGTTCGCGGGTGTGCGAGCTTTCCCAAGCGCGGCCAATTTCATCTTGTTTCGCGTGCCGACGGGGCGCGCAGCCGAAATCTTCGACGGCCTGAAAGCGCGCGGAGTGCTAATAAAGAATATGGACCCCGCGGCGCCGATGCTGCGCGATTGCCTGCGGGTGACCGTGGGCATGCCGGAGGAAAATCAAAGGTTTTTGGACGCCTTGCGCGCAGTGATCTGATCCTCATGACCCGCCCGCGTAACTTTCCAACAAAATTGCCGTTAACCAGTAGCGGAGACCGGGAAAAAGCCGGTTACGTACTGAGGCTTTTGTACAGCAAATGTGGCGTGCCCTTGCCGCGGTTGCTAGCATTAGATCAAAGCGATGCCCTGGCGCAACAATATATGAAAACTGCCTATGGTGACCCTCAATGAACGTGCGCAAAGCGCGAGTCACGCGCAACACGTTGGAAACTCAAGTCGAAATCAACGTTAATCTCGATGGTACCGGTGCGGCCAAGCTCAATACCGGTGTGCCGTTTTTCGACCACATGCTGGATCAGGTCGCGCGCCACGGCTGTATCGATTTGGAGATCAACGCCAACGGCGATTTGCACATCGATGCTCATCACACCGTGGAGGATGTCGGCATCACGCTGGGACAGGCGGTGAAGGAAGCGCTTGGCAACAAACAAGGCATTCGTCGCTACGGGCATGCCTATGTGCCCCTGGACGAAGCGTTGTCGCGGGTGGTTATCGATCTCTCCGGCCGGCCGGGCTTGGAGTATCACGCCGACTATCCGCGGGCGCGTATCGGCGATTTCGACGTTGACTTGCTGCTCGAATTTTTTCGCGGGTTCGTCAACAATGCCGCCGTGACCGTGCACATCGACAATTTGCGCGGCGTTAACGCTCACCACGTCGCGGAAACGATCTTCAAGGCATTTGGCCGGGCGTTGCGTATGGCTGTCGAGCCCGATCCCCGTTTGGCTGGCGTGACGCCTTCGACAAAGGGGGCGCTGTAAGGCCCGTTGGGCTAAGCATTGCCTTTCCATGTTTAGACTGGATCGAATCAAATGACTACCGTCGCCGTTGTTGACT
Source organism: Pseudomonadota bacterium (assembly GCA_021821045.1). Taxonomy (GTDB): domain Bacteria; phylum Pseudomonadota; class Gammaproteobacteria; order JAADHS01; family JAADHS01; genus JAKACW01. The sequence goes on from JAKACW010000014.1 coordinate 11,620, forward strand.
ACGGCATGGGTAACCTGCACTCGGTCGCCAAGGCTTTGCAAAAAGTTCAGCCCGGCGTTGAAGTGATCGTGTCCGACAGACGTCAGGATATCCTGGCCGCCGAGCGCGTCGTTTTTCCCGGCGTCGGCGCGCTGCGCGACTGCATGAACGCGCTGGCCGAGCGCGGTCTCGAGCAAACGATCATCGACGTCGCGCGCGACAAACCCTTTCTCGGCATCTGCCTGGGCATGCAGGCGTTGCTGGAGTTCAGCGAAGAGAACGGCGGCACTGAGGGTCTCGGTATTTTGCCGGGCCGCGTTCTTAAATTTCGCGATTCGCTCACCGATACTTCCGGGGCGCTTTTGAAGGTTCCCCATATGGGTTGGAACCAAGTGCGCCAGAGCGTTCCCCACGCCATATGGGACGGCATTCCGGACCAAACACGGTTCTACTTCGTGCACAGCTACTATGTCATGCCTGCGCAGCGAAGCGTCGCGATAGGCGAAACGGATTATGGCGGCGACTTTCCCGCCGCGATCGCCAAGGACAATGTCGTGGCGGTGCAGTTTCACCCGGAGAAGAGTCAACAGTTCGGGTTGAAGTTGTTGGAGAATTTTCTGCAATGGAACGTTTGAAGTGTATGTTGGCGAATAACAGGCGTTGAGGCAAAACTATGTTACTCATTCCGGCGATTGATCTGAAGGACGGCAAGTGCGTTCGTCTACGTCAGGGCAAGATGGAACAAGACACGGTGTTTTCGGATGACCCTGTTGCGGTCGCCGAACGGTGGGTCGAAGCGGGTGCGCGGCGCCTGCACATCGTCGACCTCAATGGCGCATTCGCCGGCAAGCCGGTGAACGAGAAAGTGATTCGCAAGATCGTCGAGGCCTTCCCAGACTTGGATATTCAAGTGGGCGGCGGCATTCGCGATGACGAGACCATCGAAATCTACATGAACATGGGCGTGCGCTATGTGATCATTGGCACCAACGCCGTGAATGCGCCCCATTTCGTCGCCGACGCCTGCACCGAGTTCCCCGGTCATATCATCGTCGGACTCGATGCGAAGAACGGCAAGGTGGCCATCGATGGTTGGTCGAAATTGTCTCACCACGACGTGTTGGATCTGGCCAAGAAATTCGAGAAAGAAGGCGTCGAAGCCATCATTTACACCGACATCAGCCGCGACGGCATGATGTCGGGCGTCAATGTGGAATCGACGGCGGCCTTGGCCCGCGAGTTATCCATTCCCGTCATCGCCTCCGGCGGCGTGACGAACATGGACGATATCAAGGCGCTTTGCGCCGTAGCGGGTGACGGCGTCATGGGCGCGATCATCGGTCGCGCCTTGTATGAAGGCAAGATCGACCTTGGCGAGGCTCAAGCATTCGCGGAGAGTGAGGCCGAGAGATAGTCATGGCGCTGGCAAAGCGAATCATTCCCTGCTTGGACGTCGACAAAGGTCGCGTCGTCAAAGGCGTGCGCTTTGTCGGCATTCGTGATGCGGGGGATCCCGTGGAGATTGCCCGACGCTATGATGAGCAAGGCGCCGACGAGTTGGTGTTTCTGGATATCACGGCAAGCCACGAGGCCCGCGAGACATTGCTGCACGTGGTAAAGGACGTGGCGTCCCAGGTCTTCATCCCGCTCACCGTGGGCGGCGGCGTGCGCACCTTGGACGACATTCGAGTTCTGCTCAGCGCCGGCGCCGACAAAGTGGCGATCAATACCGCCGCGGTGGCTCGCCCCGAGTTTGTCAAGGAAGCGGCCGAGCGCTTCGGTTCGCAGTGCATCGTGCTGGCCATGGACGCCAAGCAGGTCAGCGGCGTCGGCGAACCGAAACGGTGGGAGATTTTCACCCATGGCGGCCGCAAGAGCACGGGTTTGGACGCGGTGGAGTGGGCGCGGCGCATGACCGCGTTCGGGGCCGGCGAAATTCTGCTGACCAGCATGGATCGGGATGGCACCCGCGACGGCTTCGATGTCGATCTGACGCGCGCGGTGAGCGCGGCGGTGAGCGTTCCGGTCATTGCATCGGGCGGTGTCGGCAGCTTGGATCACTTGGTGGACGGCGTCGTGAAAGGCAGGGCCGACGCGGTTTTGGCGGCCAGCATTTTTCATTTCGGCGATTTCACGGTGGCCCAGGCGAAGGCGCGGATGCGCCAAGCCGGCATCGAAGTTCGGCTATAGGGTGAGCGTATGACCGCGAACACGAATTGGCTGGATGCGGTGAAATGGAATGCCGAAGGCCTTGTCCCCGCCATTGCCCAAGAGAGCGGCAGCGGGCAAGTGCTGATGATGGCTTGGATGAACCGCGACGCGCTGGCCGAAACCGCCGCCTCGGGAAAGGCGGTTTATTGGTCCAGATCGCGGCGGGCGCTGTGGCGCAAGGGCGAGCAGTCGGGGCACCAGCAGGTGGTTAAATCGATCCGGCTCGACTGCGACGGCGACACCGTGCTTCTGGAAGTGGAGCAAAAAGGCGGCATCGCCTGTCATACCGGCCGCCATCACTGTTTTTTTAACAAGCTGGACGACGGGGTTTGGGTGGTAACCGACCCGATCCTCAAACCGGCGGACCAGATTTACGACAAGGGTTAGATCGTGTTGGACGACACACTTACTGAGTTGGCCAAGATTCTCGAGGAGCGTAAGGGCGCGGACCCCGACACGTCCTATGTGGCCAAGCTCTATTCCAACGGCCTGGACGCGATCTTAAAGAAGATCGGCGAAGAAGCTACCGAGACGGTGATGGCCGCCAAGGACGGGACGCCGAAGCGAATCGTATCGGAAATCGCCGATTTATGGTTTCATTGCTTGGTACTGTTGGCCCATCAAGGACTTAAACCCGATGACGTGGTGCAGGAACTGGCCCGCAGATTGGGCCGATCGGGTCTCGATGAGAAGGCCGCGCGGGGGAATAAGTAGAGGCCTGTGCTATAATTCCCCGCCACTTTGAGTTGTTTTTGCACATTATTGGGAGCAGAGAATGGGTATCAGCATTTGGCAGTTATTGATTGTCCTGGCTATCGTCGTGCTGCTTTTCGGAACTAAGAAGCTGCGCAGCATCGGCACCGACCTGGGTGGCGCGATCAAGGGTTTTCGCGAGTCGCTCAGCGGCGATAAAGACGCGGCGCAAGCGGAAGAGGAAAAGAAACTTGGTCATTCCACCGACGACAGCCAGCGCGTTGTCGACGCCGAGGTCACCAAAAAGGAAAACGACAAGGCGTCGTCAGGTTAAGCAATTAACCTTCAACCGTCTCGTCGTGCCAAGCCGCTATGTTTGATATCGGATTTTGGGAGCTGGTGGTCGTCGGCGTGGTTGCGCTCTTGGTCGTCGGCCCCGAGGATTTTCCGAAATTGGTTCGCACCGCCATGGGCGGCATTTCCAAGGCCCGGCGAATGATGGCGGCCATGCGTGATGATCTCGAGCGGGAGGTTGGGCGAGCCGACGACCTCAAGCGCTTGGTCGAAGATGAAGTGCGGCTCAAGGAATTGCACGACAAACTGGCGGAACTGCCAAAAGACTTGAATATTCCATCGTCAATCGCCATCGCTGACGGGAAGAAAGTGGACCATGACCGCGCCAACACCGCCCCGGCCGATCAAGACCCGGCTAAAGAAGACCTGGCTGGGTCGAATACTCGATCCCGCTAAACCAGTCGATACTTCGCAGCCGTTTGTTTCGCATCTGGTGGAGCTGCGCGACCGCCTGCTGCGAGTCGTGCTAGCCGTTTTGACGGTGTTCTTGGCGATGTCGCCGTTCGCCAACGAGATCTACGGTCAGTTGGCCCAGCCCATGATGGAGAGCCTGCCCCAAGGCTCGTCGATGATCGCCATCGACGTGGCCGCTCCGTTTCTGACGCCATTCAAATTCACGTTGGTCTGCGCGATTTTTATCACGGTGCCGTTCGTGCTGTACCAAATGTGGGCGTTCGTGGCCCCCGGCCTTTATGCGAGCGAGCGGCGCCTCGTTCTTCCGTTGCTGGTGTCGAGTTCGGTGCTGTTTTACCTCGGTATGGCCTTCGCGTACTTTGTTGTGTTCCCCGTGGTGTTTGGGTTTATGGCGACATCCGCGCCGGACGGTGTGGCCGTCATGACCGACATTAGCCGCTATCTGGATTTCGTCATCGTTATGCTTTTTGCGTTTGGAATAGCGTTCGAAGTTCCGATTGCCACCGTGCTGATTATCAAGGCTGGACTTACCACGGCTGACAGCCTGGCGAGCAAGCGCAAGTACATTATCGTCGGTGCGTTTGTGGTCGGGATGTTGCTCACACCGCCGGATGTCCTGTCGCAAACGATGCTGGCCATCCCGATGTGGATGTTGTTTGAAGTGGGATTGTGGGCGTCTCGCAAGTTTTACTCATCGCCGAATGAAGAGGGCGATGACGCCGGTGGTGCGGCCTAAGTCCACTACCGCGCCGGCCGCTCGCCGATCACGGCATCCAACGAAACGTTCTTTTGCGCCCGGACGACGTCGACTTTGATCGACGAGTTCGGCGGCATGTTGGCGATCTGGTTCATCAAGTGATTCGCGTCGCGAATGTCCTGGTCGTTGAGCTTGACGATGATGTCGCCGGGCTGAACGCCGGCCAGCGCGGCCGGTCCTTGCTTGAGGACGCCCGCGACGATCACGCCTTGGGTCGTCTTGAGGTTGAATGATTCGGCCAGTTCAGGCGTGAGATCTTGCACCTCAATCCCAAGCCAGCCGCGGATCGCGCGGCCGTACTCGATGATCTGTTCGAGCACCTGTTTGGCAATGCTCGTCGGGATCGCAAAGCCGATGCCCTGCGACCCTCCGGTGCGGGAGAATATCGCCGTGTTGATGCCCACCAATTGCCCATAAGCGTTAATCAGCGCACCGCCCGAGTTGCCGGGATTGATCGCGGCGTCGGTCTGAATGAAATTTTCAAACGTGCTGATGCCGAGCTGGGTGCGGCCGGTTGCCGAAACGATCCCCATGGTTACCGTTTGGCCGACGCCGAACGGATTGCCGATGGCCAGAACGACATCCCCAACTTGAAGCTTTTCCGATTGCCCAAGCGTTACGCTCGGCAGATTGTCCGCGGGAACTCGCAGGACGGCGAGATCGCTATCCGGGTCCGTGCCGACGACGGATGCCGCCACCGATCGTCCGTCGCGCAGGGCGACCAGGATTTCGTCGGCGTCGGCGATGACGTGATTGTTGGTGAGCACATAACCTTGCGCGCTGATGATAACGCCTGAACCCAGGCTGTTCTGCAGCCGCTGCTGCGGCGCTTGACTGAAGCGGTCGCCGAAAAAGCGCCGAAACAAAGGATCGTCGAACAGTGGGTTGGCTTGGTTGCGCACGATCTTCGTTGTGTAGATGTTGACCACCGCGGGAGCGGCTTGGCCGACGGCCGCGGCGTAGGATACGGCGCCGCTGCCGAGTGCCTGATCGGAAAGATCAGGCGTTTCTGCTTCCTTGAGCTCGACGACTTTCGGTCGCTCGCTGGCCGGCTTGAACAGCCACAAAAACAAAACGCCGGCAATGATGCCGACGATCAAGCCTTGCATGACGTACGGAGTTAGCTTTTTGAGCTCGGACATAATTGTTAATGTAGCATACAATCACGACCTCAATGCTCGCGCCCATGATCGAAATCACAGTGCAAAGGAGAGTGTCGGTATGGTCACCATTTACGCACTTGCTGCCTATTTGGACGACTATCTCGCCAGTGCAGAGTTTCAAGATTACGCGCCTAACGGTTTGCAGATCGAAGGCCGCGCGCAAGTGCGTCGCATCGTCAGCGGCGTGAGCGCGTGCGGTGCGTTGATCGATGCGGCGATCGATCGCGGCGCCGATGCCCTGCTGGTTCATCACGGTTATTTTTGGAAGAGCGAGCCACTGCCCATCGTTGGAATGAAACGTCGTCGCATCGGGCGGCTGCTCGAACATGACATCAGTCTGCTCGCCTATCATCTACCGTTGGATGCGCACTCCGAATATGGAAACAATGCGCAGCTTGCCCGAGTGCTGGATCTTGAGGTCGATGGTCCGTTCGGGGCGGGGCGGATGCCGATCGGTTTGCACGGTCGTCTGCGTCAACCGTTAGCCGGAGTGGACTTCGCCCGGTTCATCGCCGCGCGACTGGGACGGGAACCATTGCATATTCCGGGCACGGCTGATCCCATTCGCACCGTCGCGTGGTGCACGGGCGCGGCCCAAGGTTATATCGACGCCGCCGTCGCGGCGGGCGTCGATGCCTACCTCAGTGGAGAAATTTCCGAACCGACCGTGCATGTGGCCAGGGAGACGGGCGTGCACTACTTCGCGTGCGGACACCATGCCACCGAACGTTACGGCGTCCAGGCGTTGGGCGAACATCTGGCGCGCACCTTCGACATTGATCATGAATTTGTCGACATAGACAATCCGGTTTGAAACCGAGCGGTTACGCGCGTGCGGACATTTGTGTCGAGGATTGATGTGTCGGTGACCGCCGCGGCCGGGCAATTTTGTGTGTCCCACACACTAACTTTCGGCCATGATATATCCCTAGGAATTGCGTGGACCGGATGGGGTGCGATGCGAGCTAATGCTGTGGTTTTTCGATAAAAACTAAGCGTTGACACGTCGCGGAACTTTGGTCTAGCATTCTGAACTTCCGCTCCTGAATGATAATTAGATGCATTTGGGGAGCCTCTGATAAAGTTCGTTGAAATGGTCTGTTGGAGTTGTCAATCGTGCGGGTGCTGCTCACGCGCAGCGACGACGACCCCGACCTGATCGCATAACGGGTTAAGAGACGAGCTTTATCGAGGGTTGGCCGCGTTAAGGGGAATGCGCGCCGACTTAAGCTCTGGCCGAAAGTGCCCAGGGACTTAATCAGGGGCCCTCTATGTGATGGGGCTGACTGGGGCGGTTTGGAGAACTGAGAATCGGCGTGTGGCGCAGTGGGAACGCAATCCGTTGCCTAGTGCACCCATGTTTTGGGGGGGATACCAACAACACACCATCGCTTTTGCGGCGTAACGTAGGCTACGGCGGTTTCCGGCGTCAATCCGGGGTCCCATGATGCTTGCAGGGTGAGTTGTCGCCATTTTTCCTCGAGATCGATAATCGGCATCAAAGCAAAAAACCAACGAGGGTGGAAATGCCAGTGAATCGTTGTACATGGACTAGTCGGTCACTCCTGGATGCGTTCCGGGGTTCGATCGTTACGCAAATTGCACGGGTTGGTAAGGTGCTTGTGACGGGAATCTTCGTCGCGTCCACCGTGATTGGCGCCAATGCTGCCGTCGCCGACGTCCCCAATGCAAACCCGCCGAAGGGAACGCACAAGGGCGAAGACGTGCCGCAGCCCATCGAGTTTCCGCACGACATACACGCCAAAATCAACGAAATTAACTGCATGTACTGCCACACCTATGCGCGGCGCAGCAAAGTGGCGGGCATTCCTCCCACTAGCAAGTGCATGGGGTGTCATTCCGTGATCGCCACCGACCGTGATCGCATCAAGAAACTCACAGAGTACTGGGAGAAAAAGGAACCGCCACCGTGGAAGAAAGTCCACGACATGCCCGACTACGTGCATTTCACTCACGAGAAGCACTTGCAGCGTTTTGTTTTCAATAACGAAGGCATGGACGTGACCCGCGTATCCGAGGTTTGCGCATTTTGCCACGGAGACGTGAAAGAAATGACCGTGGCAAAGAAGACGAAGCCGTTGAACATGGGCTTCTGCCGGCGCTGCCACGAGGCCAATAACGGCCCGTCCGATTGCTGGCACTGTCACAAGTAGGTTGTCGCGGGACTGGCTGAACCGCGACACAACTTGAAACTGCAACGATAAAAAACAGGTGCAAAATGAGTGGTAAGGAAATCGACCGCAGAAGTTTTCTAAAAGTGATGGGCTGGAGCGGAGCCGGTGCGGCTACCCTCAGCGGTTGTGATTTGCCCACGACGGTGACCATCGAAGAAGGCAAAGAAACCGTCGTTTCGTACTTAATGCCTGAAGAGTACGTCATTCCGGGTCAAGGCGTATGGTATGCCTCGACATGTCAGCAGTGCAGCGCGGCGTGCGGCGTTCACGGGCGCGTGCGCGAAGGTCGCTTGCTGAAGGTCGAAGGCAATCCCTCATCCCCCATCGGCCGCGGCAAGCTGTGCAACATGGGTCAGGCCAGCCTGCAGGCCCACTACAATCCGGATCGCCTCAAGAAGCCCTTGCTGCGCAAAGGCGCCGAGCTGCAGGAAGCGACCTGGGAAGAAGCGCTGAAATACATTGAAGAAAGGGCCGGCAAGAAATCCGGCGTGCAGGGCAACCGAGCCGCCTGGTTGACCGGCAATGTCAGCGGGCACCAAGCTGTCCTGCTGCAGGCTCACATGGATAGTTTCGGTTCCATAAGCCACTACGTTCACGAACTCATCAACACTGCGGTAAGTGGCCTGGCGAACAAGGATGTGCTGGGCGAAGTTCAGCCCGTCTATCATCTGGACAAAGCGAAGGCGGTCTTGTCGCTCGGTGCCGATTTCCTCGGCGCCTCCACTTCGCCGGTTCATTTCGCGACCCAGTATGCTTCTTTCCGTGAGGCGCCCCGAGGTGTATTGATTCAGGTCGAGCCGTCAATGTCACTCACCGGCGCCAATGCCGACTTGTGGATTCCGGCGCGACCGGGAACCGAGGGTGTGCTGGCAATGGGCATCGCCAATGCGCTGATCGGTCAACACGGTGTCTCCGCGGCCAATCTGCCGGCCGGTGTCAAGCAAGCCATTGATGGCTATGGTATCGACCGCGCTGCGGATATTACGGGTGTTCCAAGAACGCAAATCGAAGCGATCGCGAAAACGCTGAAGGAGCGCGCGCCGAGCCTGGTTCTTACCGGTGCTTCCGCCGAAGGCCACGCGCACGGATATAACATCGCGGCCGCCGCGTTGATGCTCAATGTGCTGCTGGGCAATGTCGGGCAAACCATTACGTCATCGGGTGATCCCGCGTTCCCGCAATTAGCGGCCCGCGCCGGCAATACTCGCGACCTATTTGCGTTCGCCGAGGGTGCCGACAAGGGGGCGTTTGATGTTGTGTTCATGTGGGGCACCAACCCTGTTTACACCGCGCCCGCATTTCTGAACTTCGAAGACAAACTGAGCAAGGTGCCCGTAAAAGTCGCGTTCGCCATGTACCGTGACGAAACGGTCGCGAAGGCGGATGTCGTCCTTCCGCTGTCTTCGCCGTATGAGAGCTGGGGCACCCATCTCGCGGCCTATAATTCCGACGAACCCACGGTTGCCGTGCAGCAACCGCTGATGCAACCGATTTACCCCGATACCAAGAGCGTCGGTGACGTTCTGCTGGCGTTACTCAAGATGCGGGAACCCAACACTTACAGCGCGTTCAACGACTATTACGCGTACCTGCGCAAAGCGTTCAGCGAGCTGCCGGCGACGCACAAGGTGGGTGGTTCCGACGACGCAATGTGGGTGCAAAGCCTGCAGCGTGCGCTGCTGGCCGCCAAAGGCACGCCCAAGGAACTTTCGGCCAAACCCGTCGCGGTGGATTTTCCTGCGTATGAGAAGGACGCCGCCTACCCCATGCATCTCGCTCCCGCCGCACGATTGGGGATGTGGGACGGTCGGAACGCGAACCTGCCCTGGCTGCAGGAGCAACCCGATCAAATTAGCAAAGTGGTGTGGGGATCGTGGGCAGAGCTGCATCCCAAGACCGCGGATCGTCTTGGCGTCAAGAACGGCGACTATATCAGCGTGACATCGGCTCAAGGTTCGATCGAAGTGCCCGTGTACGTGTACCGCGGCGTTCATCCGGACGTGGTGGCCGTGCCAATCGGACAGGGGCACACCGACTACGGTCGCTATGCCACGGGCCGTGGCGTGAATCCATTGAAGGTGTTGTCCCAGGTTACGGATGGCAAGACCGGTGAATTGGCGCTGTACGCCACTCGCGTCAAGGTTGCCAAGGTCGAGAAAAAGAAACCCGGTATCAACGAGCTCATGGTCCGCTTCGGCGGCAGTGAATCTCAAGTCGGTCGCAAGTTGGTGGCTTCCGTCACCGCCGACTCGTTCAACCGGACTGAAGGAGCTTAAGCATGTCGCTGCAAAACATCCTCAATAACTGGGACAAGTATCGCAAGGGCCACGAAGCCGGCGGTCACCACGTGTACGAGCACATGTGGAGTATGGTCATCGACCTCAACAAGTGTATCGGCTGCGGCGCCTGCTCTGTTGCATGTTATGCGGAAAACAATCTGGCGGTCGTCGGCAAGGATCGCTTCGAGAAGGGGCAGGCCATGCACTGGTTGCGGATCGAACGCTACTGGGATGAGCCTAATCTCAAACCGACGGCCAGTGATGAGTTCCAGCAACATGGGGCGAGTTTCCTGCCCATGATGTGCCAGCAGTGCAACGCGGCAACCTGCGAACCGGTTTGCCCCGTCGCGGCGACCTACCATACGCCCGACGGACTCAACGCTCAGGTTTATAACCGCTGCATTGGTTCGCGCTATTGCTCGAACAACTGTCCTTATCGTCTGCGCTACTTCAACTTTTATTCGTTCTACGAAACCTCCTGGCCCGAGCCGCTCAATCTGCAGCTCAATCCCGATTTGTCCGTGCGCGACAAGGGTGTCATGGAGAAGTGCACGTTCTGCGTTCAGCGTATTCGCACCGCGAAGGACACCGCGCGTCGAGAAGGGCGCAAGGTTCGCGATGGGGACGTCCAGACCGCCTGTCAGCAGAGCTGTCCGACGACGGCGATCGTGTTCGGCGACATGCTTGATCCGGAAAGTCGGGTCACGAAGTTGTGGAAGGCCCACGAAGTGGAGTTGGGGAAGACAGCGCAACACAAACAGCACCCAGAAAAACGCGGTTATCGCATATTCGAAGGGTTGAACACGGATCCCTGTGTAATGTATCTCGAGCGGGTTCGCGAGGTTTAAACGGGCGAGGGGTTAAGACTCGAAAGAGCTGAGGGGAAGCATGAAAGATATAAACGAGGATATTAAGTGGGCGCAAATTAACGCCGATGTGCTGCGGAGCATGGAGACTCCCCGCCTCGGTTATTGGATCGCCGTCGCAACCTGTGTTGCGATGATCGCTTGTGCGGTGGTGGCTGAGATCTACCAGTACAAACACGGCATGGGTTACGGTCTGCTCAACTGGCCCCACATGTGGGATATCTACATCGCGACGTTCATTTTCTGGATCGGCATGAGCCACTCCGGGACATTGTTGTCGGCAATTTTGCACATCATCCACGCCGACTGGCGTAAGCCGATCTACCGCTTCGCCGAAGCGATGACAACGTTCTCGCTGATGACGGCCGGTCTGTTCCCGATCATCCACATCGGACGCTTGTGGAACATGTACTGGGTACTGCCTTATGTCACCGACCGCGGTATTTGGCCCAACTTCCGTTCGCCGTTGGTGTGGGACGCGTTCGCCATCAGTACCTACCTCACCTCGTCCGCGCTCTTCCTATATATAGGCATGATTCCCGACTTGGCTATCTGCCGCGACAACGCGCGCGGCTGGCGCAAGAAGCTCTACATCGCGCTGTCCCTGGGTTGGCGCGGCGATGACCGTCAATGGCGCAACTTCCGACGCACGTATCTCTTAATGGCGTGTTTCCTGATCCCGCTGGCGGTTTCCGTGCACTCCATCGTATCGTCCGACTTCGCCATGTCCATCATGCCGGGTTGGCACGTCACGACCTTCCCGCCCTACTTTGTCGCTGGGGCGTTGTACTCGGGTTGCGCAGCCATCATCACACTGTTCGTGCTCTTGCGGTATTTCTTCCGCTTTGAGGAGTACATGACCATCGCGATCCTGGAAAAGACGTGCAAACTCACGTTCGCGATCGCCATGGCCTGGACCTATCTGAACCTGATCGAGTTCGCCTCCACCTGGTACGGCCACGACGTTGCGTCGAAGGAAGTGCTGCTGCAGAAGTTCTACGGGCCCTACGCTCCGTTCTTCTGGATGATGATGTTCTGCGGCTCGGTGGTGCCGTTCACTCTGGCCATCCGCAAGTTCCGGCGTCACATACCCACGATGTTTGTCGTGTCCCTGCTCTTGAATCTGGGTATGTGGCTCGAGCGCTGGATGATTGTCACGCCGACGCTTGCCAACGCCTATCACCCGATTGCATGGGATACGATGTGGCCTGGCATGGTGCAGTGGGCCATCGTGTTCGGCAGCTTCGGCTGGTTCGGCTTGCTGTTCCTTGTATTCGTCAAGATCTTCCCGTCGGTCTCCATGTACGAGGTCAAGGAAATGGTGTACCACCGTCGCGGCCACGCCGGAAAAGACACCGAGGAAGTTCTGCATCGGCCGGTGGAGGGAGTTCGCGCCACCACGGGAAGACCTGGATTAGAAGGAGCCTAGACAATGAAAAAATACAGAATCATGGGCTTGTTCTCCAACTTCAGAGAAGCGTTTCGGGTTGTGGAGGACATCAAGGGCGGCAAAGTGTCCGGTTTGAAGCTGGACGACGTTTCGACCATGTCGCCCATCGAGCACCCCGAAATCGACGAGGTCCTGGGGGCGCGACCGTCCCCCGTGCCGAAGTTCACGCTGACGGGCGCGCTCTTTGGAATGACCTTTGGCTTCTTATTCCTAGCCTCGGCCCAGGCGACCTTCCTGGTGCAGCCTCAGGGGGGCAAACCGGTCATTCCTTTGCCGTCCAACATCGTACTGACCTATGAAATGCTGATCCTCTTCGGCGTGCTGTTCACGCTTGCGGGCTTTCTTATCAGCGCCCGCATGCTGACCAAACGCCCGGCGATTTACAGCGAGAAGGTTGGTATTGACCAAATCGGGATCGTGCTGGAGTTGGACGAGAAGAGCTATGAACCCGCCAAGGCGTTGTTCAAGTCCCACGGCGTGTTGGAAATTCGAGAAGAGGTTGTGAAATGAAGCGCTCCCTAATTCTAATCGCCGCCCTTGCGGCCCCACAGGCGGTCTTTGCTTGGCCGTGGTCGACCGACATGATGAACCAACCAAGCATCAAGCCGCAGGAGCCGGTGGGCGACACCGCTCAGATGTATCCGCTGCCCACACTTTCGGTGCCCGTGCAGGGGATTCCCACGCCGGTCGCCAACCGGGAGGAAGCGAAAACGATTGCTAATCCGATCGCGGTGTCCGACGCCTCGTTGAAACAGGGACGCAACCTGTTTCGCATTTACTGCGCGGCGTGCCATGGTCTGACCGGCAAAGCCGAGTCCCCGATCGCCAGCAAAATCGGCGCGATCGACTTGACCGACAGTTACGTGCAAAAGGAACTCACCGAAGGGTGGATTTTCGGCACGATCACGTTCGGTAGCTATGTCATGCCGGCCTATGGTTCCCCCGCCGGCAACGCGGAAGGCCGCGGTTCCAACGACCTGACCGTCGAGGAGCGCTGGCATGTCGTGAATTATGTGCGTAATGGTTTGCTGAAGGAAACTAACGTAAAAACCGCCGCGGCGAACCAGTGAAGTAAACACCACCAAGAGGCCTGAGGGATAATATGGAACACTTTGGAACCTGGTCAGTATTGACGACAAATTTTCTGATCGTGTTGTATCTCGCGTTAAACGGGGTCACGTTGGCGGCCTTGCTCCACCTGGCCAACGGCAAATGGCGTTTCAAGGTGCGACGTCTCGCCGTGTCGATGGCATCGCTGTTTCCGCTGGCGTTTGTGCTGATGGTGATCGTGCTTGCCAACGGCGAACACACGTTCGTCTGGATGGCCAACGCGGCCCACAATGCGGCAGCCGGCCACGGCGGCGAGGAGCATCAAATTTCAGGCTGGTTGAACTACAATTTCCTGGTTGCGCGGGAAGTCATCGGCTTTTTCATCATCGCCGGTTTGTACACCCTGTTCATTAAATACCAGCATGAGAGTGAGATCGACAGCTCCTACGAGGCCCAGCGCCGGTTTCGCAACATTGCATTGCTGATCCCGTTTTTCTACGTCATCTACGGCACCATGGTGGCGTGGGACTTCGAAATGACTCAGTACGGGGTGTGGCACAGTGCCTCTTATGGCTTCTACCACTTCCAAAGCAACTTCCACATGTTCCTTGGCTTCTTCACCGTGCTGTTGTATCAATTGACCAAGCGTGACGTGCTGACCAAGAAAGTTGACGAATACATTCTCAACTACATGGCGCAGTTCATGTTGGCCATGACGATTCTGTGGACGTATCTGTACTTCACCCAATACCTCATCATGTGGTACGGGCGTCTGCCGGACGACATGAATCGCTACAACGCCATGATGCTCGAGGGCTTGGGGCCGATCTGGTGGACGTTCCTGACCTTGAAGTTCATCATTCCGTTCTGCACGTTGGCTATCGCGCCGAACCGTCATAATCCGCCGGTGATCGCGTTTGTTGGTGGAAGCATCGTGCTGGGCACCTGGTTGGAGCGTTACACCTGGATCTCCGGATCGACCGACAGCCAGTACTACCACATGCCGATGACGTCCATCATTGACATCGGTATAACGGTCATCGTGTTCGCGATCGCCTGGTTCATTGTGCGCCAGAAGCTGCGTTCATCGGGCCAGATCGTTACGCAATCGAATTAACAATAACGACAAAGCAAGATGGAGGGGGAGACGGCTTAGTCGATCGACGCCTCGAACAAAGTGGGCAGGTCAATGACCTGCCCTTTTTTTTAGGGCCGTTTAATCATCCAACACTGATGAATTTTTGGGTTGCGGCGGAAATCCCAGGGAATCGTGGTTTGACTGATGTCCTCCACGCTCCAGTTTTCGCTGGCGCTTGCAGCGAGTTTAAATCGCTGCGCATTGGTGGAAAAGACCAACGTGCCCGCTGGCTTCAGCAGCGCCATGGCGGCGCCAATCAACGCCTCGTGGTCCCGCTGAATATCGAAGGTCTGGTCCATGCGTTTCGAGCGCGAAAAGGTCGGCGGATCGAGAAAAATTAGATCAAAGCTCTCCCGCTCCCGGCGCGCCTGATCCAGCCACTGCAAGCAGTCGGCCTGAATGAATCGATGTTGCTGCCCGCTCAATCCGTTGAGCTTGAAGTTTCTCTGCGCCCAGTCGAGGTAAGTCGTCGACATATCCACCGTTGTCGTGCTCGCGGCGCCGCCGAGCGCCGCGTAGACGCTGGCCGATCCGGTATAGGCGAAGAGGTTCAAAAACCGCTTGCCTTTTGCCAGCTCGCCGATCATTGCGCGAGTGGGCCGGTGGTCTAGGAACAATCCGGTGTCGAGGTAGTCCGTGAAGTTGACCCAAAACTTCGCCATTCCTTCCGCGACGGCAAAAAACTGCTTCTGTTCCGCCAGCTTTTCATATTGCTCGCCCTTGCGCTGACGTTTGCGAAACTTGAAATACACGCTGTCCGCGGGAATGTCGAAAACTTCGGGCAGAACTTGCAGTGCGATCTGACGCCGCAAGGCAGCTTTATGACTGTCCACGCTGGCCGGCGGCGCATATTCTTGGACGTGCAGCCAGCGCTGCTCGCCTTGATATAAGTCAACGGCGAAGGAAAACTCCGGCATGTCCGCATCGTAGACGCGATAGCACTGCACATTGTTTTTACGTGCCCAGCGCTCGGCTTCCTTGATGTTTTTGCGCAGACGATTGCGCAGCATGTCGGCGATTTGGGTCAAAGCCGCATCTGGCGTTTCCACCTTGGCAGGCGCTTCGTCTTCGTTTCGGGGCGCCCGTCGCCGTCCACCCGTCAGCAGAGTGCACGCCAGCGCGCCGTTAAAGAAGGCATTGCGTCTTGGCCGCTCCAGCCCCAGCGCGTGACTCGGCGCCGTATCCGCTGCAAACACCGCGTAACGCCAGGCGTGAAACTGCTGCTGGATCAACGCGCCCAATTGAGCGTAGAGCGGCGTGAGCTGATGGTTGTCGGCGAGTCGTTCGCCATACGGCGGATTGACCGCGAGCAGACCGAAAGGCGCGGGCGCCGCCGGCCATTCCCGCAGCGACCGCTGCTGAAACTCGATGCTGTCAATGACGCCGGCACGTTTTGCGTTGTCTTGTGCGATGCGCAGAATGTCCCTGTCTTGGTCCGCGGCGAATAACGGCGGAACCTGCTGGCGACCCTGCTCCGCGCGTTCTCGAGCAGCCTGCGCGATGGGCAGCCAAGCCGTCTCATCATGACCCAGCCAGCCCTGAAACCCCCACCATCGTCGATTCAGTCCCGGTGCCCGATCGGCCGCATAAAGGGCGGCCTCGATCGCCAGCGTTCCCGAGCCGCACATGGGATCCACAAACGCGCCCCCATCGCGGGCGATGTCAGGCCAATGAGCACTCAGTAAAATCGCCGCGGCGAGATTCTCCTTCATGGGCGCCTGTCCGGCCGTGGCGCGGTAGCCTCGCTGGTGCAGGCTTGTTCCCGACAGATCGATATAGAAGGTTACTTTCGGGCTGCGAGCGAAGGCGCTGATGCGCACGTCAGGCTGGTCGGTTTGAACCGACGGCCGCTGCCCGGATGTTTTTCGAAAGTAGTCGGCCACCGCATCCTTGATTTTCAGGGCGCAGAACTGGCTATGGCGAAACGATGCGTTCCTTCCCGTGTAGTCGATGGCGAAGGTGCGGCTTGGATTCAGGTGATCCTGCCAGTCGATGCTTAGCGCGGCGTCATACAACGCTTGTTCGTCCGCCGCTTCCAACTGCGCGATCTGCAGCAAGATTCGATTGGCCAGCCGCGACCACATGCAGACCGCATACGCCACGCCGATCGGGCCCTGGAAACTCACGCCCGCCGTGACCGGTTGGGTGTTCACGGCGCCAAGTGCGCGCAGCTCATCGGCGAGCAATCGGCTGAGGCCTTTCGGCGCGGTGGCGAAAAAAGTGTGGTTCACGAATGCGTCTAGATAAGAAATCGGCCCGCCGAGGCGACGGCCAACACGCCCACGCCGATCAACAAGTTGATACCGACCCAGCGCCGAATAGTGGCGAGATGGTTGGCGCCGGATTTGAAGTCTTGGCCGGCAACGGCGGTCTTCAGGCGCTGGAAGGACAGAAAATAGAGCTTTATGAAAATCACGATCATGACCCAGCCGAATCCCTGCATGATGTGTATGTACACCGGCGCGCCGCCGAAGCCGCCGTAGCGGCTAAACAACATGGCATAGCCGGTGATGGGCAGAATGATGACGAACGCCCAAACCCAGGGAAAAAAGCGCTTGAACGTGCGTACCCACAGCCCGAGTCGCAGCGGCGGGTCCAAATCCAATGCCGCCGGGCGTTGCGCTTGGTGCGCGAAAAACATGCCGCCGACCCACAGCGCGGCGGCGACGAGGTGAAGAGCGATGAGAATAGAATCCATGGTTGTCCTCGGTATCGAGTGTCGGCGCGGGTTGTTGTGGCGGGTCACTTTGTGGGAGCGGATCCTTCCGCGATTCTTCACCATCAGCGTTGTACCGTGACCCCCGTCGCATGGCGACGCAGCCAACCCACGATACGTTTGACTAGAATCTCTTCCTGGCCGACGAACGCGGGATTCGCGCCGGGAACAACAATCTGTCGGTAGGCGATAAACCCCGTTTTGTCGTCGAAGGGCGATTGTGCCACAGCCGAGCGCTTGAATGGATCGATATTTTGATCGGCACGGGCGGCGGCGCCCGACTTTTTGGCCGCCAACGCCCGCGCCGCGGAGTCGGCACGCACGCCGGCCGCGGCCCGTTCGCCATAGAGGTCCAGGATCGGCAACGCAATCTTCTCGAGGTAGACCGCCGGCGTCAGGGTGGGCGCGGTGGCGGGAAAAGGCGCCATGTTGATGCCGATAAACGCATCGACGCCATGGCCCGGGCTGTTGGCAAGAAACGCGGCGGAGACTGTCGCGCCCAGGCCCACGCCGATCAACGCTACATTTTCGTAGCCTCTGGCGCCCAGATACTTCAGCGCACTCTCGAGCGCCTCGGCGGTGGCCTTCTGTAACGCATCCATATCCGCGGGAACAACATTGCCCTGCAACGCCGGCGGACTTATCGATAGGGTTGTCCAGCCGACGGTCGGGAGTCCGTTGCGCAAGGGTGTGACGACTTCCGGCCAATCCGGATTCATTCCCAAGTCATGAACCACGACGGCGGCCCCCTGTTTCATACCCGTCTGCTCTTCCTTATATATGGCGGGTATTTTGCCGTCGGCTAGTTCCAACCACACCGCGACGCTTGGCGCCGCCACGTTTTCCAGAATGGACTCAATGGATTGGGTGCGCTGGGCGGCGGCCGGCGCGAGCCCGATCACCTGGTGCGCGCTGACGAGCAGCGCGGCCACGACACTGAATTTTGTTCTTGCCATGGCGGCTTCGTAACGTCTCCGTGTTGGCCCTGTCAAGCGTCGAGCGCGCTGCCGAATGGTTGTAAATGCTCGTTTAGGATGAAATTTTGCCCAGAATCAGGTAAATTTTGCCGTTCCGTTTGGGGCGGGATCGTCACACCTACAGGTGACACCTAATTAAGTTTAGCAGAGGGTTTTCGTATGACTGATTACAAAATTGCGCCGTCGATCTTATCAGCCGACTTCGCGCGTCTGGGCGAAGAAGTCACCAACGTGCTGGAAGCAGGCGCCGACATCGTTCACTTCGATGTCATGGACAACCATTACGTGCCCAATCTGACCATCGGGCCGCTGGTGTGCGAAGCCCTCCGAAAGCACGGCATCAAGGCGGACATCGATGTCCATTTGATGGTGAAGCCCGTCGATCGCATCATCCCGGACTTTGCCAAGGCCGGCGCGACTTACATTACGTTCCATCCCGAGGCGTCGGAGCACGTTGACCGTTCGTTGCAACTGATTCGCGACAGTGGCTGCAAATCCGGCCTGGTTTTCAATCCCGCCACGCCCCTCGATTATCTGAAGTATGTCATGGACAAAGTCGACATGATTCTTCTCATGTCCGTGAATCCTGGCTTCGGCGGCCAGAAGTTCATTCCCAATACGCTGCCGAAGCTTCGCGAGGCACGCCGCATGATCGATGAGAGCGGCCTGCCTATCCGGCTGGAAATCGACGGCGGCGTCAAGGTCGACAACATTCGCGAGATCGCCGAGGCGGGCGCGGACACGTTCGTCGCCGGCTCGGCCATCTTCAATACGCCCGACTACAAGGCGACCGTAAACGCCATGCGGGCCGAGCTGGCCAAGGCCAAAGTCAAAAAATAACGTAACAGCATTTCGATGAAACTACGTAAACCGAAAATGATCTTGATCGACCTGGACGGCACGCTGGTGGATAGCGTGCCGGACCTTCACTTTTGCGTCGATCGCACCATGGAGAGCATCGGGCGGGCCCCGTGGACGGAAGACCGCGTGCGCGACTGGGTGGGCAACGGCGTGGAACGCTTGGTCAAACGCGCTCTCGTCGGGCAATTGGACGGCGAGCCGTCGGAAGCGGACTTTAACCGGGCGCTGCCTATCTTCATGTCTTTCTATAAAGACAACGTGAGCAAGCGCAGCATGCTCTACCCGGGCGTCAAGGAAGGGTTGGCAAAGCTCAAGCAAATGGGTTTCCGCGTCTGCTGCGTCACGAACAAAGCGGCCGCGTTCACCGAGCCCTTGCTGAAGGATATGGGCATCTACGACACGTTCGAATTGATTGTCAGCGGCGACACCACGCCGAAGAAAAAACCCGATCCGATGCCGCTGCTGTATGCCGCTGAGAAATTCAACGCGGCGCCGGCCGATTGTTTGATGGTGGGAGACTCCTCCAACGACGTCACTGCGGCGCGGGCGGCGGGATTTCAAGTGGTGTGTTTGCCGTATGGCTACAACCACGGCAAGGATATTCGCGACTCCAAGCCCGACGCGGTCATCGACACGCTGGCGGATTTGCCGGCATTGCTGGCCTAGGGTGAGAACAAGGGCGGGCGATCCGACAGTGTGCGCGCATGGACAGTAAAACCTTCGGTCGTCTGGTCGCTCAGGGCTACAACCGCATTCCGCTCATGGCCGAAGTGTTGGCCGATTTGGATACGCCACTGAGCACTTATCTGAAGCTGGTGGACGAGCCTTACGGCTATCTATTGGAGTCGGTGCAAGGGGGCGAGAAGTGGGGCCGCTATTCCATCATCGGTCTGGCTTGCCGCACCGTGGTGCGCGTGCGCGGACACGATATCGCCGTTGCCGTCGGCGGCAAGGTCGTGGAACAGGCGGTTGCCGAAGATCCGCTGGCCTGGATCGAGTCGTTCCAGGCCCGCTATCGTGTGCCGGAATTGGCCGGACTGCCGCGCTTCACCGGCGGCTTGGTCGGGTATTTCGGTTACGACACGATTCGCTACATCGAGCCGCGACTTGCCAAGACGCGTAAGCACGATACGTTGGATACGCCGGATATCACGCTCATGCTGTCGGAGGACGTCATCGTCTTCGACAACCTGCGCGGCAAGTTGTATGTCGTGATCCATGTCGATCCCGCGCAAGCGAATGCGTTGACCGATGGCTTGGCGCGACTCGCTTCCCGCGTCGAGCAGTTGCGCCAGGGGCGCATCATGCACCGATCTTCCGCCGTCCAGGCGACACCGGTGAACGAGGGTGACTTCGTGTCCGGCTTCAGCCAGAAGGATTACCAGAACGCGGTCGAGAAAATAAAAGAGTACATTCTTGCCGGCGACGTCATGCAAGTCGTTTTGTCGCAGCGGCTGTCGACTCCCTTTACCGCGGCGCCGTTGGACTTATACCGCGCGCTGCGCAGCCTCAATCCGTCGCCGTACATGTTTTTTCTCGATTTCGAGGATTTCCAAGTGGTGGGTTCCTCGCCGGAAATCCTGGTGCGTTTGGAAGACGGCATGGTTACGGTGCGCCCCATTGCCGGCACGCGGCCCCGCGGTGCGACGGAACAGGAAGATGTTGCCTTCGAGGAGGATTTGTTGGCCGATCCGAAGGAACGGGCGGAACATCTCATGCTCATCGATCTTGGCCGCAACGATGTGGGCCGTGTTTGCGAAACCGGTAGTGTCAAAGTGACCGAGCAAATGGTCATCGAGCGCTACTCCCACGTCATGCACATCGTCTCCAACGTCACCGGTCGTCTGAAGCCGGAAATGACGCCCCTCGATGTGCTGCGAGCGACCTTTCCCGCCGGAACATTGAGCGGCGCGCCGAAGATCCGCGCCATGGAAATCATCGACGAACTCGAGCCCGTCAAGCGCGGCGTTTACGGCGGCGCGGTGGGCTACATCGGCTGGCACGGCACCATGGACACGGCCATCGCGATCCGAACTTCGGTGATCAAGAACGGCCGTCTCCATATACAAGCCGGCGCCGGGATCGTGGCCGATTCGGTGCCGGAGAGCGAGTGGCAGGAAACCATGAACAAGGGCCGCGCCACTTTTCGCGCGGTGAGCATGGCGGTGCAAGGTCTCGACCGTGAGCGTATCGTCAGCCCGTCGTCGGACGAGGATTGAAACAACTATGCTGCTGATGATCGACAACTACGACTCGTTCACCTACAACTTGGTGCAATACTTCGGCGAGTTGGGTCAAGAGGTGCGGGTGGTGCGCAATGATCAGGTCACGCTCGAGGACATCGAGCGCATGAAGCCGGACCACATCGTTATCTCACCCGGCCCGTGCACACCCAGCGAGGCCGGCATCTCCATTCCCGCCATTAACCGATTCGCCGGCAAGATTCCTATTTTCGGCGTGTGTCTGGGTCACCAGAGCATCGGGCAAGCCTATGCCGGCAGGGTCGTGCGCGCGAGGAATGTCATGCACGGCAAGACATCGCCGATTTATCACACCGGAGTGGGTGTGTTCCGCGGACTGCCGTCGCCATTCGAAGCGACGCGCTACCATTCGCTTATTATCGACGCGTCATCGTTGCCGGAGTGTTTGGAGGTCACGGCGTGGACGCAAACCGACGATGGCCGCCGCGACGAGATCATGGGCGTGCGGCATAAGAAATACGCGGTCGAGGGCGTGCAGTTTCACCCCGAGTCCATACTGACCCAGCATGGCCACGACATGCTGAAGAATTTTCTGAATACGCGGGTGTAGTGATGAACATACAAGAAGCGATAAAAGCCGTGGTCGAGAATCGCGATTTGACGCGGGAAGAGATGACGCAAGTCATGCAAGCCGTCATGAGCGGCAACACCACCCAGGCGCAGATCGGCGGCTTCTTGGTCGGGTTGCGCATGAAGGGCGAAACCGTGGATGAGATTGCCGCCGCCGCCGCGGTGATGCGCTCGCTGGCCCAGCATGTCGACGTCGATGTGCCGGCGCTGGTGGACACTTGCGGTACCGGCGGCGATTCGTCGGGCACGTTCAATATTTCGACCGCCAGCGCGTTTGTCGTCGCGGCGGCCGGGGGCCATGTGGCCAAGCACGGCAATCGAGCGGTATCGAGCAAATCGGGCAGCGCCGACGTGCTCGAAGCCGCCGGCGTGAATTTGGAACTGACACCGCAACAAGTGGCGCAATGCATCCGCGAGGTAGGCGTCGGTTTCATGTTCGCGCCGCTGCACCATGGCGCCATGAAGCATGCCATCGGTCCGCGTCGCGAGATGGGCGTGCGCACGATCTTCAACTTGCTTGGCCCGCTGACCAATCCGGCCGGTGCGCCAAACCAGGTCATCGGGGTGTTCTCCGACCAGTGGTTGAAGCCCATGGCCCAAGTGCTGGCCCAGTTGGGGAGTCGCCACGTTTTGGTGGTGCACGCGGGGGATGGGCTGGATGAAATCAGCATCGGCGCGCCGACCCGCATCGCCGAGCTTTTGAACGGCGAAGTCACCACGTTCGAGATCGCGCCGGAGAAATTCGGTATGAAGCGGGCCGACCTCAAGCAAATCACCGCGCAAACGCCGCAAGAGAGTTTGGCGGTTATCAAACGGGTGCTCGGCGGCGAAGCGGGTCCGGCGCGGGACATCGTGGCACTGAATTCCGGAGCGGCGATTTACGCCGCGGGCCTTGCGCCGTCGCTGGAAGCGGGCGTCGAAAAAGCGCAATCCGTTTTGGATAGCGGGGCGGCTTTAGCGAAACTCGATGCGTTGGTGAAGCTGACTTCCTCGTTTTCGTAGGAGCGGATTTATCCGCGATAAAGATCGGTGCGCCAGTGTCGTTGTGGGAGCGGATCATTCCGCGATGCTTCGCTCGAATTAACGCCGCCGCCGATTCGAATCGCGGTAGGAAACCGCTCCCACAAATCATGCGCATTTTTTGCAGTTCGAACAGAGATCCTGAACCACTATGTCCGACATTCTTCAAACCATCCTTGCCGAAAAGCAGCGCGAGCTGGCCGAGCGCTTACGCAACTGCTCGCTGGCGGCCATCACGGCGCGCGCCAAGGACGCCGATCCGCCGCGCGGTTTTCTTAGTGCGCTGCAGAATCGAGTCTCGGCGCGCCGTTCCGCCGTCATCGCCGAAGTGAAAAAGGCCTCGCCGAGCAAGGGCGTCTTGCGGCCGCAATTCGACCCAGTCGCTATCGCCGAGTCTTACGCCCGTCACGGCGCGGCGTGTCTGTCGGTGTTGACCGACGAAAAGTTTTTCCAGGGCGCGGACGCCTATCTGCAACAGGCGCGCGCCGCGTCGGGGCTGCCGGTGCTGCGCAAGGACTTCATCATCGACACCTATCAGGTGGTGGAAGCGCGCGCTCTGGGGGCAGATTGTGTCCTGTTGATCGTTGCCGCCCTGGACGACGACCAATTGCACCGGTTTTACGATGCCGCCTGCGACCTGAACATGGATGTGCTGATCGAAGTCCACGATCGCGCCGAATTGGAGCGGGCGTTAGCGCTCAACCCGCCCATGATAGGAATCAACAACCGCAATCTGCGCACCTTCAAAACCCGCTTGGAGACGACTTGGGAGTTGCTGGCATCAATTCCGAAAGGGACTCTCGTGGTCACCGAGAGCGGCATTCACACACCTGACGATGTAAAGCGCATGCACGAGCACAACGTATTCACCTTCCTCGTCGGCGAAGCTTTCATGCGGGCCGACGATCCGGGGCAGGAACTGGCGCGATTGTTCGGCGCCGATTGACAGCCGCTTCGCAGTTTCTGCCCCGCATCCATAAACGTCTTGAGGTATCGTCGCTATCACGTTTGCGTTTGTGCGGCCAAAAAAAAGCCCCCGGGTTACGAGGGCAAGGAGGGGGGTAAAAATTCGAAAACTATGCTTCAATGCCGCGCAGTTTGTCCCGATCGCCGAACACAACGATGGTCTTGCCTTTGACGTTGATCAAATTCTGCTGCTCGAGATTTTTGAGGACCCGGCCCACCATCTCGCGCGAACAACCCACGATGCGTCCCAGCTCCTGGCGGGTGATGCGGATCTGCATCCCCTCCGGATGAGTCATGGCATCGGGCTCTTTGCACAAGTCCTGCAGTGTGCCGGCGATGCGGCCGGTCACATCCATGAACGCCAGCCGGGTCACCGTGCCGCTGGTGCGGCGCAGACGGATCGCCATTTGACTGGCCAGCGCGAACAAAATGTCGGGATCTTCGCGCGCCAGACGGCGAAACTTGGTGTAGCTGATTTCCGCGATTTCGCATTGCGAGCGGGCGCGAATCCAGGCGCTGCGGTTTTTCTCCTGCTGGAAAAGGCCCATTTCGCCAAAGAAATCCCCGGCGTTCAGATAGGCCAAAACGATTTCACGGCCGCTATCGTCTTCGGCAAGCACGCTTACCGAGCCTTTAACGACGTAGTACAAAACATCCGGTGAGTCACCGGCGCAAATGATCACGGCCTTGGCCGGATAGCGTCGCTGGTGGCAGTGCGTGATGAAACGCTCAATGACCGGATTTTCTAAAACCTGAGGTTGTGTAGCTGTCCGCCCCATAATGGTAAAGTCCTTTTGTGACCCCCCCGAATCTCCAACTACCTATGTGATCGGCAAACGCGCTGCATTGTTTAGACGCGGACCAAGAAACTGTTATAATTTGGCCCCTTTTGCGTGGGGTCAAAACCGATATGAAAGCGCGGATCAAATGGGTCGAGAACGTTACCTTCGTCGCTGAGTCCAGCAGCGGACATGCTTTGGTCATTGACGGTCCACCGGATGCCGGCGGCAGAAACCTGGGCGTGCGGCCCATGGAAATGGTGTTGATGGGCATGGGCGCCTGCACGGCGTTCGACGTGGTGAGCATTTTGCGCAAGGCGCGCCAGGACATCGTCGATTGCGTGGCCGAACTTTCATCCGAGCGGGCTGCCGAAGTGCCGAAGGTGTTCACCAAGATTCACGTCCATTTCATCGTTAAGGGCAGGGGTTTAAAGTTGGAGGCGGTAGAGCGGGCAGTAAAATTGTCGGCGGAGAAATACTGTTCCGCATCCATCATGCTGGGCAAGACCGCGGACATCACCCACGACTTCGAGGTAGTGGACCTGAATGAAGTGCAATAAGGGTACCCCTGCCGGACGTTTGCCTTATAATGTGGCCCCACCGGTGGGCGCTCGCGGCGGCCGAGGCGTGCGTCCATGATCCCGGCCGGAATGCGCGGGTTGCGCCATGTGGCGCTGTATTGCGTTGATTTGGACGCGTGCGAGCGGTTTTACGTTGACTTGCTTGGCATGGCCGTGGAGTGGCGACCCGACGCGGATAATGTGTATCTAACCTCTGGTAGCGACAACTTGGCGCTGCACAGGGCGCCCGCGGATTTGATTGTTCAAGCGCCACAGCGCCTTGACCATATTGGATTTGTGTTGGCAACCCCGGCGGACGTCGATAACTGGTACGCCTATTTGCAGCCCAAGGGGGTTGCGATGGTGAACCCGCCGAAGACGCACCGCGACGGGGCGCGTAGTTTTTACATGAAAGATCCGGACGGCAACGTGGTGCAAATGATTTATCACCCGCCGATCTCGGGCAAAGAAGGGTAAGTTGTTCTCGTAAGCGACGCGAGACAACCGGCGTTTTAACTCTCTTGATTCGGGGTTCTATGCGGTGACCATGCTCAAGCCTCTCAAAAAACTCAAGCTGCACGGGTTCAACAATCTGACGAAGACCCTCAGCTTCAATATCTACGATATTTGCTATGCCACCACGGAAACGGAGCGCCGCAAGTACATCGAGTACATCGACGAAGCGTATAACGCTGAGCGATTGACGCAGATTCTCACCGACGTGTCCAACATCATCGGCGCGACGATCCTTAACATCGCCCATCAGGATTACGATCCCCAGGGCGCCAGCGTGACCATGCTGATTTCCGAGGAACATGCTTCCGCGGAGATGATGAGCGAGTCGCACGCGCCCGGCCCGCTGCCCGATGCCGTGGTGGCGCACTTGGACAAGAGCCACTTGACCGTCCACACCTATCCGGAAAGCCACCCGGCGCAAGGTATCAGCACATTTCGGGCCGACATCGATGTGTCCACCTGCGGTCGCATTTCGCCGTTGCGCGCCTTGAACTATCTGATTCACAGCTTCGAGTCGGACATTGTCACCATGGACTATCGGGTGCGCGGCTTTACCCGCGACGTGAAAGGGCGCAAGCACTTCATCGACCACTCGATCACGTCCATTCAAGACTTCATCGCCAACGATACGAAGCAGAAGTATCAGTTGATCGACGTTAACGTGTACCAGGAGAACATCTTTCACACCAAGATGATGTTGAAAGAGTTCAATTTGGATAACTACCTGTTTGGCGTGTCGAAGAAAGAATTGACCCGGCAAGAGGAAAAGCAGATCAGCGATCGCTTGTCGCGGGAAATGTCCGAGATCTTCTACGGCCAGAATATGGGCTGACTTCTGCCTGGATGACGGTCGTGGGAGCGGATCATTCCGCGATTCTTGGCCCGACTTGTCACTTGCGCTGATTCAATCGCGGAATGATCCGCTCCCACAACGACAACTGAATGGTGTGGGAGCGGTTTCCTACCGCGATTCTTCGCCGAGTCTCTTCGCGGAATGATCCGCTCCCACAATGACAACTGAACGGTGTGGGAGCGGTTTCCTACCGCGATTCTTCGCCGAGTCCATTCGCGGAATGATCCGCTCCCACAGTGATGGCCGGCTCGCAGTGCCTTAAATCCAATACGCCGTCTTGGTCATCACCATCGAAGTGATCGCCATGATTTTCTTCACCGGCGCCGGCAACTCCGCGGCGCCGGATTGCATGGCCGTCGTGGCGTGGTGGCTTTCGTCTTCCTTCATCTGAATCAGCACCGCACGGCTCTTGTCGTCGTCGGCGGGCAGTTTCGCCAAATGCTCTTCAAGATGTTTGATCACCTGGCGCTCGGTTTCGACGATAAAACCGAGACTCCATTTATCACCGACGGCGCCGGCCAGGGCGCCGATGGCGAAGGAGCCGGCATACCACAGCGGATTGAGCAGGCTGGGACGGCTGTCCAGTTCAGTCAAGCGTTGTTCGCACCATACGAGATGGTCGTTCTCTTCCGCGGCGGCGCGCTGCATTTTTTCTCGCACCCCTTCTTCGCGGGCCGTCAGCGCTTGCCCCTGATACAGCGCCTGGGCGGAAACTTCGCCGGCGTGATTCACCCGCATCAGGCCCGCCGCATGTTTGGCTTGCCCGGCGTCCAAATTCGCGGCCTCGCGGTCCTCGGCCGGGCTCGGTCGTCCGGTGCCGAAAGGTTTGCCGGCGATGGTCGTCAGGGCGTCGTTTGCCAGATTCAGCAGACGGTCCAAGGGGGTGTAATGGCGTGCGGTGGTCATAGGCGATACTCTAAACCGAGCGCGAATCCTGATCAATCAGACAGGGCGTCGGCGAGAATTTCCACCGGGTGAACCACGGCAATCGCGCTGCCGCGGCGGCGTAGTTCGGCTTGCAGGTGCATGGCGCAGCCGATGTTGGCCGAAACGATGACGTCGGGCGCCAGGGCCAGGAGCGCGTCGACCGTGTTCTGGGCCAGCGGATCGGCGATTTCCGGGTGGGAAAGCAGGGTGCTGCCGCCCGCGCCGCAACAAGGTGCACTACGCGGCAGCGCAGTCAATTTAATGCCCGGGATGACCTTGAGCACGTTTTCGGTGATGGCACCTTGTTTCAGTCCGTGGCGCAAGCTGCACGGCTCGTGGACCGCAACCTTCAAATCTGATTTCACGAACCGGCAGTCCGTTGCGGCCAAGGCTTGCTCCACAAACACCATGAAATCCGTAAACCGCGTCGTCCATGCCAAAGGCGCGTCCGTGAGCGGCAAGATGGAGGGGTAGAGTTTTACTTGCGACGAACAGCCCGCCGCCAGACTAACGATGGGTGAATCCGGGTGGTCCGCCGCGAGTTTATCCACCGCGCCGAGATTGCGGGTCATTCCGGGCAGATCGCCTTCGCTCAGGCTCAGCGCGCCGCAGCAGGTCGTTCGTTGCGGCATCACAACCCCATATCCCAGCCGGTTGAGCAGCGTTTGCGCCGCGGTGACGGTGGCAGGCGCCATGGCCGGGACGACGCAGCCGGGAAACAGCACCACCGAACCCTTTGGCCCCTGGCTTGTCACCGGTTCTTGCGGCGCTTTGACCTTGCGTAGGGGGCCGGCGGCGTAGCGAGCGAGCCGTCCCAAGCGACTGGACTTGAATCGGCGATTCGGAATCCTTAGCGCCAGTCGCGCAGCAATGCCGACTGCACGCATGGCGAGAGGGTGGCGGCGCATTGATTTCGCCAAGCGCTCGCCCATGCCGGCCTTTGGTTTTCGGCTCGGTCCGATTAATCGAAACTCCGCCAGCGCCGCGCCGTAGGGCACCTTTGCCGGGCACACGGTTTCGCAGGCGCGACAGCCCACGCAGCGATCGATGGCGTCCGTGGCATGTTCCGCGTCGCCGAGTTTGTCCGAAATCAATCCTTGCATGAGGGCAATGCGTCCCCGCGGCGAGTCGCCCTCCCGTTGCGAGATCGGGTAGGTCGGGCAGTGGGGAATGCAAAGCCCACACACCACGCACTGGTCAAGCGACTTCAGTAAATGTTCAGAAGCGGTGGGAGTATTCAAAGAGGGCAGTCCAAGGGCGAAAATGAAACAACTATACTATACTGGCTAGCCAGCCCTAGCGTGATCGAGTACCGCTTATGTCGTACTACAAGCACCATGTTTTTTTCTGCACCAACAAGCGCCACGACGGTCGACCTTGTTGTCAGGATCACGATGCCCAAAATATGCGCGATCACGCCAAAGCATTGGTCAAGAATTTGAAACTGGCGGGCAAGGGCAAGGTCCGTGTCAGCAACGCGGGGTGCCTGGATCGTTGCGCCGAAGGGCCGTGCATCGTCGTTTATCCGGAGGCGGTGTGGTACACCTACGGCAGCGAGGCGGACGTGGAGGAAATCGTCCACGAGCACCTGCAGCACGGCAGAGTCGTTGAGCGACTTAAGTTAAAAGATAAATAAAACAATAGGTTATTTGTTTAAGACTTGGATGAGCGCCGGGCAGTGGCCATCTCGCGCCAGGTTTTGGCCGCAAAATCATGCGCTCGCCGCCACGAAGTTCTTGAGCGCCGGCACAAACTTAGGTAACATTCCCGCTCTTTTGATGCGGGCCAGGCGCACAGCGCCATATTTGTCAGTGGCCCGAGGGATATTTTGGGGAACAATGATATGAAGACCTTTTCTGCGAAACCGGCGGAAGTCAAACGCGATTGGTATGTGGTAGACGCGGCGGGCAAGACGCTGGGTCGCTTGGCGACTGAAATTGCGCACCGTTTGCGCGGCAAGCATAAAGCGGAGTACACGCCCCACGTCGATACCGGCGACTACATCGTCGTCATCAACGCCAAGGACGTCGCCGTCACCGGCAAAAAGGAAACAGACAAGATCTATTACCATCACACGGGTTACATCGGTAACATGAAATCCGCGTCGGTGGAAAAAATGCGAGCAACCCATCCCGAGCGCATTCTCGAAATCGCCGTTCAGGGCATGTTGCCGAAGAATCCGCTGGGCCGGGCCATGTTCAAGAAGCTCCGAGTTTATCCGGGCACCGAGCATCCGCATGCCTCGCAGCAACCCAAAGCGCTTGAAGTCTAATTGAACGGTTAGGTATACACATGGCAGCAGCACAAAAAGTCATTACGGGTCGGCGCAAAACGGCAACCGCGCGCGCCATTCTGAAATCCGGCAACGGCAAGTTTGTCATCAACGACAAACCGATCGAGCAATACTTCGGTCGTGAAACCACGCGAGTGATCGCGCGCCAATCCATCGAAGGTGCCGGAGTAGCAGACCGATTTGACGTCATCATCACAGTAAAGGGCGGCGGCATCACCGGCCAAGCCGGCGCGATTCGTCACGCTGTAGCCCGCGCCTTGGTCGCTCAAGACGAAGAGATGCGCAGCAAGATGCGTCAAGGCGGCTTCCTGACCCGCGACGCCCGTGAAGTCGAGCGTAAGAAAGTCGGCCTGCACAAAGCCCGCCGACGTCCGCAATACTCGAAGCGTTAATTTTTCTTCGCATCGGTACCTCGAAACCCAGAAGTCAGGCATGGCTTCTGGGTTTTCCGATTATTGAGGCTTGCCATCCCGCAACGGCGACGGCAAACTTCAAGCACCACTGGGGGATCGTCTAGCGGCAGGACTATGGACTCTGACTCCATCAACCGTGGTTCGAATCCACGTCCCCCAGCCAATTAAAACAACCGGTTAGCAGCCAGTAACTGTGTCCGAGCCCGCTTTGTGTTCCCGACTGGGGCTTTCCTGAATTCCCGCCGATACAGCGTATAGACATTGGCTATACGCGGTTAATAGAATACAGTTACGTCAAATCAGCCACAGCAGGCAACGTCATGACCACTTCAACTGCCAAGCGAGCAACAACAAAAAAAATCGCTCGGGCCAAAAAAGACAAGATGATCAACGTGCGGGTGCAGAGCCACACCAAGGATCTGTTCGACAAGGCTGCCGATCTGTTGGGAGTCGACACCTCGAGTTTCATCATTGCGACGGTCAGTGAGAAGGCGCAGGAAGTGCTCAAGGAGCACGAGCAGATCGTGCTGTCGGAACGGGATTTCGCATCGTTTTTAGCGGCGCTGGATAATCCGCCGAAGCCCAATGAAGCATTGCGCAAAGCCGTGAAAAAACACGCCTAGGCTCTGGCGCCGTGGCCGACCCGCGCGATTTTCTGGTCGAGCGAATTTCTCGCGATCATGTCCGCGCGTCTTTTGATTGCGGAAAAGCGCCGTTAAACGAATATCTTCATCGCTACGCGCTGCAAAATGACAAGCGCAACCTGTCGCGAGCATTCGTTGCGATCGACGATAAGAGTCAGGTGTGGGGTTATTTCGCTATCAGCGCATCGAGCGTCGCCGCGTCCGCCTTTCCGAAGAGCGCGGTCAAAAATCTTCCAAATTATCCCGTGCCGGTTGCGCTGATCACGCGGCTTGCCGTAGATAGTGAGATGCGTGGCATCGGTCTTGGAGCGCGATTGCTCGTCGAGGCCTTCAAACGAATCGCGGAAGCCCTCGAGTACCTGGCGGTGCGCGCGGTGGTGGTCGACGCTCTGGATAATGAGGCACGGCCCTTTTATCGAAAGTACGGCTTTGTGGAATTCGACGATGAGCCGATGAGACTGTTCCTGCCGGTAGAAACGGTGCTAGCTGCGCTCAAGTGACAAAGCGCGAAACGGGTCGCCATTTGGATCAAGAAAAATCGGGTTGACAGCGTTTGTCCGTGGCGGGATCTTGAGCGGGTTACTCACGCCAGACCAGGAGGGTGATATGGGCCTAACCGAAAAAACATGCGTGCCCTGCCGCGGCGGTATTCCACCGCTGACGCCGCAGGAAGCCAAAGCCATGATGCCCCAGGTGCCCGAGTGGCAGCTCAACAGTGAGTCCACCAAGCTAGAGCGTAAATTCAAGTTCGCCAATTTCGCCGAGGCGCTGGCGTTCGTGAACAAGGTCGGCGCGCTGGCGGAGGAGGAAGATCATCATCCGGACATCGCGTTCGGGTGGGGTTACGCCACAGTGGTCTTCTATACCCACAAGATCAAGGGGCTGCACGAGAACGATTTCATCATGGCGGCGAAGGTCAACGCGCTGTTGGGGTAGGAAATCACGGAATGATCCGCTCCCGCAGCGGATCGAGTCTCCACCCCGATGCGGCGCAACGAGGTGGGAGCGGTTTCCTACCGCGATTCTTCGCGATTCGGCCGCGGCCCGCGTTTTTGCTATGCTGCACGCGGGAGGGCGCCGTGTATCAGGATCTGCGTGATTTTCTAAAGCTACTCGAACGTTCAGGCGAGCTGAAGCGCGTCAACGTCGACGTCAATCCGCATCTGGAAATGACCGAGATTTGCGACCGCGTGTTGCGCGCCGACGGTCCGGCGTTGTTGTTCGAACGTCCGACCGGCCACACAACGCCCGTTCTGGCCAATTTGTTCGGCACCACCAAACGCGTTGCCCTCGGCATGGGCCAAGAATCGGTCGAAGCGCTGCGCGACGTGGGGCGCTTGCTGGCGTTTCTCAAGGAACCCGAACCGCCGCGCGGCTTCAAGGATGCGTTGGACAAATGGCCGGTGTTCAAGAATGTACTGAACATGGGGCCGAAGGTGATCAGCCGTCCGCCGTGCCAGGAAGTCGTGCTGCGCGGCAGCGAGGTGGATCTGTCCCGCTGGCCGATTCAGACCTGCTGGCCGGGCGATGCGGGGCCGTTGATCACCTGGGGATTGGTGATTACCAAGGGTCCGCACAAGGAACGGCAGAATCTCGGCATCTATCGCCAGCAAGTCATCGGGCCGAATAAAGTCATCATGCGTTGGTTGGCCCATCGCGGCGGCGCGCTGGATTTTAGAGAGTGGCAAGCGAAGCATCCCGGCGAACCGTTTCCGGTGAGCGTTGCGCTGGGTGCCGATCCGGCGACAACATTGGGCGCCGTTACGCCGGTGCCTGATACCTTGTCGGAATACGCTTTCGCCGGCTTGTTGCGCGGATCGAAAACCGAGGTGGCGAAATGCGTAACCAATGAGTTGCAGGTGCCCGCCACCGCCGAGATCGTGCTCGAAGGCGTCATTCATCCCGGCGAAATGGCCGACGAAGGGCCTTTCGGCGATCACACCGGCTATTACAACGAAGTCGATCGCTTTCCCGTCTTCACCATCGAAGCGATCACTCACCGCCGCGATCCGATCTATCACAGCACCTACACCGGCCGCCCGCCCGATGAGCCGGCCGTGCTGGGCGCGGCTTTGAATGAAGTGTTCGTGCCGATTCTGCAAAAGCAGTTTCCGGAAATCGCGGATTTTTACTTGCCGCCGGAAGGCTGCTCCTATCGCCTTGCGGTGGTGAGCATGAAGAAGCAGTATCCCGGTCACGCCAAGCGGGTAATGCTGGGCATCTGGTCGTTCCTGCGTCAGTTCATGTACACGAAGTTTGTGATCGTGACGGATGATGACATCAACATTCGGGATTGGAAGGATGTGATCTGGGCCATGACCACCCGCATGGATCCAGCGCGCGATACGGTGATAATCGAGAACACACCGATTGATTATTTGGATTTCGCATCGCCGGTGTCCGGTTTGGGTTCGAAAATCGGCTTCGACGCCACCAACAAGTGGCCGGGGGAAACGACGCGGGAATGGGGCAAGCCCATTGCGATGACGCCGGAAGTGCGCCGACGCATCGATGAAATGTGGGCGAAGCTGGGCATTTCATAGTGGGAGCGGTTTCCTACCGCGATTCTTCGCTCGACTCGCCGTCACAGCCGATTCCATCGCGGAATGATCCGCTCCCACCGTGCAAGATCTCGTTCCGCTGTGGGAGCGGTTTCCTACCGCGATTCTTCGCTCGACTCGCCGTCACAGTCGATTCGATCGCGGAATGATCCGCCCCCACCGTGCAAGATCTCGTTCTGCCGTGGGAGCGGTTTCCTACCGCGATTGCGGTGATTCCGCCAACGCCGCCGCCACGCCGGTTTTTAGATCCCCATAACGCAGCGTTAATCCCAATTCCCGCAGCAACTTGTCACTGCTGACCCGCCGCGATTCGGTCAAATACGACAGCATCCCCGGCGAAATTCGAGTCTTCGCTTCATCCCAAGAGATGCGGGGCGGTCGCTGTAAACCGGCGGCATCGGCCACCACATCCATATAGGCCGCCATGCTGACCGGTCGATTGCTGCTGACGTTGTAAATCGCTCCGCGCGGCGCACGTTCGGCGGCGGCGATGCAGATATCCACCAGATCGTCGGCTTGGATGACATTGACATAACTCGGATGCGCGCTGTCCTCCACGATGGGTTCGCCGCGCTGCAGTCGTGCCAGCGGTAATTTGTCCGGCCCGTAGATGCCGCTGACCCGCAGCACCACATGCCGCATGGGGGGATGCTGTTCCGCGTAATTTTTCAGTGCAGCTTCGGCCGCGACCCGGCGCTTGGCTCGCTCCGTTTCTGGATTGACGGGCGACTCTTCGGTTACCATTTGCCCTTTGCTGTCGCCGTAAACCCCGGTGGTGCTTATATATATGAGCGCATGGGGCGCAACGGTCAGCGCGCCGAGGAAGTGCGTCATGCGCGGGTCCGTCACGCCTTCGGTCGGCGGCGGGGCGAGATAAAACACCGCGGTGTCGGCGGTTACGGGAAGATCGGCCAGGCTGCTTGGTTGATCGAGATCGCCTTGCCACGCGGCAATTCCGAGGCCTTGCGCCGCCGCGATGCCATCGGCGCTGCGGGTGAGGGCGGCCACATGCCAATCGGCGGCGCGCAGACGGCGGGCCATCCGGCGGCCAATATAGCCAAAACCAATGATCAACGCGTTGCGAGGCATGCGGAGGCGTCCCAGTTCGTGCGTTGATTTTACCCCTGTTTCGCAACCGCAGGGCCCATTGAATTCAGACCGCGAGGAGCGCCGTGGCACAGCCAGGCCCATCACAAATCGACGCGACCATCGAATCGCTGGACTTTCCCGCCGCGGATGTGGCCCGGCTGATCGTTCGGCCGTCTCGATCCGAAGCGTTTCCGTTTCGCGCCGGACAGTACGCGGAACTCGATCTGGGCGATGGCGTGTCGCGCAGCTTTTCCATCGCCTGCGCGCCGAACGCCGACGGCCGATTGGAGTTTCACATCCGCGTGATGGGCGCGGATTTGGAAGCGGCCATCGGTTTGCTGAAGGTCGGCGGAACGATCGCCGTCGCCGGCCCCCAAGGCCTGTTGGCGTTGCATGCCGACGGTCGGCCGATGATCATGGTGGCCGGCGGCACCGGCTTCGCGCCCATCAAAGCCCTCACTGAGCAATACCGCCATGAGCGTCTCGCGACCCCGCTTCATTTGTATTGGGGCGCGCGATCGCGGGAGGATCTTTACCTCGCCAGCCTGGCCGAGCAGTGGGTACGCGCCATGCCCCAATTTCGCTACACACCCGTTCTTTCTGCCCCCAAACCGGCCGACGGTTGGTCAGGCCGTACCGGCTGGGTCCACGACGCCGTCATGGCCGATTACACCCGGCTCGATGAGCTTGACCTCTACGCCGCCGGCCCGCCGCAAATGATCGTCGCCTTGCGCGACGCGGCGCTGGCAAAGGGACTGCCGCCAAAGCGGTTCTTCTCGGATTTCGCGGCGCTAGACTGATTGACGCGTGCGACTGTAGTTGGAAAGTACCGCGGATCGCGGGGGCTTTGTACAAAGCGCGTTCGCATTTGTTGCAAATGCGCAACACAATTGTGACCAGTGTTGCTTTTTAGAAAAAAGTTGTTGCGTTTTAGTTTTTGTTTGGCTATCTTTCGTTTGTCAGTTGGATTTAGGTCACACGTGTTGACTTTTTGCAACAAATGGAGATGAGAGAGATGAACAAAAAATTAATCGCGGTCACAGTAGCTGGCGCGCTGGTGGCTCCCGCGGCTTTTGCTGCCGGCGATCCTGAAGTTTACGGTACCTTGCACCTCAGCGTAGGTCAGTTTGACGATGAAGCGGATGATGCGACCGTTAAAGCTGGTGGCGGCGATGGCAGCTTCATGGACATGGAGTCCAACAACTCCAACCTCGGCGTTCGCGGTAGCGAAGACCTGGGTGGTGGCTTGAAGGGCGTGTACCAAATTGAATTGAGCATCGACGCGGACGATGCGGCCGCCCCCACCATGCGCGACACATTCGTCGGTCTGGCCGGCGACTGGGGTTGGTTGGCTTTGGGCCGCCACAACTCGCCGTACAAGAACGCGACCGGCAACTACGACGTTGCTCCCGATACGGTGATCGACTACAACGGCATCATGGGCATCGACCCCGCAGGCCGCAAGCATGACGATCGTCGCAACAACGCGATCATGTACAAGACCAACGATATCAACGGCTTCAAGCTCGAGGCATTGTTCGGTGTAGGTGACAATGCGAAAGATACCAACGCCGACGAGCAGCAAGAGTTTGACATCATGGCTAAGTACGGTCAGGGTCCGTGGGAAGTCGTCGCTGGCTACTCCACCCACATGGCCCAAGGTGCGAACAAAGCAACGCTCGGAAAAGAAGACGCTGAAGCCATGAAGCTCGGCGGCAAGTTCGGCTTCAATAACGGCAACACTTGGGTTGCGGCTGTTTGGGAAACTGCAGACGGCGGCGGCAACAACAACGACCGTGATGCCTACTACGTCAGCGGCCAACACACCTTCGGGTCCAATGCTATCGGTGTGGGTTACGCCGCAGCTGACGATGTCGGCAATACCAACGACTCCGGTGCGCAATTGATCCAAGTGCACTTGTCCCACATGATGTCAAAGCGTACTTCCGGCTATGTCCAGTACGGTGCGCTGTCGTACGATAAAAACACCACTGCGGACTACGGCCTGGTCTACGGCGGCTTCCAGCCCTACGCCGCCGACAAGACCGCCTCCTGGTTCGGTCTCGGTGTGATCCACAAGTTCTCTTCCATGTAACATCCACGCATGAAGAGGTGACGGAAGGGCGCCCACAAGGCGCCCTTTCTTTTTTTTGCGCCCTCCCTCCGTCAACGCGCTTTCGCAACACCTCACACAGCGGTATCAGGCCTTAATTCCCAGACGGGCGATCGAACCCTGTTGCGCGGACTGGCTAACTGGGGGTTTGGCGTTCGCCTTCTGATTGAAGGGGTTTTCTTTTAGGTCGTTGATTTTTATATACAGAGCCTGTACTATTTTCCCCTCGTTTCGCCAAAAAGGAAGCAAAATTGGCGGAGATAGGGAGAATTTTCCGAACCCCAAGCGGTGGATTTTTTCTGTTCGGGCCACGTGGCGTAGGCAAGTCGACCTGGCTGCGTAGCCATTTTTCGGACGCAATCTGGATCGATCTGCTGGCCGCCGACATGTATCGCCGTTTGCTCGCCGGTCCCGAGCGACTTTTGGAGATACTCGACGCCTATCCAGGGAAGGGCGACGTCGTCATCGACGAAGTCCAAAAAGTCCCGGGCTTACTGGATGTGGTCCATCAAGTCGTCGAGTCGGAACACCCGCGTCGCTTCATTCTCACCGGCTCCAGCGCGCGCAAACTGCGCCGTGGCGCGAGTAACCTGTTGGCTGGCCGCTTAACGGAATCTTCGCTTCATCCCTTCTTGGCATGCGAGTTAGGACTGAAGTTCAAGCTCAATGACGCATTGACGACGGGGCTCGTGCCATTGGTCTGGAGCGCCGCCGATCGAGAGGCGACCCTACGCTCATACCTGTCGCTCTATTTGAAGGAAGAGGTGCAAGCAGAGGGGCTCGTTCGCAACATCGGCGATTTTTCCCGCTTTTTGGAGGCGATCAGTTTTTCCCATGGCGCGCAACTCAATATGTCCGCCGTGGCACGGGAATGCGAAGTGAGCCGGAAAACCGTCGAAGGCTATGTTCAGATCCTGGAAGACTTGTTGCTGTGCTTTCGCGTCCCGGTTTTTTCCAAGCGTGCCCAGCGTCATCTTGTACAGCACCCGAAGTTCTATATTTTCGACACAGGCGTGTTCCGAGCGCTGCGACCCAAGGGCCCTTTGGACCGGCCGGAAGAAATCGACGGCGCGGCCTTGGAGGGATTGGTCGCTCAACATCTGTTCGCTATGCTGCGTTACCGGCGTGATGATTGTCGACTGTATTACTGGCGGACCAAA
Source organism: Pseudomonadota bacterium (assembly GCA_021821045.1). Taxonomy (GTDB): domain Bacteria; phylum Pseudomonadota; class Gammaproteobacteria; order JAADHS01; family JAADHS01; genus JAKACW01. Next base: position 49,448 of record JAKACW010000014.1, read on the forward strand.
GCCGGAACGGAAGTCGATTTTGTTGTGTATGGGGAATCGCTGTTTTGGGCAGTGGAAGTGAAGCGCGCAATTCGCGTCAATTCGTTTGACGTTAAACCCCTGGCGGTTTTCAAGCAGGATTACCCCGAGGCTGAGGCTGTTCTGCTCTATATGGGGCGAGAGCGACTTGTTATCGATGGCATTCAGTGCGTGCCGGTGGCGGAGTTTCTCCTCACGCTAACTCCGAACACGCCAAGTTTGATCGTCTGATCTCACTAATGCGGTCCCTTGCCGATCGGAACCTTGACGGTATACCCTTTGTCTCATGGTTAAGCCAAGTAGCCGAAAGGCGCGATGAACGTGTCCACCCCACGAGCGAAAATCACTACGTTGCGAACCTGGATTTCCCGGTTTCTGATCCTGGTGTTATTGGCGAATGCCGGGGCGGCTGCCGCTGCTAGCCTCTTCACGGCTGATTCGGACGGCTCGGCGGTGCACAGCATGGCCGGCACCCACCACGATCACGGCGATGCTGATGTTTCCTCGTCCGATGACCCATCTTGTTTCAATTGCGTCGCCCACTGCAGCGGTATGACCGTCGAAACGGTCCTTGACGCTCGTTTGGAACCGCTTGTCTTTTCCTCATCGCTATTCACTTTAGCGGCCGGCATCGTCGGCCCACCCTCCGACGAACCGCCGCGTTTGATTTAACTGTCCGTCGCTCAAATCGCTGAACCCGCACTCGTTGTGGGAGCGGATTATTCCGCGATTTGAATCGGCGCTCACTATACTTCTGGCTAAGCATCGCGGAATGATCCGCTCCCACATTCACGCTCTGTGGGAAATGACACGCTGACTGAGGTTCATTCACTATGAAAAAATCTTTGACGAGCGCGAACCACCTGCCGAATTTGACCCGGCGGCGTTTCGTACAAGGGCTTGCGGCGGGCGGTGTGGTGGTGGGCATCTCGCCGTTGCTGCGGCCGGCATGGGCAAGCGCGGCGACAATGGTCGGTACCGCACCGGTATTAAAGGGCACCGAGTTCGATCTCACTATCGCCGAAACGCCCGTGAATTTCACCGGCGCTGTGCGCATGGCGACGACGATCAATGGCACGCTGCCCGGTCCGACCTTGCGCTGGCGGCAAGGCGACACGGTGACCATCCGCGTTACCAATCGACTTGCCGAGCAAACCTCCATCCATTGGCACGGCATCATTTTGCCCTATGAGATGGACGGCGTGCCGGGCATCAGTTTTCGCGGCATCGCACCTGGCGAGACCTTCACGTATCAATTCAAAGTGCAGCAAAGCGGGAGCTACTGGTATCACTCCCACTCAGGTATGCAAGAACAAACCGGCATGTATGGTTCGATCGTCATCGATCCCGCGGGGTCAGACCCCCAACAGTTCGATCGCGAGTATTCCATCATGTTGTCGGATTGGTCGGACGACAAACCGTCGACCATTCTCAGAAAGCTCAAGACCCAGGGCGATTACTTCAACTTCAACCAGCCGACGGCGATGCAGTTTTTTCAAGATGTTTCGGCCTACGGTTGGGCGGCGGCGCTCGATAAGCGGCGTATGTGGAATCAGATGCGCATGAGTCCTACGGATCTGGCCGATATCTCCGGACACACCTACACGTATCTTATGAACGGCGCGACGCCGGCCGGAAACTGGACCGGTCTGTTTCGTGCGGGCGAGCGCGTGCGTTTGCGTTTCGCCAACGGCGGCGCGGCGACCTTCTTCGATGTGCGCATTCCCGGATTACCGATGACTGTTGTGCAAACCGACGGCGTCGATGTCGAGCCTGTGACCGTGGATGAGTTTCGCATCGGAGCCGGCGAGACCTACGATGTCATCGTCACGCCGCGCGACGAGGCCTATACGATATTCGCGCAGTCCATGGATCGCAGCGGTTACGCGCGCGGCACGCTGGCGGTGCGCGCCGGGTTAGAGGCGGGTGTTCCGCCTATGGATCCGCCCGAGTGGCTCACCATGGGCGACATGATGGGCGCGATGGACCACGCCGCAATGCCGAGCATGAATCACGGTGGTCATGGCGACCACGGCGATCAAATGCTGGAGGAGGCTCAGTCGCCGGTTCGTCACGCCAAAACGGAATACGGCCCCAGCGTCGACATGCGGGTCGATACCCCGCGCATGAATCTCGATGATCCCGGCGTAGGGCTACGCAACAATGGCCGCCGCGTGCTGACCTATGCCGACTTGCGTACCCTTGGCGGGCCGCCTGATCGGCGCGGTGCCGAGCGCGAAATCGAACTGCACCTCACCGGCAACATGGAACGCTACACCTGGTCCATCGACGGCGTGGAGTTCGGCAAATCAAAACCGATTCACTTCCGTCGCGACGAGCGGCTGCGCGTGATTCTGCACAACGACACCATGATGACGCACCCCATGCACCTGCACGGCATGTGGAGCGACTTGGAATCGCCGGACGGGGAAATACAGGTGCGCAAGCACACCATCAACGTGCAGCCGGCGCAGCGCGTTTCCTTCTTGGTGACCGCCGACGCGCCAGGCCGTTGGGCGTTTCATTGCCATCTGCTCTATCACATGGACGCGGGCATGTTTCGTCAAGTGGTGGTGGACTGAGGAGATGAGCATGAAAAAAATAATTGCGCAGATTGCATCTCTTCTCATCGCGTTGACCGCAGTGCCCGTCCACGCGCAGGATGATGTACATGGCGAGCACGCCGATCCCCACGCCGGTCATGACATGAGTCACGGCGATGATCCGATGCCGATGGAAGCAGAGGATCCTCACGCCGGCCACGATATGAGTCACGACATGGAAGAGCAGGCCGTTCCGGCGGCGGAAATGGATCATAGCGGTCACGGTTCGGCCGTGTCCGCAACGGCGCCGGCCGATGCCCGCGATCCCCATGCCTATTCCGACGGCTACGACTTCGGTCCGTTGCCCCATCCGCAACACGCCGACGAGCACAGCTTTTACTCGGTGATGGTGGATCGTTTGGAAAGCGTGAACGCCGAGGACAACAGCTTCACGGCCTACGACATCAACGCCTGGTACGGCCGAGACTTTGACCGCGTTGTGCTCACCGCGGAAGGTCATATCGACGGCGGCGAGGTGGAGGAGGCGAGCACGGAGCTGTTGTGGAGTCACGCCGTTGCCGCGTTTTGGAATGCTCGCGCCGGGGTGCGTTACGATAGCGGCGAGGGCCCTGATCGCGCTTGGTTGGCGCTGGGCGTGGAAGGTTTGTCGCCGTACTGGGTGGAGACCGACGCAACGCTTTACGTCGGCGAGAGCGGCCGCACGGCGGTGAGCGTCGAAGCGGAGTACGACGTGTTAATCACCCAAAGGCTCGCGCTGCAACCGCGGGTGGAAGCGGAAATCTACGGCAAGGATGATCCGGAGTTGTCAATTGGCTCGGGGTTGTCCGAGGCGACCGTCGGGCTACGCTTGCGCTACGAACTCCTCCGTGAGTTCGCGCCTTACGTCGGGATAGAGTGGGCGGGCAGTTTTGGCGGCACTGCCGATTACCTGCGTGATGCGGGGCGGGATACTGAGGAAACGCGTGCGGTCGCGGGTGTGCGATTTTGGTTCTGAGGGCGGTGAAGACTCGGAGAATCGCGGAATGATCCGCTGCCACAACTAGATGCACGTCTTTCTGTGGGAGCGGTTTCCTACCGCGATTCTTCCCGCGCCGCCGCGGGGCGGTTAAATGTCTGAAATGTTCAGGCGACATCGAAAGGGAACGGATATGCATGGTACGGAACAATCTTGGTTTTTCGGTCACGGCTTCGGGATGACGCTTGTTTGGGTTATCGTAGCGTTGTTAGTTGCAGCCTTGGTGAAATACATATTTTTTCGGTAGGAGGTTGTTTAGCTTGGAAACGTAAGCGATTGAGTGCGACGAACTAACCATCTGGGAGAAGGACTATGAAAATTCAGACTGGCTGTGCAGCTCTAGGAATGGTAGCGAGTATTGCCGCGGTAACCAACATACAAGCGGAAACCTTGCTCTATGTGCCGACCGGGGACAGTAACGAAATAATCGTAATCGATCCGAGCGACAATAAGATCACAAAGCGAATCCCCGAACTCGAAAACGCTCACGGTTTGGCGGCGACGCCTGATGGCGAATATCTTATTGCGGGCAGCCAACTCGAGACGGGCGGCGCGGAGCAAGCGACTGCTGCAAAGCCGGAGGGGGTGTCACAGGATGAGCACGAGGCGCACCACCGCGAAAGCGCCGTTTCCGGCAAGAGCTTTTTGTCTGTCGTGAATGTGAAGCACGCGCGTGTTGCCCGGCGTATTCCCGTTGAGGGGAGAACCCACCACATCGCCGTTTCCCCGAAGGGAGATTTTGCGGTGGCTGTCCACACGACCACGGGTCGAGCATCGATCGTGGACTTGAATGCCTCTACGGTGATCAAGCGCATCCCAACCGGGACGGCTCCCAATTACGCGGTGTTCGATCGTAATGGAGACTTTGTCTACGTCTCAAATGCCGGTTCCGGCACGGTCACCAAAATCAATACGGCAACCTGGGACGTCGCGGCCACATTGAGCGTTGGAAAAGGGCCGGAACACATGGAGTTTTCACCTGATGGCAAAACGCTATTTGTCGCCAATGTATTCGACAACACCGTTTCGGCCGTGACATTGGCCGACGGTAAAGTCGCGGCGACTTACAAAGTTGGTAAAGCACCGCACGGCGTATCCGTTTCAAGCGACGGCCGTTACTTGTTTGTCTCGGGGAAGGACGACAACTCGCTTGCGCGAATTGATCTGAAAGCCGGCGAGACCGTGATGGCCGCGATCGCGCCAGAGCCTTATCACGTCAGCTACATTCGCGGCTTGGACAAGCTTTATGTCTCGAGCCGCGCCGAGCCGAAGATCTGGGTGGTCAATCCGCAGTCGCTCGTCGTTGAAACCACCATCGACATCGGCAGCGGTGTGGCGCACCAAATGGTTGAAGTCGATTCAAAGTAACGCCACTTCGGCAACGGGCCTGCGCAACAGTAGGTCAACGACGAAGCCATCAGGCCGGCGGCCGCGGGTCGCCCGCGAAACGTGGGCACGACCATGGTGATACATTCAATACACGGAGCGGCCGCAAGAAAGGGTGCCCGTTCTCTCGGAAGTGCAACTGCGATTTATGTCTGCCCCATGCACCCAGAGGTGCGGCAGAACGCCCCGGGAAACTGCCCAAAGTGCGGAATGGCGCTGGAGCCACGATCCGCCGCCGTCGAGGCCGAAGAGGAAAACGCCGAGCTGCGCGACATGAGTTTGCGGTTCTGGATCGGAACCGCCTTGGCTGGGCCGGTGTTTGTCATTTCGATGGTGCATGACTTGCTGCCGAGTGTCGCGGAGGCCATCGCGTCGCCGCGCATCTTGCAGTGGATTGGATTCGTCCTGGCGACCCCCGTCGTGTTTTGGGCGGGTTGGCCGTTCTTCGTGCGCGGTTGGGCGTCCGTGGTCAATCGAAGTCTCAATATGTTCAGCTTGATCGCGCTGGGCGTCGGGGTCGCATGGTTGTACAGTGTGGTCGCTCTTCTGCTTCCAGGTATTTTTCCCCCATCCATGCGCGGCCACGCCGGCACCGTACACGTTTATTTCGAAGCGGCGGCGGTCATCACGGTGCTGGTGTTGCTGGGCCAGGTGCTCGAGTTAAAGGCACGTAGCCGCACTAATGCCGCGATTAAACTATTGCTCGGCTTAGCGCCAAAAACGGCCCGCTTGGTCGAGGACGACGGTGCAGAACGGGACATCTCCCTCGATCAGGTGCAGCCCGGCTATACATTGCGCGTCCGTCCGGGCGAGAAGGTGCCGGTGGATGGCGTTGTACTGGAGGGTAAGAGTGCCGTGGACGAATCCATGGTCACCGGCGAATCCATTCCGGTGGACAAACATCCGGGCGATCGCTTGATCGGCGCGACGGTCAACAGCACCGGTGCGATGTTGATGCGCGCCGAGAAGGTTGGCGCCGAAACGCTCTTGGCGCAAATCGTCAGGATGGTCGCCGACGCGCAGCGCTCTCGCGCGCCCATTCAAAAATTGGCCGATGTTGTCTCATCCTATTTTGTTCCGGCCGTGGTCATTATCGCGGTACTGACTTTCGTTGTTTGGTGGGCCTGGGGTCCTGAGCCGCGTTTGGCACACGGCATCGTCAACGCCGTTGCAGTGTTGATCATCGCGTGTCCTTGCGCGTTAGGACTGGCGACGCCAATGTCCATCATGGTGGGCGCCGGTCGCGGCGCAACGGCGGGTGTTCTAGTCAAAAACGCCGAAGCGCTGGAGATCCTGGAGAAGATCGACACGATCGTCGTCGACGCCGGAAGCGATCAAAGCGCTGCACGACGAAGGCATCCAGGTGGTCATGCTCACCGGCGACAATCGGGTAACCGCGTCCGCCGTGGCCAAGAAGCTGGGAATCGACAGCGTGGAAGCCGACGTTCTGCCGGAGCGCAAAGCGGAAATTGTCAAACAACTCCAGGCCGACGGCCGCAAGGTCGCGATGGCCGGCGATGGGATCAACGACGCTCCGGCTCTTGCGCAAGCTCATGTTGGTATCGCCATGGGTACGGGAACGGACGTGGCCATGGAAAGCGCCGGGGTGACGCTGATAAAAGGCGGTCTGCGCGGAATTGTGCGGGCCCGCCGTTTGAGCCGCGCGACCATGGGCAACATCCGTCAAAATCTGTTTTTTGCATTCATCTACAACTCGCTCGGTGTGCCCATCGCCGCCGGCGTGCTGTACCCCTTTTTCGGTCTGCTGCTCTCACCGATCATCGCGGCGGCGGCCATGAGTCTAAGTTCCGTGTCGGTTGTCGGCAACGCATTGCGCCTTCGGCGGGCTCAGTTGTAAGGACAGCTTGAATCGCGGAATGATCCGCTCCCACAACTAGATGCACATCTTTCTGTGGGAGCGGTTTCCTACCGCGATTCTTCTTGCGCTTACTTGCTGAGATTCCGCCGTTGCGAGCGCATGGACGACTTTCCGCGGGGGAAGCTCACTTCGGCTTTGGTCGTTGCCGTGCCCAGGATGCGAGCCAGCAATCCGACGACAGTGTGCGCATCGTCATCGAAGTCGCCATGATGGCGCGCGGTCGACGCATGTATCGAGCCCTTCGGTTCCTGGTTTGGCGCTTGTATCCATTCACGCTGATGTGCTTTCCACAGTTTTTTCAAGTCCGGGTCGCGCTCGACGAATTTGGCCAGACCCAGGATCGGCTCGCCTTCGCGAAACAACGGTATGCGCGGCTTGTCCTCGAAAGCGTGGGACACGAGATACAGCAGCGACTTATGGTAGATATTGGCGCAGTGGTCTTCCTGTTCCGCCGTGTCGGTGAGCGTGTACAACGCGAATCGGTTGATCTGTCCTTGCTGAATGGCTGGCAAATAGCAGTCCTTGAACAAATCCACCGTGCAGGCCGGCGCCCACAAGGTCAGGGAGTCGATGGACAGCCCGTAGCCTTCTTTGTGGCGCAGCGGTCCGTGGTCGATCTGCCCTGATGTAGACAGTAATTGCACCAGCGGCGCGTGAAAAATGCTTCCCGCGCTGTGTCCCGCGATGTGCAGTTCGATCGACGGATCGTTCTCAATGAGCTTGGCAAGATTCTGCGCCACCAGCCGCGCGGCGCCGTGGCTCGAAGTGGTGGCGAGCAGCGCATTCTCTTTCATTTCTTTCCACTGCGCGCGACCCGTTAACGCGCGGGCGATGGGTTCGAGGGAGTCGTCGAGCCGATCGAGCAGAAAATCCTTGGCGTCGTCCAAGATGCCTTCGGGTTGGCGTTTGCGAATACCGTCTTGCAGGATGTTGGTCAGCGTCGTCCAGAAGTCGGTTTTCCAAACGAACGCGAGCGGGTAGATTTCGGCGTCGAGCAGGGGGTCGCGATAGTCCGCGACGCGATTGATGGCTTCGGTCTCGGAAACCAACCCGCCATGGGCGTACAGCAAGATGCGCTTCTTTTTCCAATCGGCGGTGATGCGCGGAAAGTCGTCCTCGAAAATGGCTTCGACATCGTCGGCCGTGGTGCCCAAGGGGCCGGAGTCGCGCAAGCGGCCGTCGTTGCCGACGCTGACAATGTGGGGGCGAAGATCGGCATGGGTGGGCCGGCCCGATTGGCGCAGGGCCAATGCGCGGCCCTTGCGGGCGACGGTTTTTTCGGCCAATCGAATGGGCGCGCCAAGCCGGGCGACCCAGACGTCCGTGCCGTTTTCCAGCCAGTCTTCGTAGCCGATACGGGCGAAGCCCTGCTTGCCCCAGTCGGATCCCCAGGAGTTTTGAATCCACAGCCCATCCGCATCGTAGGCGACAATGGCGAAGGCGTGGCCGCCGAGGACTTCGCGGTCGTAACGAATCATCCCGTCACGGCGAACATTGCTCCAGCCGCTGTGCACGATGGCGGTTGCGTACAGAACTCCGACTTCGGCGATGGCCGCATGCATCGCGACCAGATCCTTGTGGTTGACGCGGAAGTACGCGCCGAGCGGGCGTAGGCAGGCGTCGCCGGCGCGTTCGTCAGTGAGCCGGCGGCCCGTCTTGCCCTTGCCGTTGCGCCACAGGTCTTTCGAACACACGCCGTGTTTATGCCAACCTTTCATGGCACCGCGGGCGCTCGATCCCTCGTATTCTTCTCCGGGCCACTCGTCGTAGCGTTTGGCCAACTGGTAGAGCATGTAAGGTGACACCGCCGTCTCGTCAGGTTCGACGCCGCGGGTGCGCAAGAGATAGTTGCACACCGTCGCCAGCCCGAACCCGGTGCAAGCGCCTTCCGTGCCCTGGTCGAGGATGGGAACGCCCAAGGACTGATAGTCTTCCAATGCGACGCGCGGCGGGACTTCGACCAAGGTTGGAACGAACAGTCGGTCACGAAAATCCACGGTGTCGGGACGCGCGTCCAGCGTGCGATTGGCCATAGCATGCTCCTCCAAATTCGTTTTGGCATTGGGTGATCGGGAGCAAGGCTTGGCGTCCCGCGCGTTGCGCTTCAGACGATTGCGACGATAAGTGTTTCCACCTATCTGCGAAAGACTATACGCCCGGCCGAATCGTTTTGAAAGGGCGGATGGGCCGGTGAGTTAATGGGCGGACTTGGCTGGCAGCGAACTGTTGTGGGAGCGGATCATTCCGCGATCGACTCGGCGAAGAATCGCGGTAGGAAACCGCTCCCACAGGATAGCGCTTCAGATGTTGTGGGAGCGGATCATTCCGCGATTAACTTGGCGCCCCATCGCAGTAGGAAACCGCTCCCACGGCGGGGCCGAATCGTTGGGCGCTACTTTCGCCGCAGCCGATATATTTCCTCGATCATGCTCGTGAGGCCGCGCTCGCGGAAGCGCGGGTTGGATTCGAGAATGTCTTCGCTGTAGCGCAACTCGACATCGAAGTAGGGCGAGAACAGCGATTCGACTTCGCGCTTCGGAACGGAGAATGGCGGGCCGTTCATTTCGCTCTGCGGGTAGTCAAACGCTACCAGCAGCGTCTGTGTTCCCGGCGGAAGAAGTTTCGCCATGTGCTGGGCATAGCGCGGTCGCATTGCGGGCGGCAGGGCGACTAACGATGCCCGGTCGTACACGCCGCCAACGGGCTCGATATGCCGAGGCTCGAGTTGGAAGAAGTCGCCCAGTAGCAGGCTGATTTCACCGGCCTGCCAGCGCGTGAACGACGTCTCCACCGACTTGGTCGGAGTGAGTTGGTTTTCATTGAAGAACGCTTCGACCGCAATCGGGCTGATTTCGACGCCGACGATTTTGTGCCCCTGGCCGGCCAGCCACAACATGTCACGACTCTTGCCGCACAGCGGCACGAAGATGCGCGCCGCGGGGTCCAGTCCCAGGGTCGGCCAGACGCGCTGAAGATGGGCGTTAATGCCGTCTTGATGAAAACCCAGTTCGTTTTTTTGCCATCGTTCGTGCCAGAACTCGGGATCCATATTTAGATGTCTCTATGTTGATTGCGCAATTGGGAGGGATCGTCGGAGCGAGTGTGGGATCGCGAGCATGCTCGCTCCTGCCGGAGCAAAACACGCCCCGGAAGGAGCGGCCATGGCCGCAATTTCATGCTCGCGATTCTCGACTAGGTTCCCGTCGCGCTGCTGACCAGCGTCATCTGCGCTGGCGGCGCGGCGATCGCCGCCAGCGCGACCGGTGTGCCGTCGGAGCCCAGCGGCGAACGTTCCAGCCGCAACAGCTCCTTGTTTACGCTGATGCCAAGGCCCTTGCGGAACACTTCACCCGCGATCAAGTTCTCTCCCGTTTGTTCCAGCAACCGGCCGAGCAGCATGAACGTTTCGGGTCGCGGATCAAGGCTTGCGCTTTGCTCGAGGTAGGAGCGCGCCTTGCCCCACAGGTGATTGCGCAACGCCAGACGGCCAAGGGTCAATAACAACGTCGCGTTGTCAGGTTGGCGGCGCAGCCATTTCTCCGCATGCGCCAATTGTTGGGCCGCGTTGGCGTTCTCGACCACGCCGTAAAGGTAGGCCAGGTCGTCATCCCACTCCGCATTGAGTTTGCTGCGCAGAATCGATTCCGGGCGCGACCCTTCGCCGTGTTCCATGAGATGTCGGATGTAGACGGACATGAGCTGCTTGTCGCGGCGCAGGCCGTGGGGGACGGCACACCAGGCGTTGTCTAGTGCGCGCGTGTCGTCGCTTTGGTGGGCCGCCTTGGCAAGGATCTGAGTGTAGGCGTTACGTTCCATCAGCAGCGCGTCTTGTGCTTTTACGATCTTGTGTTTTTCAAGTAGCGGCATCAGCTCCGCCAGCTCTTGCCAGGCGTGGCTTTCGAGGTAGCAGTCTTTCAGCAACTGCAATGCGAGCCTGTTTTTCGGATCGGCCTTCAACACTTGGCGCAGGCGGTGTGCAGCGAGGTCGAGCTCTTGGTTGGCGATGAGCAGCTTCGCCTCGGTGATTCCGGCGGCGATCTGGTCCTCGTCCGCTTGATAGGCCAGCTTCAAGAACTGGTCGCGGGCCTCGATGGCACCGGCGGATTGCGCGGCCTGCGCGGCGCCTAGGTAGCCCAATAATGCCGTCTCTTTGTGCGCGACGGCTTTCTGCAGTTGCACGCCGGCAATCTTCCATTGACCTTGCGCCAAGGCGATCATGCCTTGGTTGAGCGCACGCCGGGCGCGGGAATGCTCGCGCCGTTCGCGCGCGCGACGCAGATCCCGCGGCGCGTGCCACAGTTTGCCCAGCAGACGAACGACCCAGTAGAACGCGGTCAGGAGCACCAAACCGGCGGCGATGGCGACCGTCAACGGCGTTGAGTACTCTTTGCCGTAGATGCTGACGGTCACCAGGCCCGGATCTTTCTGAATCTCCAGGCCCAGCAGGACCGCTCCGATGAAAACGATGACAGCAACGATCTGCAATTTCATGGTCGTCTCACTCCCTAATTAAGAAGACAATCCGGGGCGTACTTCACGCAGCACCCGCAGGGATTGGGATACGTCCGGCAACGCCGGCGTCACGTTGGCGGTTTTCAGCTCCTCCAGCGTGGCGGCAAAGCGCTGCGTCTCCGGGACTTGCGTATCGAAGTACTTGTTGGTCCACTCCGCCGCGGTAGTCAGGCTGGATTGATACGCGCTGTTGTTCTGCTGCAGGGCGGCCAGGCGCGCGGCGGAAAGCTGCAATCGCAGATTTTGCTGCAAAAAGTAAAGTTGCTCCGGCGGCAAAAACGGCGCGGCGACTTCGCCGTGTTCCCTGACCACCACCAGTCCGCGCAGACTATCCCAAGCGGCCTGGGCGAGACCTTTGGCCGCGCCGGCGGTGTGCTCGACGACGGAGGCATCTTCTGGAACTTGCCCGCTCTCTTGGGCTCGTCCGGCACGGTCGCTGGGCACGGGAAGCGTGGCAACCGATTGGGACAGCCGGTCGATGGCCAATGCGATGCGTTCCACATCCGGCGAACCGACCTGTTCCAATGCGGCGATGTCGTTTTGCACGGCTTCGCGCACCTTCAGCAAACCCGGGTCGGACAGCGACTGTAAACGTTGGTCGGCGGTGCGCAGCGTGGTGATGGCGCGCGGAACGTTGTGTTCCAGCGCCACCTGGCGGTTGGCGATGCTGAGCATGTATTCCACTTCATTGAGCGCCCAGTGCAGTTGATTGCGGCCCAGGGCTTCCTTCAATTCCGACTGGGATTGCTGCACCGTCGCCTGCAATTGTTTCTGCGTTTCCTCGGAGGTCTGGACGCGGGCGTTGACGTGGTCGCGCAGTTCCTGGAACGCGCCGGAAAGCGACGCGACGTCCGTTTTCACGTTGGCGACTTCCGCTTGGGCCGCGCTCTGCGTTTGTTGAATCTGCTGCTGCAGCGTGGTCTTGGCGTCGCCGAGCGCGGCTTGAACGGCCGCATCTTGTTGCGCGACGGAATTTTGCACGGCGGAGATATCTTGGCGCACTTCGCCGATCGTTTGTTGGACGCGGGAATCCACGGCGGCAATTTGCTTTTCGAGATCGGCGCGGGTTGAATTCACCAGCGACCCCGTTTCCGCGGCGGCACGTTCGCCCTGAGTGGTTACCCAGGAGCGAATATTCATCTCGGACTTCTCCAGTTCGGCGATGCTGACGCCCTCGCTTTTCGCCGCGCTCAGTTGGATTTGTGAAAGATTCTGCCACAGGAAGTAGCCGCCGCCGGCGGAGGCCAGGGCGATTAAAAACGCGCTGACCGCCAACGCAGTCGCGCCCGACGATGAGCCCTTGCCCGAGCCGGATGCGGCTTGCATCGCGGGCGCATTCGCGTTCCCCGCCGAGGCCGCGTTCTTGCCTGATCCCCCGCGTCGTTCGTCTTTGTCGGTGTCTTTGCCGCGAGTCGAGCTTTCCGGTGCATTATTCAGGTCGTGTGAACTTAAGGTAGCGTGCTTTTCATTCATGGTTTTTGTCCTCAACCCCGTGTTGCGGCGCCTCCCGATTCATTCGCCCACATGCGCGAGTCAATCAGGGCGTCTTAGTTTTCATTTTTCCAGTCAATCAGCGTCTTCAAAATCCCGTCGTTTCCCGGCAGGCGAATCACCCGCGGCGTGTGCTTGAAACCGAGCGCACGCGCCAATTCGACCGCACGCTCGCTCATTACTACCAGGGGCAGCGTGCAAAGCCACGGTCGCAATCGTTCACCGGCCATGTCGTAAAGGTTTTGCAGCCCTTCATTGCTCGTTACGACGGCAACATCGATGCGCTGTTGGTCCTCTTTCGATAACACGCCATCGAGCGCGATGTTCGGGCAGTGGCGCCGATAGACTTCCGCGTACTCGACTTGCGCTCCCCGTTGTCGCAAGGTGCTGGCCAGCAACTCCCGTCCGCCTTCGCCCCGCACGATGAGGGCTTTCTTTTTCGCGACGTTCGCAAACTCGGGCATCCCCAACAGGCTTTCACTGTCGAAACCGTCCGCCGGAGCGATGGGCGCCGGCAAACCTGCTTTAGCCATCGCGGCGGCGGTGCCGGCCCCGACAGCCCCGAATCGCGTTGTCGGCGAAAAACGAGTGCTTGCCAAATTGAGCAGTGTGCATCCCCATGCCACCGCTGTCGTGCTTATAAATATGACCAGGTCGAACTCATTCAACCGCCGGCGCAGCGCGTCCAGCTTCGATGGATCGGCGGGTCCGTCGATCTCATATGCCGGAACCTGGTATGCGCGCCCCCCCTGCTGCTCAATGAGTGCAGCCAGCGCTTCGTTCTGTTCGCGCGGTCGGGTGATCAATACGCCCACGCCTGCCAACGCGCCTGGAGCCATGCTTTCTATCAAACCCTTCTTGATCCGGCGTTCTCGCTATTCCGCGTGGTCTGAGCGAAATACGAAGTATTCGGCTTTTTATAGTCTCAACGCCGGGCACGTTGCGAGGGTACACTTTAAACGCGCCGCGACGTTTTTTCTAGTCGCGAATAATTTCTGCGCGAATCGTATGGGTAAGTGCCGTCGCGATCCGCAAATACCCGAGCGAAACACTAACGTCGCGGCGGCTGTTCGGCGTACACGGCGGCCAAAATCTCCCGCGCACCCCGTTCCAGCAGTTCATCCGCCAGAGTGATTCCCAACCTTCGGCATTCGGACACGGCACCGCGTATGTCGCCGCGAATGGTGGTTGTTCCGTCCGGGCTTCCCACCAAACCCCGCAGCCATAACCCCTCTTTGCTTAATACAGCGTGGCCGCCGATCGGCACTTGGCAGCCGCCTTCAAGCCGCGTATTCATGGCCCGCTCCGCCGCCACGCACCGCGCGGTGTCTTCATGATGTAAGGGCGCGAGAATGGCGTTGATGTCCTTGTCATCGGCGCGGCACTCGATGCCCACAGCACCTTGCCCGATAGCCGGCAACATGACGGTTGTCTCAATGATTTGGGTGATGCGGTCCTTGAGGCCAAGGCGGATCAAGCCCGCCGCCGCCAGGATGATGGCATCGAATTGGCCGCTATCGAGTTTGGCCAGCCGGCTTCCCACGTTGCCGCGCAGATCCTGGATGACGAAATCCGGCCGCATGGCACGCAGCTGAGTTTGGCGGCGCAAACTGGAGGTGCCGACCACGGCGCCCTGGGGCAATTCATTGAGCGTTCGGTACTTGACGGAGACGAAAGCGTCGCGAGGATCTTCGCGCTCGCAAATACAGGCCAGGTGCAGCCCCTCGGGCAGCTCGACCGGAACGTCCTTCATTGAATGAACCGCAATATCCGTTTCGCCGTCCAGGAGGCTTTTCTCCAACTCTTTGACAAATAGACCTTTTCCGCCGATTTTCGCCAACGGGCTGTCGAGAATCTTGTCGCCCTGGGTAGTCATGGTCACCAGTTCAACGGCGAGACCGGGATGAGTCTTGCGCAACCGGTCGGAGACATACTCGGCTTGCCATAACGCCAGTGGGCTTTTGCGGGTCGCGATGCGTACGGTTTTGACTGTCATATTCGGGATCACTTCGGAATAAACCCGTATGCTAGCCGGTGGGCGATTGGCGCGCAAACCGGTGGGCGCGGCGGCGGGGCTGTCCTGCTGGGGGCATAGCCGCTAAAATGCGCCCAACCTTGGCAACCTCGCTTCAGCGCTTATATGACAAAAGATCCGCAAAACAAGAAATTATGGGATGGCCGTTTTTCCGAGGCCACGTCGGCCGCGGTCGAAGCCTTTACGGCGTCCGTGACTTTCGACAAGCGGCTTTTTCGCCACGATATCCGTGGTTCGATTGCCCATGCCCAAATGCTGCGCCAGGTGGGGGTGCTTTCCCTTGATGAATATACGGCCATCGAGGCGGGGCTGCGGGAAATCGAAGCCGACATCGAAGCCGGCAAATTCGATTGGTCCGTCGCGCTGGAAGATGTGCACATGAATATCGAGGCGCGCTTGACCGAGCGGATCGGCGTGGCCGGCAAGAAGCTGCACACCGGGCGTTCGCGCAACGATCAGGTCGCCACCGATATGCGGCTTTATTTGCGCGACGAGATCGATACGATCGTGGGCTTTGTCGACGTCGCGTGCGAAGCGTTGCTCGATCTGGCGGAGCAAGAAGCGGCCACGGTGATGCCGGGCTTCACCCATTTGCAGGTCGCCCAGCCGGTCACGTTCGGCCACCACTTGCTGGCGTGGCACGAAAATCTGCGCCGCGACCGCGGCCGCCTCTTGGATTGTCGCGCGCGGGTCAATGTGATGCCGCTGGGCGCGGCAGCCCTGGCGGGAACGACCTATCCGATCGATCGCACTTACACGGCGCAACTATTGGGCTTTGCCACGGTGGCGGAAAACTCTCTCGACGCGGTTAGCGACCGCGACTTCGCCATCGAGTTTTGCGCTGCGGCCTCGTTGATCATGGTGCATTTGTCCCGCTTTTCGGAAGAACTCATTCTGTGGGCCTCGGCGCAGTTTGGTTTCGTGAATCTGCCGGACCGGTTCTGCACCGGTTCGTCGATCATGCCGCAAAAGAAGAATCCCGATGTGCCTGAGCTGATTCGCGGCAAAAGTGGCCGGGTGTGCGGCGATCTGGTTTCGTTGCTCACGCTGATGAAGGGTCAACCGCTGGCCTATAACAAGGACAATCAAGAAGACAAGGAGCCGCTGTTCGATGCCGTCGATACGGTGAAGGCATGCCTCGACCTGTTTGGACAAATGATTCCGGCGCTGCAGCTCAATTGCGATGCGATGGCGAGAGCGGCATTGCAGGGTTATTCGACGGCGACGGACTTGGCCGATTATTTAGTGCGCAAGGGCGTGGCGTTTCGCGATGCGCACGACGCGGTCGGCAAGGCGGTGGGTTTCGCCATCAAGGCTGGCAAGGATCTGAGCCAACTCTCGCTGGCCGAGCTGAAGCAGTTTTCGTCGGTTATCGACGCCGACGTGCATAACGTGCTGACCCTCGAAGGCTCGGTCAATGCTCGCAATCACATCGGCGGCACGGCGCCGGAGCAGGTCCGTGCGGCCATCAAGCGGGCGCGGTCGGCTGGTTCTTAAGCAGCAGCGCCCCGCGCCGGCGGCATGGCATCCGCAGCCGATTGCAGCAGCAGCCCTGCATCGTCGCCCTTTTTCCATTGCGCCGAACCAAAGCGGAAATCAATGTCTACCGCTTTGCCTGTGGGCGTCTTCAAAGTAAGCGTCGCCAGGCGTTGCGACAGTTTTTCCACCAGGGACGCGGCGGCATCGCCGGTGGTTTCGGGGAGAATCAGCAAGAATTCGTCATCGGCGTAACGGCCGATCAAGTCCGCCCAACGCATTTGATCGCGCAAAAGCTGTGATACGCGCACCAGCGCTTGATCACCCAGACCCGCGCCGTATTGCTGGTCCAGCGCCGACGGCTTGGCGATGCGCAGCCGAATGACCGAAAGCGGGTTCTCGTAGCGGCGACTGCGCGACACTAAGGGTTCGAGCCCTTGCATGAGGGCTTGGCGATTGGGGAGACCGGTTAAAGGGTCGCGGGTCGTGAGCCGCGAGAGTTCCTCCGCCAGCTTGTCACGCTCCTGGTAGGCGCCGTGCAGCTCGGAAATATCCAAGTAGTAGTACACCGCCATTTCACCCTGGGCGGTGTTGACCCGCTCGGACCAACATTTCAACGTGGTTGTTTGACCGCTCGCGGCATTTTTGACATCGACCAATGATTCGTTTTTCAGAATGCATTGCTGAAAGGGGGTCGGCAGCACGGAGAATGGCACGCCATTTTCCTTGAGCTTGTCGCCGGCCAGAGCGCGTGCCTGGTCGTTGGAATAGACAATCGTGTTCTTGCTATCAAGTACCAACACGCCGACCGGCGCGCGTTGCACAGCGAGGTTGAGTACGGATGGATCCAATACGGGTTTGCTCATGGGTGTATGCTCCATTCTCCAATGCGCTGTATTAAAGAAGTGCGCCGCGCCGATACGGGCGGCTTCGCGACGATGTTTCGTATTCTAACCCCAGCCTAGGGGTATCCGGCAACGAAATCCCGTAGAATTATGGACATTTCGCGTTGGCCGAGATACCGCTAAAATGCGCATATCGACCGCAACCTTAGAAGCTTTAGCCCCAAAAACTAAAATTTTTCATCGAGGATGACATGACAGACAGATCGGCTGCCGTACAAGTTGGTGCCCCAGACCCTGATCGGCGCACCTCACCCATCTTCGAAGACACCGACGAGGAGCTTGAAGTCGAAGGTCAGCAGTTTGTGCGCGATCCAATCTGCTACTTCAACGACAAGCATTTTTCCGACGGACAGTACGTGTGTAGTGGCCACGAAATGATGCAGTGCCGGCGTGGTAATTGGATTCGCGTTGGTTCTTGCGATCGTGACAATCCTTAAGCCGAATTCAATCCCCTTGTTCACGTTCCATATACGCTCCTGACGCACCGGGCGGCGCGATGCGCGGCCCGCCGTTAATCCCCCCTGCGCCCTAGCAAAATAATTTGTTGCTCGTTGCCCTGTGTTTTCCGGCTCGGTCGCCGATAAAAAAACGGGGATTTAGAGCCTATGCTGCTACGAAAAAACGCGCTGACTCAATCGGATATTAACGTCGTAAAAAAGCGTTTCCTGGCTATTAACCGGGAGCGGTTGACACGCGCGCACCAAACGTTGCGCGAACGACAGCGCGACTTTCTCGATATGCTGCCGTTGTTGTTCCACATCAATCATCCTTCGTTGCCCGGCTACGTCAGCAAAGACACGCCGTCGGGTGTGTCGGAGTACCGGCCCTCCGACCGCACATTGGCCGCGGCCAAGCGTTTTGCCAAAACGTTTTCCACCAAGCGCCGCGCCTTGCTTAAGTACGATATTTTCGCGCTCTACTTGATGGGCTCCAGCGGGACGGTCGCTTATTCGAAGAAAAGCGACTTCGACATTTGGATTTGTCACTCGAAGGAGATTGAATCGGCCAAACTGGATGAACTGCGGCAAAAGGCGGTGGCCATCGAGCGCTGGGCGGACACCTTCGATTTGGAAGTGCACTTCTTTCTGGTCGAACCCGAGAGCTTCAGTCAAGGCATCCACGAGGATATGTCCGCCGAGAGCAGCGGCAGCGCTCAGCATACATTGTTGATGGAAGAGTTTTATCGCACGGGTTTGCTGCTGGCCGGCCGGTACCCGGTATGGTGGCTGATTCCGCCGGAAGACGAAAATCATTACGAAGAGTTCGTCGCGACATTGCGCCAGAAGCGCTTTGTGATGGAGAGCGAAGTCATCGACTTTGGGCCAATGAAGGGCGTTCCCGCGGAGGAGTTCTTCGGCGCCGCGCTGTGGCAGCTCTACAAGGGCGTCGACTCGCCGTACAAGTCGGTACTCAAGCTCTTGTTAATGGAAGTGTACGCGGCGGAATATCCGAAGATCGAATTACTCTGCCACCGCTTCAAGAAGGCGATTTACCAGGGAGAAATCAGTCTAGATGAGCTTGATCCGTACATCATGTTGTACAAGAAGATTGAGGACTATCTCGTCAGTCGCGGCGAGGATGAGCGACTGGAGCTGGTGCGCCGCTGCTTCTATTTCAAAGTAAACGAGCCCTTGAGCGTACCCGACAAGGGTCGCGACGAGAGTTGGCGCCGCGATCTTATGGTGAATACCACTCAATCCTGGGCATGGAATCGGGAATATCTGGAAACGCTGGACACTCGCGAGAAATGGAAGATCGACCGCGTGGTCAAGGAACGCGGCGTTTTGGTCAAGGCGCTGACGTTCAGCTATCAGTTTCTGTCCGACTTCGCCCGTGAGCACGCACAGCTGGCGCTGATCAATCAGCGGGATTTGAATATTCTAGGCCGCAAGCTTTATGCAGCGTTCGAACGCAAAGCCGGCAAGGTCGAAATCATCAATCGCGGGATATCGCATGATACGTGGGAAAGTCATTTGACGTTCTATCGCGTGACCGACGGCCAGAACAACGAAACATGGCTGCTCTATACCGCGCCGCTGAATATTACCGAAGCGCGCCGCGAGCGCCCGATTAGGCGTTCCCACAGCTTGATCGAACTGCTGGCCTGGTGTCACTTCAACAACATGCTCGACCCCAGCACGGTGCTGGCGATGCACAGTGAAGACAGTCACGTCACGCCGCGCGAACTGAAGGAAATGCTGGTTGGGTTTCAGAAACTCTTCCCGTCGGAAACGGTGTTTACGACCACCATCGAGGACTTCGCAGTGGGCGCCCAAGCGCAGCAAGTGGCGGTGTTCGTCAACCTTGGGGTCGATCCGCTGATGGAATACACCAAGCAAGGCAAGCACTTGATGAGCGGGAAATCCGATGCCTTGAGCTATGGCGGCTTGGGGGAAAACCTCGCGCTTAGCTTCGACATGATTACCCTCACCAGTTGGAAAGAAGTGCTGACCTCTCGTTTCGTGGGCGTGAGCGGACTTATGGACTGTTTGCGGGATTATCTGCGCTGGATTCCCATCAGCACTGAGCGCAAGCCGCCGCCGATTTCCGCGCTGTGCTTTTCCTACGGCCGCGGCTTGACCATTCGTCAGCGCATCGAGGAGTTGTTCAACGATGTGGTGAAGGCGTTCTATCAAACGCCGGATGGAGAAAATGCTCGCTTCATCCTCGCCATCGAACAGGTCTACTACATTCTGCAGCTGGATAACGGCAGCCTCGCCTACGATAAGGCCGGCACGCAGAACGCCCTGTTGCAGCGGCTGTCATCGGGTTGCGCGGCGTTCAGTCCCATCATCGCCGACCGCCACGCGCTGACCGACTCTCCGCTGCCGGTGATTTTTTCGGTCAACAAGCCCGGCATTGTTCAAGTTTTCTATCGTGCCGCTGACGGACATGTCGATGTTTACCTCCTGGACGAGCGGGGCGCATTTTTCCATCAGCGTATGGTTCAGGTGGATCGCAATACGGTGATCGCCCATTTTTCGCGCTTCTTCGATTCGATTCTCAATCGGCGCTATTTTGAAATGGTGGGTGATGGTGACAATCAGCCTGGGGAAATCAAGGGCGTCGAGTTCGTGGAGGTGGTGCATCGAGATACATCTCGCGCCCCCTACCTTGTGAAAAGGGAGATCATTCCTCGCCGACGCTCGCCCGACGAGCTTGAGATTCAGGTCATCGGTCATTTGGGCGACGAGCAAGCCAGCTTTACGATCTACTGCGACAACCAAGAATTTTCTTCGATCGAGCACGGACGGGAAATGTTTCGCGAAGCAGTGCGGTATATTCTCAGCCGCCGCCGCAGCGGCGAACACTATCCGATCTACATCACCGACATGGACTTGCCCCATGCGATCCTGGGCGACGACGGGACGGGCCACGTTCAGACCATCCACTTCATGAACTACAAGAAACGCATCGAACGCCAGCTCAACGAAGCCTTGGCGCAGTTGATCAATTCTCCCGCCTAAGTCGCGGCGCCATTCGCGCTTAGCACCCGCGTCAGAAAGCTACTGATATCCGCAACCTCCTCGGCGCAGACCGAGTGATCCATGGGGTAGTCGCGCCACTCGACCGCGCAGCCCTTGGCGAGCAGCGCGTCCCGCGACTGGGTGCCGAAGTGCGGCAGTACGACGCGGTCCCGGATTCCGTGGCCGAAGAAAATGGGCGTGTGATGGTTTGCGGTTGACGGGACCCACGATTGATCCTGATATGCGGGGAAATAGGTCGAAAGGGCCAAGATTCCCGCCAGGGGCTGCGTATAGCTCAACCCGGCGAGCAGAGCGACAGCACCGCCTTGGGAAAAACCGGCCAGCACGATCGATCGGGTGGGAATCCCCAGCGCAATCTCATACTGCAGCAGCGTCTCAACGTGGCCCATGGCCTCGGTCAGCCGGCTCAAGTCGGAATAGCGGGAAAAATCCAGCGTTTCGATATCGCACCAGGCTCGCATCGGGTGTCCGCCATTGATCGTGACGGGGCGGATTGGTGCGTGGGGAAATACGAAACGAACCGACAGGGCGGCGGGCAAATCGAGTTCGGGCACGATGCCCTCGAAGTCGTGGCCGTCGGCGCCAAGCCCATGCAGCCAGATGACGCTGCTTTTGGGTTGTATCGGCGGGTTGATTTCTACGCATTGCAGTCTGGCGGTCATGATGTTCTCCATAAAGCCCCGGCAATTTTGCCGCACTCGAAATGCCGGCGCCAGCGCCAAAAGTGGGTCTGATGCGAGCGGATCTTTGTTAAGATAGCGCCCCGATTGTGCGATTTTGCCGAGGCGTCTCCCATGCAATGGATTCTATTGTGCCTGCTGTTGTTCGTCGGCGCGTGCGGCCAAAAAGGCCCGTTGACGTTGCCGGCGGACACCGATGAACAACCGACAAAACAACAAAGTGGTCCTAAGTAACAATGGAACAAGTGTTTAATTACCGAAATGATGAGCTGTGGGCCGAGGATGTCCGGCTGGCGGATGTCGCGGCCAAGTTCGGCACACCGGTTTATGTCTATTCTCGCCGCCACATCGAAACCCAGTGGCGAGCCTACGACGAAGCGCTGCGCGAATGGCCGCATCAAGTGTGCTATGCGGTGAAAGCCAATAGCAACCTGGGCGTGCTTGGCGTTCTGGCCGAGCTGGGTTCGGGATTCGACATCGTCTCCGTTGGTGAGCTGGAGCGCGTTCTGCGGGCCGGCGGTCGGGCTGATCGCATCGTCTTCTCCGGCGTGGGCAAGCGGGACGATGAAATCCGCCGTGCGTTGGAGGCGGGCATCGCGTGCTTCAACGTCGAATCTGTCGCCGAGCTTGACCGTCTCGACGAAATCGCGCGGTCGATGAATCGACGCGCACCGGTTTCATTGCGGGTGAATCCCGACGTCGACGCCCAGACCCATCCGTATATCGCGACCGGCCTTAAAGAGAACAAATTCGGCATCGACATCGCTCAAGCGGAGTCGATCTATAGCGCCGCCGCCGAGCTGAAAGGGTTGGAGTTGATCGGTGTCGACTGCCACATTGGCTCGCAGCTGACGCGGACGGCGCCGTTCGAAGCCGCGCTGGACCGGGTGTTGGCATTGATCGAGCGATTGAAATCGAACGGTATCGTGCTGACGCACTTGAATCTCGGCGGCGGATTGGGCATCCGCTATCGCGATGAGTCGCCGCCGACGCCGCGCGAATACGCCGCCGCGCTGGCGCCCCGCCTGAAGGGGTTGGATTTGCATCTCATGATCGAACCGGGCCGTTCGATCGTGGGTAACGCCGGACTCTTGCTCACGCGGGTTGAATATATGAAGCCGACCGCGCACAAGAACTTCGTTATCGTCGACGCGGCGATGAACGATCTGGTGCGGCCGGCGCTGTACAACGCCTGGCAGGACATTGTTCCCGTCACGCGGCGGACCGATCTGGCGCCGGCCATGGCCGATGTCGTGGGGCCGGTCTGTGAAACCGGCGACTTTCTCGGCAAGGATCGCGAGTTGGCGGTCGCGCAGGGAGATCTGCTGGCCGTGTTGTCAGCAGGCGCCTATGGTTTCGCCATGAGTTCGAACTACAATTCTCGCCCCCGTGCGGCCGAAGTGATGGTCGATGGCGCAACGGCGTATTTGGTGCGCCGACGTGAGCAAGTCGACGAGCTTTTCGCCCACGAATTCACGGTGTCGCGGGCGCCCAAGTGATGCTGGAGCGGCTTGCGGAGCCTGATCTGATGGACGACATGGCGCAGGCCGAGGCCTATGCCATGGCCGATTTCGCCGCGCCCCATGACACCTTCGTCGCTTTGTACCAGGACAAGCTGGGGCCGCCGCCCGCAGGTGCGCGGGTGTTGGACCTGGGGTGCGGACCGGGCGATGTCTGTGTGCGTTTTGCGCGACGCTACGGTGATTGTTCCGTGGTGGGCTTGGAAGGCGCCGCAGCAATGCTCGAGTTCGGGGCGCGGATTGTTGCAGACGCCGGTTTGCAGTCGCGCGTGCAATTGCGCCGCGTTTACCTGCCCGTCGAGACGGTCGCCGATGCGCCGTTTGACGCGGTGATTAGCAACAGCCTATTGCACCACCTGCGCGACCCGCTGACGCTGTGGTCGAGCATCCGCCGTTTCGGTCGGCCCGGCGCGCCGGTTTTCGTGATGGATCTAATGCGTCCGGAGAGCTGCGATTCGCTGCGCGCCCTGGTCGAAGAGTACGCCAGCGGGGAGCCTGAGATTTTGCAGCGCGATTTCGCGGCGTCCCTGCATGCCGCTTACCGTCCCGACGAAGTTCGTCAGCAGCTCCAGCACTCAGGTTTGGAGCACTTGGCGATCGAGGTCGTGTCGGATCGCCACTTGATTGTGTTCGGTCATCTATGAGGCGCGCGGCAGCGCGACGGTAAGCACGTCGCAGGCGGTGTGTCTGACGACGCTTTCGGCCGTCGAGCCCAGCAAGCGAGCAAAGCCTTTGCGGCTGTGTTTGCCGAGGATAATCAGATCAACGCCGTTTTCGGCGGCGTAATTAACGATCTCATAGCGCGGCGAGCCGACTTTCACTTGCGCCGAATCGGGCGACAGGCCCAGCGACTGCGCCAGCGTTTCCAAGTGCGTTTCCGCCCGCTGTTTCAGCTCATCTTCCAGCGCGGTCATTTGCGACACGATGACTTCCTGGGTCAATTCGAGCGGGGCGATTTCCACGACATGCAGCACGGTAAGCCGCGCTTCATACCGACGCGCCAGATCCATGGACCGCGCGCCTATGGTTGCGGAATCGTCGCCCAGGTCTGTGGCGAAGAGGACATGACGGTAATTGTGCATAATGTCGACTCCAACTTAGCCCAGTCAGGGGCCGATTGTAGCGCGTTTCGCTTACGGATCAACGTTCAGCGGTTTCCGAGAGCGGACTTTGCGCCAGGCTGATCGCTCCTTGCGACGCCAGGCGTTGACGCAGACCGGCAAGCTCCTCAGAGTCGGGGTTCATGTGCTCCAATTTGTTGAAGATGAGGGACGCCGTGTCGAGTTTCTTGTCGTTAATTGCTTGTCGTGTCAGAGTCGCCAGCCGCTCGCTCTCCTCGTCGATGACTTTGACCAACCGCCGCGCCCAATGCTCCATCGCGGCGGCGTCGTTGTTGGCGCTGAAGTGTTTGACCAAAGTGCGTAGTAAGGCAATGTCGTCCGTGCGCTCATCCGTCAGATTCTCGATGGACAGGTTCGCCGCGACGGGGTCGAGTTCAATCAACGCCGCCGTTTGCCACTTTTGCTCTTCGTCGGACATGGGCGTCAAGCCGGCCAAGATCTCCCAGTTCTTGAGTCTATAGTGCAATTGAGCCTGCGCGGCGCGGCGCTCGCGCTCGTCGCTGATCCGTTCGAGTATGGCGGGAGCCTCCTGCGCGCGCTCCTGGTTCGCGAGCGCCAGGGCTTGAAGCAGATGCACTCTGGGCGGCCACTCCCCATGTTTGTCATAAAGCGCGGTGGCCTCGGCATATCTGTATCTGTGCCACTGCTCCTCATACCTTACGCTGCGCGCGAGCACTTTGTCGTACTTCGCGAGGCGATTCAGTGCTTTGTTCGCCACGAAGTAATTGCTGTAGTTGATGGCGTAGCGCGCTAAACCGTAGAAGCGTTCCTTTGCGTCGTCGCCAAATAAATCCGCCACGTCCAATGTGTAAGCGTGCTTGAGGAATTGATAGGGATCCTCGGCGCCGTCCGGCTGGGACACCAAAGCGGAAAGGCGCACTTCGGACAGGATGTTGGTGTCGGTGTTCGGTTCCGCATCCGCCGCCGCCGCGAGCGCTTCCCG